>CAZAKP010000063.1:0-9159 GCA_964485845.1 uncultured bacterium | reverse complement strand
CTATGATGAAGCCCATGTTCACCAGCACGACGGGGCAGATAATGCTCGTCATCATCGTTGTCCTCGAGGGTCTGGGCTGGCTCGTAATACGCCGGATAGTCGCCATCGACGTATAGGAGGCTTATGGTCTTTGCAGCATTCGCACTGATTGTTGTCGCGGCCTTTCTCGGTATACGGTGGATGTCGCAGCGGTCGAAGCGAGCGAAAGACAAGCCGGATCAGTCGGATGAACGGACTCCGGAGCTCTGGCAGTCTGCCCGTCCGCTAGTCCGACAGGTCGCCAGCTACGCGCACCACCTCCAGTTGCTGGGACTCAGGGAGCGGTACGCGCACCAGCTCGAGCGGGCCGGCCTGCGGTTCGAGCTGACCGCCGACGAGTTTCTGGCCATCAAGGCAGGTGCCCTGGTGATTGCCATCGGACTTGCAGTGCTATTGTACGCCGTCGGTGTCTCGAACCCGCTAATCGCGCTCGCCGTTGTCTTCATGGGCCTCGTGTTTCCGGACATGCGCCTGTCGGCGGCGGTGAGAAAGCAGGAGCACGACTTCCTCCGGGCGTTGCCGGCTTTCCTGGACCTCCTCGCTCTTTCGGTGGAGGCCGGGATGGGCTTTGACTCGGCCGTCCTGAGGCTGACCGAGGTGCTCGAGCCCGGTCCGCTGATCTGGCGGTTCCAGACGTTTCTCCGGAGCGTAAACGTAGGCAAGACTCGGGTTGAGGCCCTGCGGGAGATGGCCCACAAGGTTGACCTGCCGGACTTCACGACCTTCGCCAACGTGGTAGTGCAGGCTACGGAAACCGGCGCGAGCATGGGGCCCGTGTTGAAGACAGCATCGGGCGACATGCTTGCCCGTCGCTTCGACCGGGCGGAGAAGGCAGCGCACGAGTTGCCGATCAAGATACTGCTGCCGCTCTTCGTCTTCGTTTTCCCAGCGACCTTCATCATGGTTCTCGGGCCGGTTTACTTCCAGTTTCAGGCGTCGGGCGCAGCGAGTGCGTTATGATCGAGGATTCTGACCTCACCGAACTCGATTCCGGTGTCTCCGGCGCCGGAGAGTTGGCGACCTTCGAGGAGCCGGTCGCCGCGAAGCGTCCCGGCAAGGTCGGCAGGCTGGCCGGCATCGCCTTGCTTGCGCTCATTCTGCTTGCCGCGGTCGTTGCCCTGGTGCCGAGTCTGCGAAAGGAGTTCCTGCCGGAGCTTGCCGCCAAGGCGGGCTTGGTGAAACACGCCAAGCCGCAGGTGGAGCCGGAGTCGCTTCCGGCGGTGCCGGTCTTGTGGGAGAGACTGGAACTTGGCACCATGCCCGACAGCGTCGCCGAGGACCTCAGACAGGGGAAGTACTACTACGAGAAGCGACTCCCCGGCAACTTTGGCCTGGCGATAGATTACTGGCAAAAGGCCTTGGCCGGGCTCGGGGAGGCAGACCGCACGGGAGTTCAACATCTGGTTACGGCCGCGGAGCGCGAACTCGCCCGTCAATTCAGCGCTGACTCGGCCGACGCCTTTGTGCTGCTCAAACAGGGCAAACGGGACCAGGCAGTGGCCCTGCTCGAGAAGATGCGAGCCGACTACCTGGACGTCAACGCGCCGCAGTACCGCTGGGCCTCACTGATGCTGGAGCGGCGCCGCCGCTAACTGCGAATGGGAGAACAAGCATCGGCAGCGCCAATACGATGAAAGCGCACAGCGGCAGTTCGGACAAGCGTCCGCGTGAGGCGCTGAGCGGGCTCGCAACGAAGCTGTTCTGCGACGAGACCGCGGTCACGACCCTTGAGTATGTGGTCGCCGCGGTCGCCCTCGCGCTTGCCGCGGTCGCCGCCTCCCGGATCATTGCCGGCGTGCTGAAGAACTACCTCCACCGGATTTACCTGGTCGTCACGCTGCCCATACCCTGAGCTCTAGACCTCGCCTGCGCAGGTTACTGGTCCGCGCCTTCCTGCCGAGTCCCGGGGGCTGCGCAGCTATCGCGGCATTCGCCGCCACGCTGGCCAGGCTCAACAATCCTGACACTCTCTGGCACTTGGCGCTCGGTCGGTGGATAGTCACCCATCGAGCGATCCCCGACATCAGCCGTTTCTACTATTCAGGGGCCACCGGCTTCGGCTACGATTACTCCTGGCTGTCGCAGGCGCTCTTGTTTGCGGCCTACCGGTGGGTCGGCGGTTCCGGCCCGGCAATCCTGAACGCGGTCGTGGCCGGCTTCATTTTCTATTTCCTCTACAAACTGCTGGAACGGAATAACGTTAATATGCTGGTCAACTTCGCCGTGCTCTGTCTGGGTCTGGCCACCATCACCGCCTACCTGTCCGGGCGCCCGGCGATGTTCACCGTGGCATTCTTCACCCTGGAGCTCTACATTCTTTCCGGCTGGACCCTGGGCGAGGCCGGCGCCGGGCGGCGGCGCCGGAACCCTATCTGGCTGATTCCGTCCATCGTTGCCCTCTGGGCCAACCTGCATCCCGGATTCGTCGTGGGCCCTCTGCTGGTCCTGTTTTTCATGCTGCTGTGTCGCGAGGCCCGAGACCGCCGGATTCTTGCTGCGTGTCTGGGTACTTCGCTTGTCGCGATCGCCATCAACCCGTACGGCTGGCGGATGCTCGCGATGCCCTTCGAGACGGTGCGCACCTTGCAGACGCTTCGGGGCCTGGCTGAATGGGCCGGCGTATCGGGCTGGGAGGCGGTGCTCTGGGGCGGCATTGTCGCTTTGGTCACCTGCGGGCTGACACTGCGGAAGCAGCCGTGGCCGATACTGCTGCTTGCAGCGGCAACTGCCATTGCGGCCGGAGTCAGCAGCCGCAACATGCCGCTTTTCGGCGTGGTCGCAGTCTTTGTCCTTGGCCGGACGCTCGTGCCGGTCCTTGTTCTTCGCCTCGGGCGTTCAGGCTTCGTGCGTAAGTTCGACGTCACGTTTGAGTCTGCCGGTGGCTGGTTCTGGGCGGTCGGCATCCCGCTTGCGCTGGCCGGCGCGGCTCGACTGGGCCTATCACCGGCCGAGCTGGAGTTCGATTTCTCGCAATACCCGGCTGCGGCCGTCCGCTATGTCGAAGACCACGGCTGCCCTGACAATGTTTTCGTACGCGAGACGTGGAGCGGCTATCTGCTTTGGGCGGTGCCGGACCGCAGGCTCTTCTTCGATGCCAAGGGCGGATTCAGCCCGGAGGCAATCGAGGCGCATTCGCAGCTCTTCAAACCCAAGGCCGGCTGGCGCGATGTCGTTGACAGCTACAACATCTCTACGCTATTGCTCGAGCCGGGCAGCCCGCTGGCGGTCGTTGTCAGTGAAGCCAGGGACTGGCACCTGGAATACGCCGATTCGCTCGGCGAGGTCTTTGTCCGCCAACCGCCGGGGATGGAAGCGAACTCGCGGAACAGATGACGGCTGAAGGGCCATCCGGCCCGTCGCCGGGCGTAATGCGCTGGCTGTCGCGCAGGATCGAGGTCTCGGCGGGCTTTGTTGCGGGTGTGGTGTACCTGCTGCTGCCCGCAGTGCTGGGACTTAGCTACCGCCTGCTTGCGCCGAAGGGGCCGTACCAGTTGATGTGGCTGAACCTGCTGGGCGCGCACTACCGACTCCAACTGGAGACGCCCAAGCCCCTGATGGTCGTGCTTTCCGGGTTACTCGGTTCAGGGCTCGTCTTTTACATCGCGGTCTGCGCCATGGTCGGGCTGTCAGTGGCCGCGCTGGTCCGCTTGGGCCGGTCATTAACCGGCAGCGACTGGCCCGGCCTGATCGCAGCCTTGACTATCTTCGTGTTCCGAGGCGGACTATTTGGCTGGGCGTTGGTCGGCGGGACCGAGCCCTTTCACGTGGCGCTGGTACTCGCGGCACTCGCCGCATTTGCCGGCGGGAGGCTGCGCCTGGCGACGTTCATTGTCTTCGCCGCCTGCCTGCTGCGGCCGGAGGCCTGGCCCCTGGCGCCGATTCCGCTGTTGTGGATGCTTCTGGCCAGGCGGCGGTTCAACTTTCTGTCGCTGCTGCCCTTTTCGGCGCCATTCATCTGGGTTGTCTTCGACCGGGCAATGACCGGCGACTGGCTCTATTCCCTGCACCTGACGTCATACTATCGGGTCGCCTCCGGCATTTCGACGGCAATCGGTGGCGGCTTCTGGGCGGGCATGCCCGCCGAGATCATCGACGTGACCGGCGCTGTCCCGTTGCTGGTCGGCCTGGTCGGGCTGGGCGTATGGGTGTGGCGGAAAGTCCGGCGGCCGAGGAGCGATGAGCGGTCAGGCTATCCAGCGTGGCTGCTGGCAGTGGTTGTCGCCATCGCGCTGCTGCTGCCAATCATCGCCTCGTGGGTCATCTCGCTGGTCGGGCGCGTAGTGCAGATGGGCAGGTTTCAATACCCCTCCGCCGTGTTGCTGGTGCTGTTTTCGACTTCAGCGCCGTTCCTGCTCTTCGGTGGTCGTACGCCGCGCCGGTTCGTGCTGGCCTTGGGGCTGTCGGGAGCGGTCGCGCTCAGCAGCTTCAGTCCGCAGGAACTCGCCCGAGCGGTTCGCATTGCCCGGCGCGACAAGGTGCGAGCTGCCGCCTACGAACCGATTGCCGACACTCTGAAGCAGCTTGTTGGGAACGGCCATGCCGATGTCACCGTGGTATCGGCACGACGGCTGGACTACTTCACGATGTTGCTGGGCCAGTCCTACTCCTGGAAACTGCGCTCGGTACGTGAATTGACCTATGGAACCGACTCGATACCGGCGGCCACCAGGTCGGGAGCGCTGGCGTTCTATGATGGGGATGAGATCAACGAACCATCTACGGACAGTGTACTGGCCAGGGTTCTCCGAGCATGGCCGACGAGAGCGGTCATCCGGCCGGTCAGGCTCCTGCCCGATGGCCACGGCGGTCTGTGGACCATTACGTCGATTCCCTAGGGCGCCGGCGCGAACGCGGATTTGACAAGCGGAGGGGGACGCCTAACATCTAGCATGATGAGCAGCAGTATCAGGAGTCTTGCCGCAGCCATTGTTGCGGTGATCTGTCTGGCAGCAGCAGGCTGTTCGACCAACGTCAGTCCGGCCACGCCGCCGCCGCCGGCCGGCCCGGTGATCAGCAAAGTGGGAGTGAACTGTCCCTTCAAGGTCACGGCGAGCGATACCGATTACGAACGTGTCTCCGTGCGGATTGACTGGGACAACGGCGACACCTCGGACTGGAGCGATTTGTTCCGGTCCGGCGACACGATAACGCTGACCTATGCCTGGCCGGCAGCCGGCGACTTCAGGATATCAGCCCAGGCCAGGGACGAGAAGGGCGCAGTCTCGGGCTGGTCCAACTGGCACGCCATCGCCATCGCCGACACCGTCAATGTCCCGCCGGGAAGTCCGTCGACCCCAACCGGCCCGGACACCGGCTACTTCAACTTGACCTACGAGTTCTCAGCCCTGGCCGGTGACCCGAACGGCGACAGCGTCCAGTTGCAGTTCGAGTGGGGCGACGGCGATACGTCTGACTGGACTAGAATGGTGCGCGAAAGCGCCGCGGTAGCAGCGTCGCACGCCTGGCTGCAGACCGGCGAATACTCAGTCATTGCCCGGGCGCGCGACCGGAAGGGGCTGATGTCGGGCTGGTCAAATGTTCACATCGTGGTGGTGGTCGAGGATTCCGCCGACCTGCCCCCTGGAATCCCGTTGGTGCCAATCGGGCCCGACACCGGGTACGTCGAGTCGGTCTATGAGTTCACGACCGCCGGCGCCGACCCGAACGGCGACAGCATCATGTTGCAGTTCGACTGGGGCGATGGCGGAATGTCGGCCTGGAGCGCGCCGGTCCCCGAGAGCACTGCGGTCGGGATGGCCCATTGGTGGGGCGCCGCCGGTCAATTCCCGGTCCGGGCCAGGGCCATGGACACCAAGGGCAAGAGATCGGACTGGTCCGCCTCCCACATCCTCACGGTCAGGGACTCGCTCCGGTAGGGGAGAAACAGACCGACCGCGTCGCGCGCGGTCACGGTCCGCGCCCCCGGCCGACATTGTTGACAGCGCCCTTCGAAGCCCTATAATTCAAACGACCGTTTGAAACAAACGTATGACCATCAACGTCTATTAGGAGAAAGCCGAACATGAAGCCGGAGTATGCCGATCCCAAGCAGAGGCTGTTTGATGCCGCCGTTTCGCTCTTCGCCCGGAAGGGCTACGCGGCGGTCGGCGTGCGCGAGATTGCCGCGGCGGCGAACGTCAACCTGTCAACGGTCTCCTACTATTACCGCGGCAAGGCCGGACTTCTTCGCGCAATCATCAACGAGGCCAACGCGCGCTGCGCGAAACTGCTGGCCGAGGCCGGGAACTGCTCGACGTCAGCCGAGGAGCATGTACGCAATATGACGCGCGGGATGGTCCGTTTCTTCCGCGAGAACACGGAGCTGGCGCTCGTCGGTTTCGACACTTTTCCGCCGCCGGACGACCCGGACACGGTCGCGCTCAGAATCAAGTGGACGGCCGAAATCGACGCTCAGATGACCGGGCTTTGTCGGAAGCTCGGGCTCGATGTCGGCGACCCGGTGCAGATGAGCGCCGTCATGCACTCCCTGCCGATGGCGGTTATGACTTTCTTCGAGAGCATATTCGCCGTCGAGCACAGCGGCGCCCACGATTGGGTCGTGCCGCCCAACCGGTTGGACGATGCGTTCTTCGAGCACTATGCCGAACACCTGGCCGAGCTATTCCTGTATGGCGTTACCGGGATGATGGCCATGAGCCGGGAGCGGAGGGGCAAGCCCGGTGCGAGTAACAGCACGCCCCGAAAGCGGACACGGTCGCGATGAAACAGCCGAGCGTGCCGTGCATTGCGGGACCATTCAGCTTGGCGCTGATCGTCGTCACATCTGCTGGCGCATGGGCCGCGACGTTCGACTTCAACGGACGGGCGTCAGGCTGGCTGGGCGCGAGCCGGGACAGCTCGTATCGAGTCCTGACCGGTCTGCGCTATCTGCCCGAGGTCCGTCTCTCCATTCCCACCAGCGGGGAGTACGCCTTCGATGCTGAAGCGTCGATCAACGGATTCGCGTCGGTCAATGCGCGCCCGTTCGATCCGCCCGATGTCGACGCCCGAATCAAGCCGTACCGTGGATTCGTGCGGTTGTCGTCCTCGCAATTCGAGGTCCGCGCCGGCCTGCAGAAGATCAGCTTTGGGTCGGCCACCCTGCTCAGGCCTTTGATGTGGTTCGACCGGGTGGACCCACGCGATCCGCTTGAGCTGACTGACGGCGTGTACGGCCTGCTTGCGCGCTACTACTTCAGGAACAACGTCAACGTCTGGGCGTGGGGTCTGCTCGGCAATAGCTCACCCAAAGGGTGGGAGCAGCTTGGCTCGGTGCGTTGGAAGCCGGAACTCGGCGGCCGTGCGCAGATCCCTCTCCCACGCGGCGAAGCGGCCGCTACCTACCACCACCGGACCGTGGACTACAGCCATGTGATCAAGATACCTGAGATGTTGGACGAGCAGGAGGAAGATCGGCTCGGGCTTGACGCCAAGGTGGACGTGGGAATCGGCCTCTGGGTGGAAGGGACTCTGACCCACGTGACCAGTCGAGTCATCGGAAGCGAAGGCTGGGGCGGATCGTGGACGCGCGCGGCCATGGCCGGCACAGACTACACGTTCGGCGTTGGCAACGGGCTGGCTGTGATGGCCGAACACATGCTGGTCGGCGTCGCGTCCGAACCGTTCGGGCGCAGCTTCTCGTCCGATGCGCACCTGTCGGCGCTCATGCTCAGCTACCCGATCGGGATCCTCGACAACCTTCGCGGCATCGCGCTCTATGACTGGCGCGGCAAGGGCCTTTACCGCTACCTTGCGTGGCAGCGGACGCTGGACAAGTGGCTGTTTTCGGTCGCCGCGTTCTGGAACCCGGACACACCGGCGCAGTTCGGGATTTCCGGCGGCAGTGCTGCGGGCAAGGGCGTGCAGGCGACCGCGGTCTTCAGTCATTAACAGGGATTTGTCAGTGGCAAACGGACAAGAGGCAACATGCAGAACCAGTTGAACAACGGCGTAGTCATAAACACCAATGACCTCGTCAAGAAATACCCGATGGGGCGGAACGAACTCGTGGCCCTGAAGGGGATCAATCTGACTTTCCGACGCGGGGAATTCGCCGGTCTGGTCGGGCCTTCGGGCTCAGGCAAGACTACGTTGCTCAACATCATCGGCTCGCTCGACACGCCGACCTCGGGCAGCGCGACCGTGCTCGGCCAGAGGATTGAAACGCTCTCCCACCGCATGGCCGCTGACTTGCGCAATCGGCACATCGGTTTCATCTTCCAGACCTTCAACCTTCTGCCGGTTTACACCGCATTCGAGAACGTGGAGTTTCCGCTCCTGCTGCTCGGGATGAGCGGTGCTGAGCGGCGCAAGGCAGTGATGGCGGCGCTGGAGTGGGTCGGGCTGGCCGACCGGGCCAAGTCGCGTCCGGCGCAGCTCTCGGGCGGTGAGGGCCAGCGGGTCGCGATTGCACGGGCGATGGTGAAGAAGCCGGAGATCGTGCTGGCCGACGAGCCGACCGCGAACCTCGACGCGGAAAACTCGCACAACATCCTGCATACCATGGAGAAGCTGAACCTGGATTTCGGCACTACCTTCGTGTTCTCGACTCACGACCAGAAAGTCATCGAGCATCTGCGCCGGAAGATCGTGCTGGTGGACGGCCAGGTCGCCGCGGACGAACGGCTGCAGCCGGAGCCGGACCGGGGGCAGCCATGACCGTGCTGCGGCTGGCCTGGCGCAACCTGATGGGCGCCGGTATCCGAACCTGGCTGAACGTGACGGTGTTGTCCATGAGCTTCGTGGTCATCATCTGGGCCCAGGGGTTTCTCCAGGGCATGAACCGTCAGGTACAGGATGCGATGATCGCGGCTGAATACGCCGGCGGCCAGTACTGGCAGAAGGACTACGACCCGTACGACCCGTTCACCCTGAGCGATGCCCACGCCGAGTTGCCACCGGCATTGGCGGAGCTGGTGCGGGCCGGGGACGCGACACCGGTGCTCGTCACCCAGGGCTCGATCTACAGCGGCGGCAGCATGCGGCCCGTGCTGCTCAAAGGCGCGGACCCGGCCCAGCACATCGTCGCCCTGCCCTCCGAATTCCTGGCCGGCGACAGCACCGAGCTGCCGGCGCTGGTCGGCAGCCGAATGGCAAGCAGCGCCGGTCTGAAGCAGGGCG
>CAZAKP010000062.1:0-15282 GCA_964485845.1 uncultured bacterium | reverse complement strand
CGCTCTTGAGCAGACGCTGCCAGTGAGTCTCTCGCAGGCGCTGCCCTGCTGCTGCAGAGTCAAGCGGGTGCGATGCCAGCCAGTCTTGTCTCAGCTTGGCCGCCCATCCCACATCGGTCGCGGCCAATTGTGCGAACGAGTATGGCGGGTCAGCGTGTGGCGTTGCGTTCTCCATGAACCCGACGAAGCCGCCGACAAGCAGGCCGAAGGCCACACCGCACGAGAACAGGGCGGAGTGGTAGCCGACCTGTACCCAGTCCAGGCGCCTGACGAGGTTGCGGACCCGACTGCTTATCGAACTCCTTCTCTGACCGGACCATCGCCAGCCCGCGATCCCGATACCGCGCGGTGCGGCGACGGGCAGTGCGGCTGAGCTGTTTGAGAAGACGGTCATACTGCAGGACGTACGGACGCGGTCACGTACCATTGCGACCTCCGATTCGGTTAGAACCCATACGGACCGGTGTCGAGATTGTGGTTGCGGCGGCGCCCCTCGCGCCTCCGCTCTCGACGCCCTCGTTGGGGCGACTTTACCTCTCCGGGTTCCTGAAGTCAAATGGAGCCGTGGGACCCCAGAACCGAGATAGGACTAACCACCGAGGCCACAGAGAACGCAGAGAAGGTGAAGCCGGAATCCGGCCCGTACCCTCGGAATCTCTGTGATCTCTGTGGTTGAATATCGGATTCAGGGGTGGGATCTTGTCAGAGGCGAGCAGGCAGTTATCGACTCTGAAACGCCTGCGGGAGGTGCTGTCTGGGAATAGGTTGAGGCTGAGGTTAAGGTCGAGGTCGAGGACCAGGGATTGGGGACTTGAGACTGGGAAGTCGGATTTCGGTTGGGGGTGCCGGCGAAGTCCGTGATTCGGGTCGATTGAGGACATAGCTGAAGGACGGCGACAGCGGCGCCTACCCATCATTGTCTGATAAGCGATGGGCGGGCCAAAGCCCGCCCCTTCGGTTTGCAGCGGGCATAAGAAACGTCGCGGATGTCGTCTATATGTAGTGGTCAGGCCGTTTCTGACCACAATTCTGCCGCCCGCCCCTCGGCCCGGAAACCGTAGAGGGGGTAGCCTTCGCCGAAGCGATGCGTGACACGATGGAGCCCACAATCAGATGCACGTTGAGAGGAACAATGAGCTGAACGATGACGCGAACGATGGCGGGTTCGACTTCAGGAACGATGTCGCGAGTAATGAGCGGTCCAGTGAAGGACAGAGGTTGAGGTCGAGTGTAGGATTCTGTTGCCGACGCAGTTACGGGCGCAGTGCGCTACGCAGTGAACGATTCCCTGGCCGGTACTTTCCGACGAACGATGAGAGGTACATTGACCGATCGAATTGGAGGTAAAGGCTGAGGCTGAGGTTGAGGGACGCCAGGTGTCATATGACAGGTTGCGTTTGCGGGAGCGAGAACGCTGCTGGCTAGGCCGTTACTTCGATGGTGCCGGGCGCGCCGGCGATGACCGAGCCGACGACGGCGGCGAGGATACCGGAATCGTGCGCACGGCGCTTGAAGTCGGCGACCCGGTCCTCAGGCAGCGCAATCAGCAGTCCGCCCGAGCTCTGGGATTCCCAGAGGATGTTCCGGAGCGCCGGGGAAACCTCGCCCTTCCACTCAACCTTGTCCCCGAACGAACTCTCGTTCATCGCCACGCCGGCATCGACCAGGGTTTCGGCCATCGCGAGAACCCTGGGCAAAAGCGGCATCGCCGCGGCGCTGAGCCGGATGCGCACGCCGCTGTCCTCGGCCATCTCTTGTACGTGGCCGAGCAAACCATAGCCGGTGATGTCGGTGGCCGCGTGGACGCCGCAGGCAAGCATCGCCGCGGACGCAGCCCGGTTGAGCTGCATCATCGAGGCGGTTGCGGCCTTGTACAGCTCGGGGTCGACATCGTCCTGCGTCATCATCGCCTGGGCGAATACACCGGTGCCAAGCGGCTTAGTGAGCACCAGCACATCGCCGGCCCGGGCGGCCGCGTTGGTGACGATCCGGCGCGGGTCAATCTGGCCGGTGACCGACAGGCCGTATTTGATCTCTTTCTCGTTGAACGTGTGCCCGCCGGCAATCACCGCCCCGGCCTCGCACACGCTGGCCTGTCCGCCGCGCAGTATCTCGGCCAGCACTCGCTTGTCCATCGGCCCCGGGAACCCGATGACGTTCAGGACCGTGAGCGGCACCCCGCCCATGGCATAGACGTCGGAAAGCGAGTTGGTCGCCGCAATCCGGCCGAACGTATAGGGGTCTTCGACCATCGGCGTCAAGAGGTCAACGGTCTGAACGAGGGCCAGCCCCTCCTGAAGCAGGAATACACCCGCGTCGTCAGCCGTGTCGGTGCCGACCAGAAGCCTCGGGTCGCTGGGGCGTTCCAGCCCCTGTAGTGCCTGCGCCAACTGCGCCTTGCTCAGCTTGGACGCTCAGCCGGCGCAGGTGACTGTCGCGAGTATGCCGCGTTTAGCCATGGTTCCTTTCCGGAAGGGATCGAGTGTCCTGACCCTCATCCCTTTGTCCCTTTATCCCTTTATCCCTCAGTATGCGGACTTCGCCTTTGCGCTGGGTGACGCCGCGCGAGTCGAGGTAGTTGAGCAGGGGAATCAGGTACTTGCGCGTTGTACCCAGTTCCTGCCTGATCTCCGACGCAGTCAGCTCGGGCTTCTGCGCGAACAGGGCGCGGACCTTCTGGACAGCCAGGGCGACCGCGTCGCGATGCAGAACAACCGACTCGCCGACGTCAACCAGCCGGCCGGATTCAAGCAGGGCCACCCGCGCCTGCTGCGCGAGTTTCTTGTCCACTCCGGCCAGCGCCTCGTCGATGTTCGGCGGTGAGAAACCTGTCTCCTGAAACAGCTTGTCGAGCCGGTCGTACTCTTTCTGCAGTGCCGGGCCCAGCTTGATCTTGTGAGTTGCCAGCCTGATTCGATCATCTTCCATCACAACGTGGTTCTCGGCGAGCAACGCCGCGAGTACGTTCTCGAACAAAGGAGGTGAGAAGGCCGGGGCAGCCTTGGAACGGAGTTCGGGTCGCTTGAGACCGATGCGAAGCGGATTCTCTTTGTGGAACTGCTCAAGCGTCGCGAGAACGGCGGCACGCGCCTCCGTCATCATCTTCTCATGGGCGAGATACTCCTTGCCCTCAAACGCCAGCTTCCGGGCCCGGCCGGTGGTGAATAGCAGGTCGAGCATCTCCTTCGCATCGGCGTCGGCAAGGGCAAGGTCTTTGGCCGCCTGCACCAGTGTCCTCGCTTCGAACCGGTGTTTGAGCAGGTACTGCTCAAGCACGCTGCCGGCCTCGCCGGAGCGCAGCGCCCGCAGCCGCTTCACAACGTCTTCGTCGAACCGGCGCTCCTTGGACGGGTTCGCCTCGAGCACGACGCCGCCGCCGATGGTCTGCTGGGGCGCAAACGTCCGGACGACGTAGTGGTCGTTCCAGTCGCAGACAACCGGTTCTTCGGCTCGCACCTGGACCAGCGCCTCCTGACCGGGCGCCAGTTCTTTCGTATCGAGCAGCGCCACCCGGCACATCACCTCGGCGGTGCCGATGTGAAGCTTGAGACTGGAAAGGTTCTTCAGCGGCTTCTCGACCGACCTGAGCAGGTAGAGGGTTGCATTGAAGTTCGCGGTTGGGGTATAGTATCCCGGGGTCGCGAGCACGTGGCCGCGGCCGACCGCCTCGCGCTCGACGCCCTGGAGGTTCAGCGCGGCCCGTTCGCCGAGCCCGAGAATCTCAAGCATCTGGTTGTGGCGCTGGATTCCCCTGACCCGGACCTCGCGCTGCTGGGGCAGCAGTTCGAGCGTATCGCCGACGCGCACGTGACCGGACAGGACCGTTCCTGCTACTACCGTGCCGAACCCTTTCATCGAGAAGTTCCGGTCGACCGACATCCGGAACACGCCCCGGTCCGGCTTGGCCTCGACCTTGCCGGCCAGGTCGACAATCGCCTGCCGCAACTCGGGAACGCCCTGCCCGGTGATGGCGGAAACCGGTATCATCGGCGCCCCTTCGAGGAATGAACCCTTGACCATCTCGGCGATGTCGAGTTTGACCATCTCGACCCATTCGCTGTCAACCAGGTCGGCCTTGTTGATGGCAACGAGGCCCTTCCTGATGCCCATCAGCCGGCAAATCTCGAAGTGCTCACGGGTCTGCGGCATCACCCCGTCGTCGGCCGCAACCACGAGCACGACGAGGTCGATGGTGCTCGCGCCGGCCAGCATGTGCCGGACGAAGCGCTCGTGTCCGGGTACGTCGATGACGGTTATGTCGGTCCCGAGGAAGGCAAAGCCGAGGTCGGTCGTCATGCCCCGCTCTTTTTCCTCTTTGAGGCGGTCCGGGTCGGTGCCGGTCAGAGCCTTGACCAGGGCCGACTTACCGTGGTCGATATGTCCGGCCGTGCCGACTACAACGTGCATGGCCGAACCCCAATCGCCAGTCGCCGATCGCCAGTCGCCATCCGCCTAGAATCCCTTGCGGTCGCTGCAGCCCGGAACACCGAGTTCGGCCCGGTACTTGGCAACCGTCCGGCGGGAGATGCTGATCTCTTCCTGCTTCAGCCGCGAGCATATCTCGTCGTCGCTTAGCGGGTTCTGCTTGTCCTCGGCATCGACCATTGTCTGGATCTTCTGCTTGATGCTGGTCCGCGACTTGTCGCCGGCCCCGGCCTTGAAGAAGTAGCCGAAGGGAAAGATGCCCTGGTCGGTCTCAAGATACTTGCCGGCGATGGCCCTCGAGATGGTCGAGGCGTGGACGCCGATGATGTCGGCTGCCTGTTTGAGAGTTGCCGGCTTCAGGTGCTGCCTGCCGCGCAGGAGGAAATCATGTTGTTGGTCGATTATCAACTCCACCAGCCGCTTCAGGGTCCGGCGGCGCGATTCGATTCCCTTCAGGAACATCAGCGCCCGCTGCAGTTTCTGCCGGGCAAACTGCACCTGCTCCGGCGAATACGACTTCGGGCTCTTGAGAATCTCGATGTAACGCTGGGAGAGCCGCAGCCGCGGGAAACGCTCGTCATTGGGGCTGGCCACTAGCTGGTCTCCCGACCACTCGACCGAGAAGTCGGGCGAAACGTAATCCGGCGTGCCCGGCGCAAAGCAGCGGGCCGGCCGTGTCTCGAGGTTCAGCAGCCGCTGCACCGCCTTGCGTACGTCGTCTTCGGTGACCCCGCAGAGCCGGGCGATGCGGGCGGTCTGCTTTTTTATCAGCAGGTCCCAGTGGTCGGACAAGAGCTTCCGTTCGAGCGCGGCCGGCGGGACTCCCGCCAGCTCGAGCTGGACGAGAAACGACTCGCGCCGGTCATGGCAGGCGATGCCGCCGGGCTCAAGCCGCTGGATGGCGAACAGAATCGAACGGACGCGCTCAACATCTACCCCCTGCTGCTGGGCTATTTCCTCGTCGGTCATCGTCAGGAACCCGTCATCGTCCAGTGATTCGATGACGAACTCCGCGACCCGCGCATCGTCGTCGCTCAGGCTGCTGCGCAGCCGAGGCATCAGGCATTCGGCCAGGCGCAGTTCCGGACCGGCGGCAAGGTCGATGGCCGACCCCTCGTCGTCGTCCGACCCGGCACCGACCGTGACGGTGGCCGACCAGTTGTCTTCCGGCATCAGCTCGTTGATGGTGTACTCTTCGCCGGGCCGGGTCTCGATCTGAGTTTCGTGCGTCTCGGGCGCCGGCGTGCTTTCGGCCGGCACCGGCGCGGCGGCCTCGGGCGCCGGCTCGGAAACCGCGGCAACCGCCTCGGTCTCGGGGGTGTCCGGACTGCCGTCCGATTCCTCGAGTGCCGGGTTCTGCTCTATCTCCTCCCGGACGAGCTGCTCAAGGTCAAGGGCCGAGACCTGGAGCAGCTTCATCTGCAGTATGAGCTGCGGGGTCAACCGCATCTCGAGCTGCTGCTTCATGTCGAGGCCGATACCTATCTTCATATACGGAACCTTTCGCCGAGGTAGACCTGCCGCGCCTTCTCGTCCTTGACCAGGTCCTCCGATGTACCGGAAAGCAGCACCCGTGCGTCGTACATGATGTAGGCCCGGTCGGTGATTTCGAGCGTCTCGCGGACATTGTGGTCGGTGATGAGGATACCGAGCCCCTCGTTTCGCAATTGCCGGACGATGTCCTGGATTTCCGCGCGCACGATCGGGTCGATGCCGGTGAAGGGCTCGTCGAGAAGGAGAAACGACGGCCGCGAGGCGAGGGCTCGCGCCAGCTCCACCCGCCGCCGCTCGCCGCCCGACAGCGTCCCCCCCCGCTGCTTCCGCAACTGCGTGACATTGAATTTGGCGAGGAGTTCATCGACCCGCGCCGTCTGTTCGGATTTGGCCACGCCCAGCATCTCGAGGATTGCCTTGACGTTGTCCTCCACCGACAGCTTACGGAATATCGATGGCTCCTGCGAAAGGTAGCCGAGACCGAGCCGGGCACGCCGGTACACCGGCAGATGCGTGATATCGTGGCCGTCCAGGGTAATGGTCCCCCGTTCGGGCCGGATGAACCCGGTTATCATGTGGAACGTCGTCGTCTTGCCGGCACCGTTGGGACCGAGCAACCCGACAATCTCGCCCCGTGAGAGGTCAAGGCTCACTCCGTCGACGACCACCCGCTCACCGTACCGCTTCTTTAGCTCCCGGGCCGCGAGGTTCATTGTGAACCCTGTCCTTCGATGCGGACCTCGGCCGGGCTGTTTTCTCTGCCGGTGCGGATCAACTGCCCCGAACTCAGCTCCCGCACCTCGACCCGGTCGATCGCGCCGTCCGCGACCCGTAGCTCAATCGACTTACCGGCAACGACGATTGAGTCCCCGCCTTCGGTGCGATACTCGCCGGCGGCATGATTGAGAATCGTGACGCGTTCAAGGCCCCCGTTCTTGACCCGGAATGCCATCGAGTCGCCGCTCGCGCGGCTCACGCTGTCCCGCACCCGCGGCCCGCCCAGCGCCAGCCCCGAATCCGGGCCGGAGACGAAGTCAATCGTGTCGCATTCGAGTTCGGTCGCGCCCGACCTCAGCCGGACGCCGCCCTGGGCGCGGGCGCGCGACCCTTTCTCATACCAGAACATCTGGCGACTGGTCACCAGGGCCGAGTCCTTGCCGCGCTGCCAGGTGAGCACCGGAATCGAGTCAACCACGCCGACGTCTTCGTCGAGGTTGTAGGTCCCCTTGCGGCCGGTCAGCCGGAAGCTCCGATTGACGTTCTCAAGCACCACCCCCGAATCGGCCCGCACCAGTTTCTCCCGTGACTGGTAGAGCAGCTTCGGAGCGCGAATGTCGAGCGATTCCTGCCGGACCCGCACGTTGCCGAAGAGCTCGGCCAGCTTGTCGGTAAAACGATACCGGGCCGAGTCCGCCCACATCTGGGCATCCGGATTGGTGATATGGACCGCGTCCTGGATGAGCGCCAGCCCCCGGCCTTCGTACATCCGCGCCAGATTTGCGGTAATCTTCGTCCCGTCGTCGGTCACCACGACGCTGTCCCGGAAAACGGTCGCATCGCCTCCCGGAACGCGTTCGATGGACATGTGTTTGGCGCTGAGATTGGACGCAATACAGAATCCGAGGCACAGTCCAAACCCCGTCAGTATACGTCCGGTCAATCCTATTCGTCCCATGCCGGTCATTTGCCGGTCTCGAAATCGTAGTCGGACGTCCCGTGCACCGGGCTCAGGATGTCAATCTTATTCAGCCCGGCGTCGGACACGAGCCCCCTGCCTTCGATTCGGCCCTTGGGCGTCTGGATCACGAGGTCGGCGTCGGTACGCACCAGCCGGCGCTGGTTGCTCCAGGCAAGCGAGTCGGTCTCAAGCTCAGTGCTGTCCGACGTACGGACGACGACGTGGCCGCGGGCAACGAGGTCTTCGTTCTTCGAGTATATCGAACCCTCGTCTGCTACCAGCGTGGAGCTGACTCCTCCTACCTCATCGTAGAAAAGCACCCGCACGCCGGTGACATCGATGCGCTGGGCCGGGTCGTAGACATATGCCTTCTGCGCCTCAAGCGTGTAGAGCCGCTGGCCGCTGGAGGTCTCATTGAGCGTGAGCGCTTCGACGAACTGGTTCGGCGGCACCGGATTCGGCCCGCAAACCGGCCTGTCATTACAGGCACCGAGCAGCAGGAACAGAGCGGCCGACAGGCAGCTCCCAATCCGTCCCGGCCCGAAATCTGCAATCTGCAATCTGCAATCTGCAGTCCTCACTGGATGGCTCCCGCCTTGCCCCACCACACCCACTCGACCGGATTCTCCCGCACCTGCTCCAAGAGCGCCCGGACCGCCGCCCGTTCATCCCCGGGAGGATAGACGTCCACGGTGATGCGGCCGCCATCAAGCCGCGCGAACGCCGGCGCCAGCCCCGCGCCCTCCCGCGCCGCCAGCCTGAATCCGATGGCGGGCAGCCTCATGCTGATGCCATCGCACTCCGCCCTCGTCTGAGCACCTTGACTCGTGTTGTCCAGCATGAAGCCGGTAATGGATGGCTCGCGACCTGCCCTGATTGCCTGCTTGATCCCGCCGGCCACGCCTACTCCTTCGGAACTGCGCAAACCCCCGAGCTTCGCAGCCAGCGCCGGGTCACGCTGCTCGCCAACGGCGAGCGTGACCTTGCAGCCGCTGCGGGCGAATACCTTGGGCAGGTATTCCCACAGCCCGAAATGAAAAGAAGCCATCGTCACGTGCAATTCCTGTTCCAGAACTTTATGCCTAAGATTCTCGCCGCGGATGACCGCCCTGTCAACCAGCGCGCAACCGCTTTTCGAGTCTGTTCTTGCCATTGCCGACAGGTTCCGCCCCAGCCGCCAGCCGTTTCTCACCCAGAACCAGCGGCTGGCTTTCCCCGTGATAATACGCAGGTTACGCCTGATTTCGCGACGATAGTCC
This sequence comes from uncultured bacterium, assembly GCA_964485845.1. Taxonomy (GTDB): domain Bacteria; phylum Hydrothermota; class Tepidihabitantia; order Tepidihabitantales; family Tepidihabitantaceae; genus UBA2258. The sequence continues at coordinate 6,426 of CAZAKP010000062.1, read as the reverse complement.
GGCCTCAGTGCAAGATAGAGAAGGACGATTGTACGGGAGAGTAGGGCTGCCGGCTCCTCAGGCAGAGCCCGAACCAGCGCGAGAGCGATGACGGGCAAACTCATGGCCGGCCTTGATGAACTCATGGAACAGTGGATGGGGCCTGAGTGGCCGCGACTTGAACTCCGGATGGAACTGGGTCGCCACGAAAAACGGGTGCCCCTTTAGCTCGACGATCTCAACGAGCTTCCCATCCGGCGATTTGCCCGTCGCCAGCAATCCGCTTCGCTCGAGCATCGGCAGGTACTTGAGGTTGACTTCGTAACGGTGCCGGTGCCTCTCCTGTATCAGCCCGGCACGGTAGCTGCGCATGGCAACGCTGCCTTTGCGCACGCGGCAGGGCCAGGCGCCAAGCCGCATCGTGCCGCCCTTGCGCCGGAGACCGCGCTGGCGCGGCATCATGTAGATTACCGGGTACGGCGTCCGCGGATTGAATTCGGTGGAGTTGGCGTTCTCCAGGCCGCACTGGTTGCGCGCCATCTCGATCACCGCCGACTGGAGCCCGACGCAGAGACCGAGGAACGGCAACCCGTGCTCGCGGCAATACTTGACCGCGCACAGCTTGCCCTCGATGCCGCGCACGCCGAAACCGCCCGGCACGATTATCCCGGCCAGGCCGGCAAGGCGTTCCTCGACCGTTTCCGGCGTTATCTCCTCCGACTCGATCCAGCGGATTTTCGCGCTCAAGCCCAGGCCCGATGCCGCGTGGTGAACCGCCTCGGCGACCGACTTGTAGGCATCGTGCAGCTTCATGTACTTGCCGCAGAGCCCGATCTCCAAAAGCTCGGTCGCTAATGTCTCATGCTCGATGAAACGCTGCCAGGAAACGAGGTCCGGCTTGCGGGTCTTCAACCCGAGCAGCCGGCAGATGTAGCCATCAAGGTTCTGCCGGTGGAAAACCAGCGGTATCTTGTAGATGTTGTCGACGTCCACCGCCTCGATGACCGCCTCCGGCCGCACGTTGCAGAACAGGGCAATCTTGTCGCGCGACTCCTGCGGCAGCGCCGTCTCGGCCCGGCACATCACGATGTCGGGCTGGATGCCGAGGTCCAAAAGCTCCCGCACCGAGTGCTGCGTCGGCTTGGTTTTGTACTCGCCGGCGCTCCTGATATACGGTACCAGGGTGAGGTGGACGTACATGACGTTGCGTCGTCCCTCTTCCAGTGCGAACTGGCGCGCTGCCTCCAGGAAGGGCTGGCCCTCGATGTCGCCGACCGTACCGCCGATTTCGGTAATCACCACGTCGTGTCCCTTGGCCAGCTTCCGGATCCGGTCCTTTATCTCCCCGGTGATATGCGGCACGACCTGGATGGTCCGGCCGAGATACGTGCCTCTCCGCTCCCGCTCGATGACCGCCGAGTAGACCTGCCCGGCCGTTACGTTATTGTCCTGTGACAGGCTTAAGTCGATGAACCGTTCATAGTGGCCGAGGTCGAGGTCGGTTTCCGCCCCGTCGTCGGTGACGAATACCTCGCCGTGCTGGAACGGGCTCATCGTTCCCGGGTCAACATTGATGTACGGGTCGAACTTCAGCGGCACTACGTTCAGCCCGCGCGCCTTCAGGAGCAGCCCGATGGACGAAGTGGCAATTCCCTTGCCCAGGGACGACACCACTCCGCCGGTAACGAAGATGTACTTAGCCACGCTAAAAGTGCACTAGTGGTCCAGTGGTCAAGCGCTCGAGTGGCCGAACCGCTCCGCTCCTGTCACTCGACCACTTGATCACTCGATTCCTTCTCGCTAGCCCTGCCGCTGCTTGTGCTTCGGCTCGCGCTTGCAGATAACGTGGACGACGCCCTTGCGCTTCACAACTACGCAGTGGGCGCAGCGTTTCTTGACCGACGTTCGAACTTTCACATTAGCTCCTTTTCAGCAAATAGCGGCCGCCGGAGATGGCCCTACTTGAACCGGTAAATGATGCGGCCCCGGGTGAGGTCATACGGCGAAAACTCCACCGTAACCCGGTCACCGGGCAATATCCTAATCCAGTGCAACCGCATCCGGCCCGAGATATGGGCGATGACCTGGTGCTTGTTGTCCAACTCGACCTTGAAGGTCGCGCTGGGCAGCGATTCCAGTATCGTCCCCTCGAGCTGTATCAGGTCTTTCTTACTCATTCATCTCCATTGTTCGGTCGCTGCCTATTCTGCCGTACCAATCGACCAACGTCAATTCCGGTCGGTCTCCCGTGTTCCCGTGCGGCAATCGGCTCTCGTCATTCATCGTTGCCCCGGGTCAATATCTCCGGTTCGCCGGCAGTCACCAGCACCGTGTGCTCGTAGTGCGCCGACGGCCGGTGGTCGGAGGCCACCACGGTCCAGCCGTTCGCGAGTGTCTCGACCTCGTACCTGCCCATGTTCACCATCGGCTCTATCGCCAGCGTCATGCCGGTAACGAGCCTCATGCCCTGACCCGGCCGGCCGAAGTTCGGCACTGATGGGTCTTCGTGCAGGTTCGTGCCCACGCCGTGCCCGCACAGGTCGCGCACCACCGAGTAGCCCTGCGCCTCGACGTACGTCTGCACGGCGTGGCCGATATCCGACACGCGGTTGCCGACCTTTGCCTGCGCCGCTCCCAGCCAGAAGGCACGCTCGGTGGCAGCAACGAGAGCCAGTACCTCGGGCCGCACGTCGCCCACCGCGAACGTCCTCGCCCCGTCGGCAATCAGCCCGTCTTTGGTCACGCCGACGTCGACCTTGACGATGTCCCCGGCTGCCAGCTTGCGATGACCCGGTATGCCGTGCACCACTTCCTCGTTGACACCGATGCACACCGCTGCCGGAAATCCGCGGTAGCCAAGGAACGTCGGGTAGCCACCGTGTGCCCGGATATAGTCGTCGCAGACCTGCTCGAGCTCCCGCAAGGTTTTGCCTGGCCCGATTGCCCTGCCGGCCGCTGCCAGCGCTCCCGCGACCACGCGTCCCGAAGCCCGGATTCCCTCAATCTCGCGCTCCGACTTCAGATGGACGGCCAAAGACGCCTCATACGCGGGATTTCATGCACCATGCCGGGACTGGCATCGAGCGTCAAACCGCGCCAATCAGGCAGACGATCTCCTCGTAGACCCGGTCGCGGCCGAGCGCCCCGTCGATCCGCTTCAGCTTTCCCTGCGCGGAGTAGTAGCTCAAAACCGGCTCGGTCTGTGCGTGGTAGGTGTTGAGCCGGTCGCGTATTACCGATTCCGTGTCATCCTTGCGCTGGTACAGCTCACCGCCGCAGTCGTCGCAGATGCCTTCCTGCTTCGGCGGCTTGAAGGTCAGATTGTATATCTTCCCGCAGTTCCGGCACTGACGCCTCGACGTCAGGCGCTTCACGACCTCGGCGTCCGCAAGGTCAACCAGCACGGCCATATCCACGGACAGACTCTTTGCGGCGAGCACCTTGTCGAGGCCCTCGGCCTGCGGAATCGTACGCGGGAATCCATCAAACAGGATTGGCTTGCCCGCGTTATCCGAAAGGAAGCTGTTCACGACCTCAAGCACAACCGCATCCGGCACTAGCCCGCCGGAAGTTACGTACTTCTCGACCTGCAACCCGACCGGTGTCTTGCGCCGGATATGGTCGCGGAACACCTCGCCGGTTGAATAGTGGACAAACCCGTTCTTCTCGCGGAGCAGCTCTGCCTGGGTGCCTTTGCCGCTTCCGGGCGGCCCGATCAGGATGAGATTCATTGCCTTCATACGCTGCGGAAGTCTAGCAGCGAATGCACAAGTGTCAAGCCTACCGCTATTTGCGCGCTCCTAGGGCTTGAATCCCCAGATGCACCAGAACGGTGACGAGCCGGAGTAGGCCGCAGTACCTTCCTTCACTGCCTTGCGGAATGCCTGGTCTACGCTCCGGTTGATGCGCCGGTGCCGGTCGAACATGGCTCGGGCGAGACCCCCGGCCCGCATCTGCGCAACCTCGGCCTTGTTCACCCGGTCCCATCGCAGCGGCTCCCGCACCCGCTCCAGCGTGTTCCGATAGGCGGTCTGCTGCTCCGGGGAAGCGTAGGGCGGCGCAATCCAGACGACCCGCTCATTCATGCGCACGCCTACATTCCTCATGCCGCGCGCCTCCATCCAGACCGGAACATGGCAGCCGACCGAGAAGTCGCCGAAGCCAAGCTCCCGCCGGCCCTTCATCATGCGCAGTCCGACCTCGTGTCCGAGCAATCGCTCGTCCACGGTGGGCTCACGCCAACTGGTCCATCCTGAGCTGCCGCTGCCGGTCAGCGCGTTATCGAACACCGCGACGCAACCGCCCGACCTGGTAACCCGTATCATCTCGTCGAACGCCTTCTCTGGCTCCGCCAGATGACAGAATACGACATGCGCCAGGGTTGCGTCGAACGCATTGTCCTCAAAGGGCATCCCGCAGATGTCGCCGGCCACGAACCGCGCCGCCCTGCCGAAACCCTCCTTCCGGCAGTAACGGCCGGCCTGTCTGAGCAGTCTCTTGTCACGGTCCAGACCTGTGAGCCCGCCGCCGGGCATGCAGAACCTGCCCCAGGTACGCATGGCGTAGCCAAACCCACAGCCCGCGTCCAGCATCTTCATCCCGGGCTTGAGTTGAAAGTGCCGCGCCAGACTCTCGACCTGCTCCGGGGTCCACAAATCCCGACGCTGACGGATAAGCACTTCACGCCGGGTCTTCGCCCGCGAGTAGTCAATCGGATGCCTGAGCTTCACGTCTCTTCGCCCTGTGCGCGTCCGGCGTCAGGCATGCTTCACGAAAGGCCGCTCAGCTTGCCGTCGTCCGCGATGTCTATCTTAAGGGCGTTTGGTTTCTTCGCCAGGCCCGGCAGCAGTTCGATTTCACCCGCCACCGGCACCAGGTAGCCCGCGCCGGCCCGGATGTGGACTGCGGAGATGCTTATCTTGAACCCTTCGCAGGCGCCGACGCACTCCGGGTCGTCGGAGAAGGAAAGCTGCGTCTTGGCGATGCAGACCGGCAGCTTGTCGAACTCGAGGGCGTAGATGCGCTTGAGGTCGCGCTCGGCCCTGGGCGTGTATAAGACTCGGTCAGCCCCGTATATCTTCTGGGCGACCGCCGCGATCTTGTCTTCCACCGCTGCCGAATAGTCGTAGACCGGCTTGTTCTGCCCCGGCTTCTCCTCTATCTGCTGCATCACGGCCTGAGCCAGGTCTTCGCACCCTCTGCCGCCGTCGGCGAAGCCGGTGCTCAACGTGCAGGCCACGCCGTGCTCCCGGCAGTAACGCTTCACCAGTTCGACGTCGTCGTCAGAATCGACCTCAAACCGATTCAGGGCGACTACCGGCTCAAGCCCGAGCGTCCGGCAGTTCTCGATGTGCCGCCGCAGGTTGTCGAATCCCCGCCACAGCTCGGTCATCGTCCCTTTCTTCGCATCCTTGGCCCCGCCCTGATGCTTGAGCGCCCGGACCGTGGCAACCAGAACGCAGGCCGCGATGTTCCAGCCCGCCAGCGGAGCGACGATGTCAACGAACTTCTCCGCGCCGAGGTCGGACCCGAACCCGGCCTCGACGACCGTATACTCGCACAGTCTCATCGCCGCGTTAACCGAGATGATGCTCGCCGTACCGTGGGCGATATTGGCAAACGGCCCGGCATGGATGAGCGCCGGCGTGTTCTCGGTCGTCTGGACGAGATTCGGTTTGATTGCGTCCTTTAAGAGCACGGCCATGGCTCCGGTCGCGCCAAGGTCGTTCGCGGTGATAGGCTTGTCGTCGTAGGCCTGCGCCACCAGAATCCGCCCCAGCCGCTGCTTCAGGTCGGCCCGGTTTGCGGCGAGGGCCAGAATCGCCATTATCTCCGACGCAGCGGTGATTACGCAGCTATCCTCTCGCGCCGGCCCGTCTGCTCGACCACCCAGTCCAACCACCATCATCCTGAGTACCCGGTCGTTCATATCAATCGTCCGCGGGAAAGCAATCTCGCGGCCGTCAATCCGGAGCGGGTTGTCAAAGTGAATCGAGTTGTCGAGCATCGCGGAAAGCAGGTTGTGCGCGGCCGTGACCGCGTGGAAGTCGCCCGTGAAATGGAGGTTGATGTCCTCCATCGGCAGCACCTGCGAGTAGCCACCGCCGGCGGCTCCGCCCTTGATGCCGAAAACCGGGCCGAGCGACGGCTGGCGCAGCACCGCAATCGACTTCTTCCCAAGGCGGTTGAACGCCATCGAGAGGCCGGTGGAAACAGTGGTCTTACCCTCGCCGTACTTGGTTGGCGTCACCGCGGTCACCAGCACGAGCTTGCCGGCCGCCCGGTCTTTGAGCTGTTCGAGCAGCCTCACCGACAGCTTCGCCTTGTAGTTCCCGTTCGGCAGAATCAGGTCCGGGTCGGTAATCCCGAGCCCGGCCGCGATCTCAGCAATCGGCTTCAGCTTCGCCTTCTGCGCAATCTCGATGTCACTCAGCACGCTTCCTCCAA
>CAZAKP010000061.1:0-15315 GCA_964485845.1 uncultured bacterium | reverse complement strand
GCTGCAGGGTTCGGGGGTTCCGGGGTTCTGGGGTTCCGGCCTGAACCCTCGGACCCTTGACCCCCTGAACCCGACTGCCCATTGGCGCGGCGGAGGGCGGCTTCGAGCCGGGCCATGATTACGAAAGGCAAGGCACCGGTGTCCTCGATTGTCACGCGTGCGTGCTCGACGCCGAGGGTCTTGAGCGTGTCCAGCACCAGTTTGCGGTTCGACTCGCCATACATGAAGTCGACCTTGCTCTTGATGGTGAGGTCGATGCCGCCGGACGTACGCAGCTCAAGTTCGACCCACAGGTCAGAGCGGACGTCCGGTCCGCGGCGGCCTGAGGTGACGCTAGACATGGGACTTTGGACTCTGGACTTTGGCCCGGAGCTTGGCGCGGGTGTATTCGAGCAGGCCGCCGGCGTCACGGATTGCCAGTATCTCCGGAGGCAGAGTCGGGAACTTGTAGGTCTGCTCGCCCACCGTGATGGAACTCTCCTTGAGGTTAAGCTGGACCGGCATGCCGGGCTTGTATGCGGCCACCGCTTCCGGGCATTCAATCAGCAACAACCCCTGGTTGATGGCGGCCCGGTAGAAGATACGGGCGTAGCTCCTGGCCACGATCGCCTCGATGCCCACTGCTTTGAGTCCGACGACCGGCTGTTCGCGTGAAGAGCCGCAGCCGAAGTTCTTGCCCGCAAAGACGATGTCGCCGGGCTGCACCGCTTTTGCGAACTCTGGGTCCAGGTCTTCGAGCAGATGTGGCTTAATCTCATCCGGCTTCGCACAGGTGTATGTGTACTTGCCCGGGAATAGCATGTCGGTGTTGATGTCGTCGCCGTAGGCCCAAATCCTCATTTGCATCTCCTCAAACGAAATCAGAAGTCAGATACCAGAACTCAGAGATCAGAAGTGTCCGGACCTCTGCATTCTGAGTTCTGACTTCTGCCCTCTGACTTCGGTCGGTCCTCAAGCTACCTCTCTCGGGTCAGTAACCTTGCCTGTCAGCGCAGTTGCAGCCACGGTCGCCGGCGAGGCGAGATATATCTCCGCATCCTTGCAGCCCATCCGGCCTTTGAAGTTGCGGTTGGAGGTCGACAGGCACTTCTCACCTGGAGCCAGGCAGCCCTGGTGAGCGCCAAGACACGGACCGCAGCCCGGCGGTAGCAGTACCGCGCCGGCGCTAATCAGAGTCTCGATGTCGCCGGCATCAAGCGCCTCTTCGAGTTCTGCCCGGGATGCGGGCAGAATCAGCAGTCGCGTGTTCGGCGACACCTTCTTGCCGCAGAGGATGCGCGCCGCGATGGCAAGGTCGCTTGCCCGGCCGTTCGTGCAGGTGCCTATCAGGCACTGCTGGACTTCCATGCCGGCGAGCTCGGTCACGGGCTTGTACTTGTCCACTTTGTGAGGGACGGCAAGCGCAGGCACTATCTGGCCAAGGTCCCAGGTTAGCTCCTGTCGGTAGGTCGCTCCCTCGTCTGCCCACTCGGGGTTCCATGATATCCGGTTTACGCTGATCTCCTGCAAGTAGCCTTTGGTGACTTCGTCCACCGGGAATGCGGCATTCTTCGCACCCATCTCGACGCCCATATTGGCGATAGTGAACCGGTCGTCGATGGTCAGGCCGGCGATGTCGCCCCAGAATTCGACCGAGCAGTAATCGGCCCCGTCGGCTCCGATCTTGCCGATGATTGTCAGGACAAGGTCCTTGGCCGAGACCATATCCGGCAACCGGCCGTGGAGCGTGATGCGAATCGTTTCCGGTATTTTGAACCAGGTCTCGCCGGTCAGGAGCAGGGCTGCAGCCTCGGTCCGGTCGATGCCGGTGGCGAAGGCGTTCACGGCGCCGTACGAGCAGGTGTGCGAATCGGAGCCGACCGCGAGCATGCCGGGCAGGATGAGGCCTTTCTCGACCATCACCTGATGGCAGATACCATCGCCGATGTCGAAGAAGTGCTTGATGCCGTACTTCTTCACGAACTCGCGGATCTTCTTGTGGCTGGTTGCCGTCTTTTCGTCCGAGGCGGGGATAACGTGGTCAAGGACGATGACCGGCTGTTCCAGGTCCGATATACCGAACTCGGCCATGTCCTTGGCTACTTTGTCGGTGATGGCGGCGGCGTTGTCGTGCATCAGGAGCCGGTCAGGTTTGCAGGTAACCAGGTCGCCGGCTCTGGCGTTCTTCTTGCCGCCCTTTCGAGCCAGAACCTTCTCGGCAAAAGTCATGGGCATCAGTCAGTCCTTTGTCATTTGTTCACGATCCCAGCAGGCCGCCCTTGCGATAGATCTCAAGTTGGACCGGCGGGAACGGGCGACCTTGAACCTTCACGCCCGTTTCGAGGATTTCCACCTCGCCGGTTGCGAGACTGACCCGCAGGTGGTCTCCGTCCTTAAGTCTAGACTCCAGCAAATCGGCGGCCATTACCGGGAATCCGGCGTTGACGGCGTTGCGGAAGTAGATGGCTCCGAACGAGCGGGCAATCAGCAGTCCGATTCTCAGGCTCTTGAAGCAGTCTACTGCCTGCTGTCGGGAGGAGCCGGCGCCGAAGTTCTTTCCCGTTACCACGATGTCGCCAGGCTGGGCGTTCTTGCTGAAGTGCTCCCAGCCGGGCAGGTTGCCAAAGGTATACTGGCCCATCTCGCGGATGTCAGTGATCGTCAGGTGGCGGTTGTGGAAGATCATGTCGGTATCAATGTTGTCTTTGGGGATGAGCCAGATTCTTCCTTCGACCACAAGCGGCGCTGCCGGAGGCGTGCGGTGTTCATGTGAAGCCTTGGCCATCGGCTTGGGCTTGAACAGAGCCGGTCTCGCCGGGATCGCGCCAGGGTTCACAATGGCTCCGGCAACCGCGGATGCGGCAGCGGTCTCCGGAGAGGCCAGGTAGACCTCGCCCTTGCCCTGTTTGCCGGCGAAGTTCCGGTTGCCCGTGGATATTGTCACCTCACCCGGGCCGTTCTGACCGATTTGACCTGCAGCACAGCCCGCGCACCCGGCGTTGCCGACCAGGGCGCCGGCCTGTTTGAAGACTTCGATGATGCCGTTCCGCATCGCCTCGTGCCAGATTGCGTCAGTGGTCGGTACTATCTTGAGAACAACGCCCGGAGCTACCTTACGGCCCTTCAGAATTTCAGCGGCGGCCTTGAGGTCATCCATGCGGCCATTGGTGCAGGAGCCGATGAAGGCCGAGTCTATCTTGCGACCCGCGACCGACGCGACCGTGACCACGTCCTCGGGGTGGCCGGGGCGGGAGACCAGCGGTTCGAGGCCGGTGATGTCGATTCGCTCGGTTCGTTCGTAGGTCGCATCCGGGTCGGCCAGAATCGGCGTGAATTCGCGTCCGGTTCTGGCTCGGCAGTATTCAAGGATCGGCTGATTCGGCGGGAAGAAGATGATGATCGCGCCCATCTCGGTACCCAGCGATGAGATTGTCAGCCGGCCGTCGAGACTGAGCTTTTCCGCATACTCGCCGTAGACTTCGGCCGAGAGTCCGAGCAGGCCGTTGGCACCGAAGTGACGGAGCAGGGCGAGCCCGACGTCTTTGGCGGTCGTTCCGGGCCTGGGTAGCCCGACGAGTTCGACCTTCACGGTGGCGGGAACCTCGAACCACACCTTGCCATATGCCCAGGCATGAGCGATGTCCTGATCGCCCATGCCCTGGCCGAACATGCCGATTGCTCCGAGAATGTTGGCGTGCGAGTCGGTCGAGACGATGGTATCGCCCGGACCGACCAGTCCGTTGTCAACCGCCAGATGGGTGCCGATGCCCGAATCGACATCGTAGACCTTGATGCTGTGGTTGCGGGCAAAGACGCGGCAGGCCTGCTGGTTGGCGGCGTACTTCTGGTCGGACGCGGTCGGGTTGCAGTCAAAGGTGAAGAAGGTCCTGGCCGGGTCGGCGATGCCGAGGCCATTTTCCTCGATGTTCTTGACGACGTTCGCGCCGCCGAAGTCGCGCGCCACGCGGATGTCGATACCAAGCTCAACGATGTCGCCGGGACGAACCGTTTGTCCCGATGAGTGATCGGCAATTATCTTCTCGACAATGGTGGCCATGGCTAGGTAATGAGTAGTCCCTTTTCCATCATGACGAGCGGGTCGAACGTCGCAAAGTCGGCCTGATGGATGAGGACGGTTTCGAGCACCTTGGGCGCACCATCGCCCTCTTTGGCGTGACAGGCGATCGTGTTGACGATATCGTCGGGCAGGCCGCAGCGGGCCGCGATAATCGCCCCGGAAATAGGATGGCGTGCGTACATGCCTTTGCGGCTCTTGCGGAATCCGCCTCTGTCGTCCTTCTCAGCCTCGACCAGTTTGCCGACGTCGTGCAGCAGCCCGCCGGCAATCAGGCGGTCCGTGTTCACGGCATACGGCATCTGCTGGTAGGCGTCGGACTGGGCCCGGGCCAGGGCCAGCGCGCCTTCGGTGACCGCGATGGTGTGGTCCACGAGGGAGACGCCGTGGGTGTTGGTCAGCAGAGTGAAGGGCATGGCCTTGAGGTCGGCGACCGATTGCCAGCCGCCGAGCCGGGCGGCCTCGACCCAGGTGGCAACGGTCTTGTCACGGGTGGCCGCGTCCTTGATGGCGGCGAGCTGCTTGTGGAACAGCTCCTCGATGTCCTGCGCGGTTACCATGCCGTCCTCACAGTTCTGCGATGACGGCATCGGTCATCTGCTGCGTGGTTGCGGCGCCGGACTTGAACACGTCCGGGCCGCCGGCAAGCCGCAGCATGTCGTAGGTGCGAACCTTACCTCTGGCGATGACCTTGGCGACTGCAGCGCTGATACGCTCGGACATCGCCTTCTCGCCGATGTGGTCGAGCATCATGACCGCGGCGAGAATGGTCGCAATCGGGTTGACGATGGAGGGCGAGAGCTTCTCATACTTCGGGGCAGAGCCGTGAGTAGGTTCGAAGACTGCGACGTCACGTCCGATGTTGGCCGAGCAGGCGAACCCGAGCCCGCCGACGAGGCCGGCGAACCCGTCGGACACGATGTCGCCGAACATGTTGCCGGAGACGATGACGCCATAGTCCTCGGGGTTCTTCGTCAGCCACATCATCTGGGCGTCGATGTTGGTCGACCGGAGCGCGATGCCCGGATACTCCTTCGCAATCTTCTTGGCCTCGGCTTCCATCATCCCGGAAGTCTCGCGGATGACATTCGGCTTCTCGCAGATGGTCACCGACTTGTAGCCGTATTTCTTCGCATGCTCGAACCCGGCGCGGACGATGCGCTGGCACGCGTTGCGGGTGAAGATCCGGAGCGATATCGCCAGGTCCTCGGAGGGCACGCTCGCGAAGGCCTTCATCTTTTTGTGGGTCTCGAGAGCCTTGCGGACATCGGCCGGCGGGTTAGTCCACTCGACGCCGCAGTACAGGCACTCCGTGTTCTGGCGGAAGATCACGGCGTCGACCTTGGGTTCCTCGAAACCGTCTCCCTTGCGGCGGATGAAGTTGAGGGGATTGCCCGGGAACGACTTGCAGGGCCGGATGCAGATGTCCAGGTCAAAGAGCTGGCGCATCGTTACGATCGGGCTGAAGTACTGGAATCCCTTGCCCTGGAGGGACGGGTCGAGTTCGGCCAGGGCCTTGTCCTTGGGTTTCGAGGTGATGGCGCCGAACAGGCCGATCTTGTGCTGCTCCAGCAGCTTGATGGTCCGGTCCGGCAGGGCATTGCCTTCTTTGCGCCAGAAGTCCCAGCCGATGTCGCCCGGGACGTAGTCTGCTTTGAAACCGACTGCTTCAAGAACCCGGATGGCCTCGGGCAACACGGTCTTGCCGATGCCGTCGCCGGGCATAGTCACGATTGTTCTGCCAGCCACATACTCCTCCGAAATCTGATAGTTTGTTTGCTCCGCGGACTAACGCCTGGGATTATAGCGCGAAGACCGGAGTGTTCAAGCAACTGAGTGATGGAAAGATACCCGGGCAGGTTCGCCGCCATCCGACCAGCGATTGGCTTGACACCAGATGCCCACCGGCTAAAATGACTGAAGTGAGTGAGGGCTTTTCCGGCCTGACCGAGAGAGTGATAGCATCTAAAAAAACTGCCCGTAGAAAGGAAGCGACGCCAGAAGATGATACCGAGCCGCAAGTCTAAGGCCGTTGGCCTGTTTTCGGGCGGGCTTGATAGCATTCTGGCGACGAAGCTCATCACCGAGCAGGGCGTAACCGTCGTAGCGCTTCACTTCCGCCTGCCGTTCGCAGTGCCGGGTCGGGAGCCGACCGATGAGAAGCTTTCCAAGATGGCCGGGCTGGTCGGTGCCAGCCTGATGACCCTCGACGCCGACGAAACCTACCTGCAACTGGTCAAGTCGCCGCAATTCGGACACGTGAAGCAGTTGGCGCCGTGCATCGACTGCGTGGTGATGATGCTCGCCAAGGCAAAAGACCTGGCCAAGGAAATCAAGGCTGATTTCGTCTTCACGGGGGAGGTCGTGGGTCAACGGGCCGTCTGCCAGAATAAGCGTTCGCTCAAGCAGATAGAGAAGGCAGTCGGACTCGAAGGCAGGCTGCTGCGCCCGCTTTCGGCCAAGCTGCTGGAACCGACCATACCGGAACTGACCGGGCTGGTCCGCCGGGAACGGCTGCTGGACCTTAAGGGGCGGAGCCGCCGCCGGCAGATAAGACTTGCTCACGAGTTCGGGATATTCGACTATCCGATTCCGGGAACCGGGTGCATGCTCCTGGACAAGAATTTTGCGGCCCGTGTGCGTGATGCTGCCGAGCAAAACGACCTGGCATTCGCTGAGACCGAGCTGCTGAAGTACGGTCGGCACTTCCGTCTGGACAGCGGAGCCAAGGTTGTCGTCGGCCGGAACGAAGCCGAGAACAAACGGCTGGAGGAACTGGCGCGGCCGGACGACTGCCTCTGCAAGCCGGTCGACGTGATGGGCCCAGTAGCGATTCTGCGATCCCAGAAGAAAACCAAGAAGGACACCGGAATCGCCGCGCGGATAACGGCCCGCTATTCGGACGCCCCGCCGGGCAAGGCGACGAAGATCGATTGCGCGGGAAAGACCGTGTCAGTGAAGCCCTACAAGGACGAGGATTTCGCAGCCTGGCGCGTGAGTGTGCAGACCCAGACGGCCGCCAAGCCGGCGCCGGCCGCAACGACAGAAGTTCCTGACAAGCAGCGCGGCAAGGCGAGTTCCTGAGTCTGCCGATTGTGTCATTCCAGCCGGGAGTGAGAAGCGAGAGGTTAGCATGACGGACGAGACAAAGGCCAAGATCCGCGAGACCCTGGACAAAGAAATCCGCCCGACCCTGCAGGCCGACGGCGGCGACGTTGAACTGGTTAGTGTCGGCGACGACGGCGTGGTTCAGCTCAGACTTACCGGTGCCTGCTCGGGATGTCCGTTCTCGGCGATGACCCTGGCGGTGGGCGTCGAGCAGCGGCTCAAGGCGGCCGTACCCGAGGTCGTCAGGGTCCAGCCCGTTCCGTAGGAATTGCCGAGTGACGATTCCCGAATGCCGAATGTCGGGTCAATCGTCAATCGCTCCTTGACAATCTGAGATCGGCCTAGGGCCAGGGCAGCCCCTCGAGGAAGCTCTGGCGATAGGCCGCGCTCATGGGCAACAGATAGACGGCGGTCGTGAAGACTCCAACCCGGCGGGGCCTGCGGACCATCCGGTCGGCGATTTCCTCCATTGAGTAGAACCGATTCTTCAACCAGGCGGGCTCGGTCGCTGTCACCATCGGGCGGTAGACGATGCGCGCGAGCGTGCCGTCCCGATTCAAGAAACGCGGCTCAATGAAATCCAGGTCAATCTGTCTGAGTACCGAGGCCAGTTTGTCGTAGTCGGTCGGCGCACTCGGTTCGGCGGGAATGACAAGGCGTGCGCCAACGAGCATTTTGCTAGCCTGTAGCGACTTGACGCGACGGTAGAGCCGGCGCACGAGTTCGTGATTCACGCTGGCGCGGTGCAGTTGCCCGAGCAGGAACGATTCGTTGAGGTAGATGACCTTGGTGCCGGCCTTGGCCAAGAGGCGGATGAGCCGGGGATGGTCGAACAACCGGCTGGACGTATTGACGACCCAGTGCCGATGGTAGCTGCGCAATCGGCTGAACACTTCGTAGTAGTAGTCAGGCAGTGCGGCGATATCGTCGTCCAGCAGGTGGATGCGCTTGCGCGGCAGGGTGATGACTTCGCCGACAATCTCTTCGGGTGTGCGCAGGAGCGTATCCGAACCGTAGTACAGGAACTCGGAGCAGAGCGGTCTGACCGGTTCGGGGCAGAAGCACCCGCGTACGAACTGCACGGTCTGGCGGGTGGAGTCCATCTCGATGTTTACGCTGATCTGCCGCGGGCTGACATAGCCGGGTCGTCCGGACGCGACATAGACCGGCTGCAGGTGTCCGGACTCGGCATCGGCCCGCAGTTGCGGCCAGACGTCGGTGATATCGCCGACTACGCGGGGCGTGCACCAGTCCGGGGCCGCTTCCCGCCACCTGGTGACCTGAGGTCCGAAGAAAACCGGCAGACAGCCGCCTGCGGGCCAGTTGTGGGCGAGTTCCCGGGCGCTGTCTCCCTGGGTCAGTGCGACGTGAACCAGACAGAGCGAATTGCGGTCTTCGGGTATATCGATACCGCCGATTGACGCGACCCGTTCGTCCACATAGCTCAGGTCGTCGCCTGGTTCGAGCAGGGCGGCCACACGCGTGACCTCCAGGTTGGGTTGCAGGAAGAGCCGGGCTCCCTTGGGGGGGTAGCCCTTGACGAAGCGCTGGGACTCGTCGGCCAGCGCGACGGCCAGAACTTTCACCTGCGGATCAGTTTCAGGATGTCGTTGAAGATCGTAAACAGGACGAGCGCACCGACCATCGCCCAGCCGACGCCGGCGGCCCAGTTCAGCTCTTTCTCAGTCAGGTTGCGCCCGCGGATGCCGGCGATGCAGTCAAGGACAATGCGGCCGCCGTCCAGCACCGGGACCGGCAGTAGATTCACGACGAAGAGGTTGATGGAGAGTATGGCAAACAGCAGCAGGAAGTAATCCCAGCCCCAGCTTGCGCCTTCGTAGGCAATCCGCGCCACCATGATCGGCCCGCCGAGTGCCTTTCTCGCGAAGTGTTTCACCGTGAGCGACTTGTAGAGCACGACGTAGGTCTGGGCAGTCACGGTCCCGGCTTTGGCGGCGGCCTCGGCGATGGAACCGGGCAGGCTGAGCCTGCGGCGCGGCACGCGCGCCGAAATGCCGATGCCGCCACCCCGCTGTCCCAACAGGCGTTCCTCATCCGCCGCCACGGTGACTTCCTTGCGCACCGTCTTGCCTTCACGTATCCAGACGATTGGGACGGTCTCGCCGCCCCGTGAATAGACCGCGTCGGCAAAGTCCGACCATTCCCGGATCGGGAGACCTGCGAACTCGACGATCGAGTCGCCGGGCCGGAGCCCGATCCTGCTCGCGGGACCGTCCTTCCGGACGTTGCCGACAACGGCGTCGATGTATGGCGATATGTACCAGTCGGTGTTGACCGAGATGCCGGCGATGTTTATCCTGGCACCGGTCTCGGGGTCGGTGGTGATGGAATCGCGCAGCGTATCGGTGTGGATTGCACCGCCATGACGCCACGACAATTCGTAAGGGCCCTTGGTCTGTTTCCGGACCAGCTCGGTGAAGTGCGGCCAGCTTCTCACTTTCATTCCGGCGACCGCGACGATGGTGTCGCCGGGCGCGATGGTGGTGGCTGCGGCGGGAGTGCCGGGAATGACGCCACCGACCACCTCGGGAATGAGCGAGTCAATGTAGCCGATTGGAACTGCCACCGGCAGGTCGAGCCGCTTGTCGTCGCGACGCACCGAGATCGTAACCTGTCTGCCGGCGTCCGACGCGATTCGGGTATCGAACGCGTCGAAGGACGGTATGGTTTCTCTGTCGACCGCAACTACCTTGTCGCCGGACCGGAGGCCGGCGACGAAGGCGGCCGAGTTCTGGTCTACGGATATAACCGGCGCGGAGTACTGCTGGCCGAAGCCCGCGAAGATGACCAGCAGTATCAGAAAGCCGAGGATGAGATTCGACACCGGGCCCGCGGCAATAACCGCCACCTTGACGCCCAGTGGTTTGTCCATGTATCCGCCGGATGGTGCCGGGACCGGTTCGGCCGGCTTGGGTCCGGCCTTCTCTTCCTCGCCGACCATCTTGATGAACCCGCCGAGCGGGATGATCGATAGCCGGTATTCGGTTTCGCCGAGCTTCTTCTTGACGATGACCGGGCCGAACCCGACCGAAAAGACCTCGACCGGGATGTGTGAGAGCTTGGCCGCGACCAGGTGGCCGAACTCGTGGAAGATGATCAGGATCCCGATGAAGAGAATCACCCAGACAATCGACGAAAACATGCTATTCCTTTCGGCGCGGCCGGCGCTTCCCGAACGTTGATACCGCGCGGGCGGCCCGTCCGGCCGCCCAGGATTCGATACGAAGCAGATGTCCGAGCCCCGGCGCGGCCGGCGTGGCAGCGCCATCGAGGTCGGCCAGGACCCGGCCGGCGACTCGCGGAATGTCGCCAAACGCGATTCCGCCGGCGATGAAGGCGTCAACTGCAATCTGGTCGGCCGAATTGATGGCACAGGTCGCGGCCGGACCTGCCCGCAGTGCTTTGTACGCCAGGTCAAGGCAGGGAAAGCGACCGGCGGCAACCGCGTGGAAATCGAGCCGCCCGACGCCGGCCAGGTCAAGAGTCCGAGTCAGCGAACGAGTCCGGTCCGGCCAGGTCAGCGCGTACTGAATCGGCAGCCGCATGTCCGGCAAAGAGAGCTGAGCCATTACCGAGCCGTCGTGGAATTCGACCAGCGAGTGGACGACTGACTGCGGATGGATGACCGGTACCACCTGCTCGGGCTTGAGTCCGAACAGGCGGCAGGTTTCAATGACCTCGAAGCCTTTGTTCATCATGGTCGCCGAATCGACCGTTATCTTGCGTCCCATCGACCAGGTCGGATGCCTGAGCACGTCGGACAAACGGGCCCGATCGGGCAGTCCTTGTCGCCAGAAAGGGCCCCCGGAAGCGGTCAGGATTACCCGACGAATTTCGGATGTCGGTCGGCCGGCAAGGCATTGGTGGACCGCGGACAGCTCGGAATCTATCGGCAGGACCGTGCCGCCGTGCTTTCGGGCGATCTTCATCACCGGCCCGCCATAGCCGACCAGTATCTCTTTTGTCGCCAGGGCCACCTTCTTCCCGATTTCCAGCGCGGCGACAGCAGCGAGCAGGCCGGCAGTGCCGGACATGGCCATGACTACAGTATCGGTGGAACGGGCGGCGGCAGCGTCAATCAGGGCCGCGGGCCCCCATCGTACTTCGGTTTCAGCACCAAGCATGCGCCGGGCTTCTTCGCATGCGGCAAGGTCGCTCAGGACTACCTGGGCCGGCCTGAACTCGCGTGCCTGCTCACAAATACCGCGAACCGAGCGGTTGGCAGCCAGCACGCCTACCTCGAACCGTTCCGGCAGGTGACGGGCGACGTCGAGGACCGAGCGCCCGATGGAGCCGGTCGAACCGAACAGGGCGATACGCTGCCGTTTCACTTGCGGGAAAAGTGCTCGTCGCCGGTAGAGTGGGGACTGCGCACGAGTGCCCGAACGATGTCCATGTCCTCAGGTGTCGTCAGCTTCAGGTTGGTGCGGGGGCCGGGCATCCAGACCGGGCGAACGCCGAGCCGCTCGACCAGTTCGCAGTCGTCGGTGGCAGCGAAACGGGTCTTTCGTGCCGCTTCGTGGGCGCGGCGGAGCAGATCGAGTCTGAAGAATTGCGGGGTCTGGACTGCCACCAGCCCGGAGCGGTCAACGGTCGACAGCACATTTTCGCCTTTGACCCGCTTCAGCGTGTCGCTGACCGGATAGCCAAAGGTGGCAGCGCCGCGCTTCCGGCAGGCCCTGATTCCCGCAACCAGCATTCCCGGGTGGATGAGGGGCCGGACAGCGTCGTGAACCACGACGCAGCCATCGGCGGGCAGGGCTGCCAGCCCGGCCCGCACCGACTCGGCCCTCGTCTCGCCGCCGCGGACGACTGCCAGCAACCTGCGCACGGCGAAGGTGCGGAGCATCCGCCTGACCAGCGCGAAACGACGGGCCGGCGCGACCACGACTGTGCCGTATATCTGGCGGCAACGTTCGAAGGCCCGGATGCTGTGAATCAGGACCGGTGTGCCCTCAAGCGGGACGAGCTGCTTATAGCCGCCGAACCGGTTGCCCTGCCCGGCGGCGACGATGAGACCGTAGTTGAGGTCCGGGGATTGGGCCATGAACTCAGTCGCTGGGGTCGACTGGCGACGCGCCGGGCTCCCTCTGCCCAAAGTAATCTATCTTCATGGCCTGACGCACGAGCGCCATGGTTGTGGCGCCCTCCCTGCGGGCACGGTCGGTACCTTTCTTCAGAATATCCCAGGCCAGGGCCGGGTCTTTTTCGTAGACCGCCCGGCGCTCGCGGATCGGGGCGAGGAAGCGATTGAGTACGTCGACGAGCAGCTTCTTGCACGGCACGCAGCCGATTGTGCCGGCCTTGCAGCGCTCCTCGATTTCCGACCGACCCTCGGGATTGAACGCCCGGTGGTAGGCGTAGACTACGCAGACGTCGGGATGACCCTTGTCGGTCGGGTGAATCCGCGCCGGGTCCGTCACCGCGGTTGAGACCTTCCTCTTTACCTCCTCGGGCGGGTCGGAAAGGAAAATGGCGTTGCCCAGACTCTTCGACATCTTGGTATTGCCGTCGAGGCCAATGAGCTTGGGCTGAAGCAGGCCCTCGGGTTCGACCAGGACTTCCGCATACGTCGCGTTGAACTTCCGGACAATCTTCCGAGTCTGCTCAATGTGCGGGGCCTGGTCCTCTCCGACCGGTACCAGGTGGGCCCGGCAGAAAGTGATGTCGGCTGCCTGGCTGACCGGGTAGGAGAGGAATCCCAGGGGCATGGAGTCCTCGAAATGATACTGCAGCGCCTCGGTCTTTATGGTCGGGTTATGGGAAAGCTGCTGAACCGTCACGAGGTTTGAGTAGATGACGGTCAGCTCCGCAATCTGGGGGACCATTGACTGGACGAACAGCGTGGCCTTGTCCGGGTCAACGCCGCAGGCAAGATTGTCCATCGCCACGTTGAGAACGTCCTGGCGCAGCCGTTCCGGGTGGTCGAAGTGGGTCGTGAGCATCTGGATATCGGCGAGGATTACAAACGTGTCGTAGTCGTCCTGCAGTCTCACTCGGTTCGCCACCGAGCCGACATAATGCCCCAGATGCAACGGCCCGGTCGGCCGGTCACCGGTCAGTATCCGCTTCTTTGCCATTTGCGGATTATAGCCCGCTGACACAGCCAATCAAGGAGGACGGGCGTCGGACGGAACCGGCTGCGCCCGGGCTACCAGACGCTCTCGGCCGGTACCGTGTCGTAAGTCTGCTTGAGTGCGGGTTCCTCCGGCGTGGCCTTCTGCAGGGTCAGGCCCTCGAGCGCAATGGTTATCGTGCTGTCCTTCGTGCCATACGAAACGACGTAGCGGGACGGGTAGTATCCCTCGCGCTGGAACGCCTGCGGCTGCTTGATGTCACCGGTGAACGACGGCTGACTGCCGAGAAAAGACAGGGCTGCCATCGGCTCGAGGAATATCATGCTCCCATCCTGGAAGCCGTAGACAAACGTCGTCGTGAAGGGCTTACCGTTCAGCTCGGGGGCAAGCGTGTCGCCCCAGTGCGTACCAACGCTCGGCTCGGCCAACGCTGCGTTATAGTCCCTCGGGCGAAAACGGGCAGGGACGGGAGTAGTATCGGAACCGGGCGATATCTGACCGAGTTCCTGAGAGTTGATAAAGAAGAACATGAAGTCGAAGTGGGGCACGCCGTAGACGTCAGGCGCGTGTCCCAGCGGATCCCAACCCACTACCGCCGTGTGATAAGGCGGGGTCGGCATCTCGGTGCCCGGCAGCGGCACTTCCACCTCATCATAGGACGTCGGCAGGTCGATAAGAGTGCTCTGCGTCAGGGTCACTCCCAGTCTGACCAGATTGCCATCGGTATCGAACTCGGTCCACGACCAGACTTCACCTTTGCCAAGCTTCTGCCGGGGGCCGTTCAGCCGCTTACTGCCGGTGCACGACGGAAGTACGGCCACGAGGAGGGCCGCCAACAACAAGACCACGTTTCTACCGTTCATGTTAACTCCTTGGGCTCAGGCTTCTGTTCCACATCTCCATAACTTTCGACTCGCTGGGCGTTTGCGCGGATTCAGCGTGATGCTTGACTGGTGCCCGGTAGCCGACTTAATATAGCGTATCAACAACAACGCCATCCGCTCTGCCATGGCTGCGGCTCGCTGCCGAAGCGTCGCCCGCGACGGCGGGATTTGCGGCCCGAAAGGCGTCCGGTGACGGGAACCACTCGGGCGGCTCACCGTCGCCGCTACGAAGACTACGCCGAGCTCTCGCGGTCGATCCTGCGGCTGGCGAACCGGGGAGTGCCGCGTTCCGACTTTGCCCGCGAGGTGCTGTCTTCGCTTGTCGATTTCTCCGACGTTGACGAAGCGCAGGTCCGCGTCAACGAATCGTCGCGCTACTACTGCGCCCGGCTGAAGCGGTCGGAGCCGGCGTCATTTGAGTTCAGGATGAAGGCACGGCAGCCCGGGGCCGCGAGCGAGGATGCCGACTGCGAGGAGGACGGCCCGGTGCTCCGACAAGTCT
This sequence comes from uncultured bacterium, assembly GCA_964485845.1. Classification (GTDB taxonomy): domain Bacteria; phylum Hydrothermota; class Tepidihabitantia; order Tepidihabitantales; family Tepidihabitantaceae; genus UBA2258. The sequence continues at coordinate 669 of CAZAKP010000061.1, read as the reverse complement.
GTCGGACCATCATCCGCGGTGAGGCCGAGGCGGGCTCGCCCTGGTACACGCGCAACGGCAGCTTCTGGACCGGTGACACTTCCGGACCGGTCGGGTCCGCCGGGCTCGTGGTCGGCGGCGACTACCGTTCGCTTGCCATTATCCGTTTCGCGGTCGGCGAGGACAGCCACGGGCTGGTGCTGTTCTGGAGCCGCGAGCGCGCTTTCCTTACCGATACCGACGTCGGGTTCTACGAGGGAGTGGCTCAGACCATCGGCGTGGCGCTGGCCGACCGTCGCGCTCAGGCGGCGTTGCGCGAGCGGGTGAAGGAGCTGACCTGTCTCTACGGCATCGACCAAGTGAGGGAGCGGGAGGACCTGTCGCTTGCCCAGACCCTGCAGGCCATCGTCGAGCTGCTGCCGCCGGCGTGGCTCTACCCGCAAATCACCCGGGCGAGAATCTAAGTGGACGGGGTCGACTACGCGACCCGGGGTCTCAGCACCGGGTTGCAGCGACTGCAGGCCGACATGTCAGTCCGCGGGACCACACGCGGCCTGGTCGAGGTCGAGTACACCGAGCCCCGGCCGACTCTGGACGAGGGGCCGTTCCTGCGCGATGAGCGGCGGTTCATCGACGCCGTAGCAAGCCAGGTGGCGTCGGTCCTCGCGCGCCGGCAGGCCGAGGAGGAAC
>CAZAKP010000060.1:0-15725 GCA_964485845.1 uncultured bacterium | reverse complement strand
TCGGTTCGCCGGTTCTTGGCCATGCCCTCGGCAGTGCTGTTCGGCGCGACCGGCTGCGTGTCGGCATAGCCGTGGGCGGTAAGCCTGTCCGGCGCAATCCCCCACTTCGCAATCAGGTACTGCCTGACTGCCTCGGCCCGCGCCTGCGATAGCTCCCAGTTCGAAGGGAACTGGCTGGTCGAGATCTCGCGGGGGTCGGTATGGCCCGCCAGCTCGACCGTGATGCCGGGATTGGCCCGCAGAATCTCGCCGGCCCTCGTCAATACCGAGTCAAACTCAGGCAGCAGGTCCGCCTTCCCGGTCTCGAAGTTCACGCCCTGCAGCACTATTGTCTGGCGGCGCTTCACCAGGTAGAAATCTCTGTTGGTTATCCGGCCCGGATCAACCTTCAGCGTGCACGTCTGCGCGACGTAGTCATCACTCGGCCCCGATGCGGTGAGCTTGTACTGACCGACCGGCAGGCTGCGCAGAACGTAGCTTCCCAGTGACGAGTCGGCTTGGGTGCTGCCCTGCACCGTGCCTTGATAAACAACGCTGCCGCCGATTGGCTTGCGGGTGGCAGCATCGGCAACGATTCCGGTAACGGCGCCATAGGTCAGCGGGCTGAGCGCGATCACGGCAGTCTGCTCGTGGTCGCCAACGATGTACATCGAGTCCACCCTCGGCAGATAGTCGGTCCGGCTGGTGTAGATAACCAGGTCGCCGGCCGGAAGCCTGGTCAGCCTGAGTTCGCCCGTTGTTCCGGTCCGGCCCTTGTAGGAGCTGACCCCGGTCGCAGCCACGTCGGCCGCGAGCGGAAGCATGCTGCTCCCGTCGACGACCTTCAGCCGGACGCTACCCGACCCCCTTGGTGACAACGCCGCACCCAACCCGATCCGGTGTGCCATCCCGAGCTTGCCATAGGGAGTTATCGCGTAGTCGAGGCTGAGTGGACCAACATGAACACCGAGGCCGGCGGTCAGGCCGCTGAGCGCTCCCAGCGTGCCGAGGTCCTGTGGGCCGGTCCGATATCCCAGCCGAACTGCAAACTCAGGAACCGGCAGGTATTCGGCGCCGACGTGCAGCGACGCCGTATTGTCCATCTGCACGATGACGTCCAGCACCGCGTTGACCGGTCCGACTGTGAGGCCCCGCCAATTCCAAGCTCCGTCGGCATGCTAGGAGAACAGTGGTTGTGATGACCCATGCTGTCTGTGGAGTCATATTTCGCAAAACCGGCATTCCGCGCGACAGCACCCAGACTGACTGATGGAAACGGCCGGCACATGAACCCGACATCGACGGCTCCACCATAGCCGCCCGACGTGTACAGACTCTGACAGAAGCCCTTCGCTGCTGCGCCAACGAAATAGTCCTTCGCGACGGCGAAACCGTAGCCGGCTGATAGCACGCCATTCCAAGTACGGAAGAAGGAATCTGGGAGCATGTTGTTGGTGGAGTCCCAGTGCTCGATTCCCGGTTCGCCGCTGTACAAAAGCCCGAGACCGAACGCACCTTGACCGGCCGGCAGCGCCGCGTGGGCGATCTCGTCCTTGGTGCCGGCAAACCACTCGTGGTGCACAATGGCAAGGCGGCTGCCCGACACTCGCCCGAGCCCGGCAGGATTCCAGTAGATGGCGCTGGCATCATCGACCGCGCCGAGACCCGCACCGCCCATCGCGGCAAAACGCGGTCCCTGATCAATTGCGAGCACCGGCATTACCGACGTGCCGGGCTGACCAAATCCCACAAGACTGAGAAAGATGACTATGCAGGCAAAGCTACCCATATGTCACTCCTTAGCAACTACCAGTTTCTTCCGGAGTCGGTCGGCCGTACCCTGATGCACGTAGTCCAGCACGTACTCGTAGGTGCCGGGCGCCACGTTTCGGCCGTTGTCGTTAAGGGCATCCCACGGCACAATGTGCACTCCCGCCAACTCGCTCTCACTCTCCAGCACCCTGCGCACGCGCTCGCCGGCACGCGTGTAGATAGTCAGACTCACCTCGCCATCGTCCGGCAGCCCGATGACAAATGCAGTATGGCCGCTGAATGGATTGGGGAAGTTGTGAACCGAGAAGGATGGCACCAAGGTCAGCTTCAGCAGCGCCGTGTCAGCCACCAGCGAGTCGTTGCCCAGGTGCCCGGCTATCACAAACGTCCGCTGAGCAAACAACGCCGTGTCGCCAGCCAGCCCGGACGGCGTAGTCACCTCGAGCGAGAACCGACTGGTCTCGCCGGGCACCACGTGCCCAAGGTCAGGGATTCCGTCGGCGTCGCTGTCGGTCAGGTCGTTCGCACCTGTCGCGTCGCCGAGCCGGACACTCCAGCCCGCCGGGACCGTCGGTCGTGCCACCTCGACGATCCCGCCGGTGTCGCCCTCAATCAGGGCATAGAACCGGTACGTCTTGCCCTCACCGGCTTCAAGCTGATCAGACTGGTCCGGTTCTAAGTGCAGCCGTTGCTCAAACACGCGTACCGTGGCTGTGACCTTGTCGTTGGCACGATTGGCGTCGCTTGCGAGCATCGTTGAGCAACTCACAGCCCAGGTCCCTGTTGCCGCCACCCATGGCGGCAACGTCAGCTCGATGGTCGAATCGGGATACAGCGTCCGTGCTGCATTCGCCGTGCGGCTGTAGCTGCTGCCGATGCGAAACCTCACGTCGAAGAAGCGCTCTATCCTGTTCCCGAAGTTCTTGATTCGAGCCACTGGGGCCACGGTATCGCCGGCGTGCAGAGCGCCGGTCGGAACGACGATGGCAATGGCGCCGACGTCGTGCACGGGCGAACCTGCGACCCGAACCGAGTCTCGGATAGTGTCGTTGGCCGGGTCTTGGTCTCCGACCAGCGCCGTGAAGCAGGTGACCGCGAGCTGACCAGCCGGCTCCGCAGTCCAGGGCGGAAAGACAACTGTGTCCGCCAGTCCTGCCGCAAGTGTCTCCTGTGCAGTCGCGGAGTAATCGGTGCCAACGCTCATCGTCACTGGAAACGTTGCCGAGTTCTGGCCGAAGTTGCGGACCATCACGCTGGGTGAATAGACCCTGCCGGACTCGGGAGCGCTGGGTGGTGACAGGAGCCTCACCGGCCCGACATCCAGACCGAGCATTCGAACGACGCGCACCGAATCGACGGCGGTGTCGTTGGCCGGGTTCTCGTCGCCGTCGAGGCCGGTGAAACAGACAACCGGCAGTGTCCCGACCGTCCCCGCAATCCAGACAGGGAAACGAACCGTGTCACTGAGGCCGGGAGGAAGGGTATCTTGTAAGGTGTTGCTGTAGCCGGCGCCGATTCGGCACGTGACGGGAAACACATCGGCTGCGGTCCCGAGGTTCTTCACAAGGACCATCGGCTGGACCATAGCACCTGAATCGACGATACCGATAGGAGCCAGTATGCGAACCGGACAGACATCATGTTGGTGACGGTAGCCGATGACGGTCACGCTCTGACCATAGCGGTCCGCCGTATAGACGAAGTCGCCCATGGCCGGGGCCGTCACGCCCCATGGTGCATGGCCGGTCGGTATCTTCTTAATGAGAGAGTCAGCGAAGGTCTGGACAACCGAGACCGTATTCTCACCGCTGTTCACGATGTAGGCGTAGTCGGTACCTGGAAACATGGTCATGCCCACAGTGCTGGAGCCGGATATGAAGCCGTCGACGACGGCGTTGTCCGATGTCCGGATGACAAACACCCTGTTGCCGCCGTACATAGTGACGTAGACGCAACTGCCGTCGTTCGTTGCGCATACCCGGTGCGGGGCGTTACTGAAAGGCACGGCCGTGACAACGACGTTGTCTGAGGTCCGGATGACGGAAACACTGTTGCTGTTGCGGTTCGCAACGTAGACGTATTCGCCGTTGGGCAGACAGGTGATGCCGCGCGGGACGTCGCCAACCGGGACCGTTGCGGCGACCGTGTTGTCGGACGTCCTGATAACCGAGACGCTACTCGCGCCGTTGTTCGACACGTAGACGAAATCACCGGCAGGACGGAAGGTCAGGAGGGCCGGCGAACGGCCAACCGGGATGGTGGCGACCACCGTGTTATCCGCCGTCCCGATGACCGAAACCGAGTTGTCGGACTGGTTTGAGGTGTATACATAGTCACCGCTCGGACTTGCCGCTAACTCCCACGGCGACGCTCCCGTAGGAACCATGCCCAAGACCGTTCGGTCAGTCAGCCTGACTACGGTGACGTAATCGACAGTCTCGTTGCCCACATACAGGTACTCCCCGTTGGGCAGCGCCGTGACATTGGTGGGGTCACCACCGACAAAGATATGCGCGACGACTGAATCAGGGAAACCAGGGCCGGGCGTCTCCGGCCGGATTTGAGCCTGGGCTGACACAACTGCTGAGAGCAGAGTGAAAGACACTCCGACTGCCAGTCGCGTTGTGCGCACACTCTACTCCGGAGTCACAACCAGTCTCTTCCGGATTCGATCGGTCTCACCCTGACGCACGTAGTCCAGCACGTATTCGTAGGTGCCGGGCGCCACGACATGGCCGTTGTCGTTGAGGGCGTCCCACGGCACAATGTGCACTCCCGCCAACTCGCTCTCACTCTCCAGCACCCTGCGCACCCGTTCGCCGGCACGGGTGTAGATAGTCAAACTCACCTCTCCGTCGTCCGGCAGCCCGATGACAAACGCAGTGTGGCCGCTGAATGGATTGGGGAAGTTGTGGACCGAGAATGCGGGCACCAGAGTCAGCCTCAGCAACGCCGTGTCAGCCACCAACAAGTCGCTGCCGAGATGCCCTGCTATCAAGAAAGTCTTCTGCTCGAACGACGTGGTGTCACCGGCCACTCCGGACGGCGCAGTCACCTCAAGCGAGAAACGACTGGTCTCGCCCGGCACCACGTGCCCAAGGTCAGGGACTCCGTCGGCGTCGCTGTCGGTCAGGTCGTTCGCCCCGGCCGCATCGCCGAGCCGGACACCCCAGCCCGCCGGTGCCGCCGGTCGCGCCACCTCGACAATTCCGCCGGTGTCGCCGTCAATCAGTGCATAGAACCGGTACGTCTTGCCCTCACCGGCTTCAAGCTGGTCAGACTGGTCCGGTTCTAAGTGCAGCCGTTGCTCAAACACGCGTACCGTGGCTGTGACCTTGTCGTTGGCCCGATTCGCGTCGCTTGAGAGCATCGTGGAGCAACTCACAGCCCACGTCCCTGTTGCCGCCACCCATGACGGAAACGTCAGTTCGATGGTCGAATCGGGATACAGCGTCTTGCCTGCGTTCGCGGTTCGATTGTAGGCCGAGCCGATACGGAACCGCACGTTAAAGAACCGCTCCACCCTGTTCCCGAAGTTCTTGACTCGTGCCGTTGGGGTCACGGTGTCGCCGGCGGACGCCGCACCGGTCGGAGCCACAATCGCAACCGCGCCAACGTCGTGTTCGGCCGGACCCAGCACGGTCAGCGTATCGTCAATGGTGTCATTGTGCGGGTCCTGATCCCCGACCAGCGCGGTGTAGCAGTTGACAACGACGGGGCCGACCGGCTCGGCGGTCCAGGGAGAGAATTCGACTGTGTCCGATATTCCCGCGGCCAGCGTCTCCTGCACCGTCACGGAGTAGCCCGCGCCCAGCTTCATCGTCACCGGGAACCCGCCAGCCGTCCGGCCGAGGTTCCGTACAACCACGCTTGGGACATACACGGCGCCTGACTCGACCGTCCCTGTCGGTGCCAGCAGCCTGATGGGAGCGACGTCCAGGTCAAACACCCGGCGCACACCGACGGAGTCAACTAGTGTATCGTTGGCCGGATTCTGGTCGCCGGTCAGGCTGGTGAAGCAAATGATCGGCTGGGTACCGACCGGACTCGCGTCCCATGTGGGGAACCGGACAGTGTCGACTGCTCCCGCCGCGAGCGTATCCGACTGCATCCGGCTATAGCCGGTGCCGATGGAGAGCGTCGTCGGAAATGCAGCGCTGCTCGTTCCGAAGTTCCTCACGATGACCTCAGGAGTGACTTGTAACCCCGAGTCCACGATGCCGGATGGGACCAGGATTGCGGTCGGGCCGACGTCCTGGGTGAGGGACTGCCCGTAGTCGATGCGCACCTCGAACAACATCGGCAGCGAGGCCGGATTCTGGTATTCAAGCGTTGCCCGGTACTGGACATACCGGGAATTGAGCGAATCGGGCACGGTATCACCATTCGCCATGGCACGCCACCCACTCCATGTCGGGTCGGGTGCAGCCGTCGTGCCGGTTCTGATCGCGACATCGATCGACGAACCGCCCGGTGCCGAGTCGTCCCACGTCACGGCATGCCAGTTGGTCGGAGCACCACCATCGAAAACGGAGGATACGTAGTCCTCCCGATAGCAGCGGTCATAGATGTTGCCAATCGGCCTGGCTACCCCATGATGGCCGGAATTACATGGCAGCTCGGTAACCTTGTTCCAGACCGGACCCCAGAGAACCTTGGCGCTGTCGCTGTCGAAGTCATCGAAATAGATGTCGACGCTGCCGTCGCCATCGAAATCCGCGACCCGCCCCCCGGTGGAGTTCATGGTGAACGGCCCGATGAGCGACGAGTGCGCGTTATCGAAGTACGGATATGAACCGGTGTTGTAGTAGATGACGGGCTTGAACTGCGATGGCGGATAGTACGAGCCCCTGAAGAAAAGCAGGTCAAGCAGGCCGTCGCTGTTGAAGTCGTAGGCGGCACTGCCGCCAAAACACCGGTCCGTGTTCAGCACCGTCCGCCGGTCGAACGCGAACCCCGAGTCTGAGCCCCAGTAGACCCATGCCTCGGTGACGTTGTTGTGGCCAGTGTATACAATGTCGAGCCAACCGTTCTGGTCCAGGTCGGCAACGGTTATCCCCTGGGCGTTGAAACCACCTCCGGCTGAGTAGTCGAGCCACTCGGTGCGATAGGTGCGGCCGGGTCCGAAGTAGAATATCGGCTGGCGCGGGTACTGGTTGGTGCAGCAGGCTAGCAGATCGAGATACCCGTCCCGGTTGATGTCGGCCACCACCCAGTTGTGGCCCGTGTCGGTACCGAGGTAGATGAGCGTCACGTCTGAAGCAGAATAGCCGGCGCTGCTCCCCCAGTAGATGCAACTCGTGCCGTCCTCAGAGGCAAAGACGAGATCAAGGTAGCCGTCACCATCAAGGTCGGCCGTGGCCACGGCCTCCGAGTTGCTCACCGGGAGCAAGGTGGTATTCTGCGGGTCCGGGCCGGAGGCAGTACCCCAGTAGATGGTTCCATGCGCCTGCGCACGCCAGCCCATGTGAATGAGATCAGGGTATCCGTCGTAGTTCAGGTCGGCGATGTCACATGCGGCACCGCCCGGCACCGGATAGGACCGCGAACGACTCGGCACAAAACCCGAGGCATCGCCGAAGTAGATATAGACGTGGTCGCCGTAACCCTCGGAACACACGAGATCCATCCAGCCGTCGTTGTTCAGGTCGAAACGCGGGACGAACTCGACCGTACCGCCGAAACGGAACGACGCGAAGATGTTGCTCTCGAACCGGCCGTCGCCGAAATCCCGCTGTGACGTCTCTCTCCACGTCAGCGCTGGAGTCGCCCCGGTGAGAAACACCAGGGCAATCGAGAATGCGGCAGCTATCCGCGTCGTGCCGCCCACGCAGGAATTCTAGAAAGAGCTCGGCCCGTGTCAAGCCACCGATTCGCGGCCGCAGACCCTGCACTTCCGCCGCTTGGGTGAGAAGAGCGCTGCCAGCGCGAAAAGCGCTGTGGCCACGATCACGATGGCGGCACCCGACGGGATGCCGAGAACATAGGAGATAATGAGACCGGAAACGCAGGATGTGACGCCGGCAATCCACGAGAGTATGAACATCATTCCGTACCGGTGGGTGAGCTGGTAGGCGGTGGCGGCCGGTGTGACGAGCAGCGCCTCAACCAGGATGATACCCACTGTTTTCAGCGACACGACAACAGTAAGAGCCAACAGACCCAGGAGCAGTACGGCAAGAAACCCGGTGGGCAGACCGCTCGCCTCAGCCATATCCTCGTCGAAGGTGAGGAACTTGAGCTGCCGGTACAAGAGCCCGACCGCCCCGATCACAGCCAATCCCAGAACCGCCATCAGCACCAGGTTGCCGGCGGTTACGCCGAGGACATTGCCGAACAAATATCCATACACCCGCGCGTCGTAACGCTTCATCAGGCCGATGAACAGCACTCCCAGCGCCATTGCGAAAGCGAAGAAGATACCGATGGCGGCGTCCATCCGCAGTTGCGCCCGCCTACTCGCAACCTGGATCAGCCCGGCCGTGCCCAGGCAGAAGAGCACCGCGGCGAAGAGCGGGTTGACCGCCAGCAGGAATCCCAGCGCCACGCCGCCAAAGGCCGCGTGAGCAAGACCCGACCCCGCAAACGCCATCCCGCGCAGAACCACGAAAACACCGATGCAGGAACAGGTCGTACCGACAACAACCGAACTCAGGATCGCCCGCTGCATGAATCCGTAGTGGAGGAAATCAAGCATGGCTGTCCCCGACGACGACGTACCGGCGGCCACCGTCCTCGGCGAAGATGACTCGGCCGCCGTACAACGACTCCAGCGTCTCGCGGTTCAGGACCTGCACGCAGCTCCCGAATGCGCGAAGGCTCCGGTTGATGTACAGCACTTTGTCAACACAGGGCAGTACCTCATTAACGTCATGGGTAACGTAGAGCGTGGTCAGTCCGCGCTCGGCGTGGAGTTTCCGGACGAGGTCGACAATCGTGAACCGTGTCGCCACGTCCACCGCCGACGTCGGCTCGTCCAGCAGCAGTATCTGCGGCTCCTGCACCAGAGCCCGCGCGATCAGCAGTCGCTGCTGCTGGCCGCCGGACAGGTGCCCCGCGACATGGCCGGCCGAGTCGGACAGACCGACAGCGGCCAGCGCCTGTTCAACCCGCGCTCGTTCGTCGTCCGTCGGCCGCCGGAACAGGCCCAGCAGCGGGTACAGGCCCATCGCGACCGCGTCGCGTACACTGATTGGAAATTGGGGGTCGAGCGACCGCCGCTGTGGGACATAACCGATCTGACGTCTGATGTTCGTCAGGTCGCGGCCGGTGGCACCCAGCACCGTGACACTGCCGGAAACGGGCCGAACCAGGCCGAGGACCGCGCGCAGCAGAGTCGTCTTGCCCGACCCGTTCGGGCCGATTATTCCGAGGAACTCGCCGGATTTCAATTCAAAGCTGACATCTTCGACTGCAACCGACTGCTGGTACGCGACCGTCACGTGGTCAAACCGGACCGACGTGCCGGTCAGTTGAACCAAACGACCTCCCCCGGTGCCGCTACAATCCCTTGAGTAGCGCTGCGATTGTCCGAACCGGCACGCCGGTCGCACCGGCCGGGGAGTAGTCCCAGTCTTCCTTGGTGAAGGACGGCCCGGCGATGTCGATATGGACCCACGGTACGCCTTCGTCCACGAATTCCTTGAGGAACAGGCCCGCGACAATTGTGCCGGCCACTCCCGGTTTGCCGGTGTGCTTCATGTCGGCGACCTTGCTCTTCATGTGCGACTTATAGCGTTCGGGCAAAGGCAGTTGCCAGAAGAACTCGCCCTGCTTCCGGCCGACCGATATCAGCCGGTCGATAGCCCGCTGGTCAGTCCCGAGCAGAGCCGAGTACTCATCGCCGAGCGCAACGACGCAGGCACCGGTGAGCGTAGCCATATCTATCATCAGGTCCGGCCTGAGAGTCGAACCGTAAGCAAGGCAGTCGGCCAGCAGGTGTCTCCCCTCCGCGTCAGTGCTGATGACCTCGGCGGTCTTGCCGTTGTAGTGCCTTATCACGTCGCCCGGCTTCTGGGCGCCGCCGCCCGGCATGTTCTCCGCAAATGGCGCGAGGCCGTGCACCATCGCGGGTACGTCCACTGAGCCGAGCCACTTAAACAGCGCGAGCACCGCCCCGGCCCCGGACATGTCGTCCTTCATCGCCTCCATCCCCGTCGCCGGCTTGAGCGAAAGCCCGCCGGAGTCAAACGTGATGCCCTTACCGATGACGACCACTGTCTTTTTCGACTTCGTCACAGGGGTGTAGGTAAAATGAACCAGGCAGGGCGGCTCGTGAGAACCCGCGCCCACGCGGAGAATGCCGCCCATGCCGAGCTTCTCAAGTTCGGCTTTGTGCATTACCCGAACGGCGATGCGCCCCTGCTTCGCCAGTGCCATGGCAATCTCGGCCATTTTCTCCGGCGGCTTCGGGCTGGGGGGCTCGTTCGCCAGGTCCCGCGCAAAGCAGACGGCTTCGGAACGCGCCACCGCCTCGGCGACGGCTTTGCGGATCGCCGCGGACGCGCCCTTTGGATTTGCGGACACGAGCACGAGCTCAACGACCGGTTTCGAATCGTCCGGCTTCGGCGTCCGATACTTGTCGAACCGATAGCTGGAGAGAATGGCACCCTCAACCGCCGCCCCGACGAAATCAGCAAGGTCGCCCTTCACTTCGCTGCTTTCAGGAACGAGCAGCCCAACCGAATCCACCCCGATATCCTCAGCCCGTTTCAACGCTCTGGCTACCGCCGACCTGACGCGGTCGAGCTCGAACTCCCGACGCTTTCCCAGCCCGGCGAGAATCAGCTTGGAGTTACCCGAGTTCGCACGCAACAGGCTCGTCTTCCTGAACTGGCCGGCGAACTTCTCGTCAGCCGCCACCGCCGCATAGCCACGCCCTTCCTCGCCCGGCAGGGCGAGCGGCGTCTTGTCGCCTTCAAACATCAGCCCGACCAGCACTCGGCCGGTCCAGTCCTTCTTCGCAATCACGTCAATCCTCACTTCGGCTCCTTCTGCGGGCTTTGTGCCCGCGTGTCAATTCTAGGTCGCGGCGGGCCTGCTTGTCAAAGAACTCCCACATCCCCCGAACGGTGAACTGCCGCCGCCTTTATGTCTCTCCCGCCTGTTGTTCGGTCAGCCCGGTCCTGCCGCCACCCTTCAGCACCTTGTTCAGCACCCAGGTGACCGCGACGGCCAGCACGATCCTCGGAACCAGAATCCAGAACATGTTCGCTCCCAGCACAATGAAGATGGCCGTGTCCTCAAACAACCCGTGGCACAGCGCCAGGAAAGTGGCCACCAGCGTAATCTGCTTGGCATCAAGCTGACCCTCGCGCGCCGTCTCGATGATGACCCCGGCCCCGAACACGATTCCGAAAACGTTTCCCGCCAGCCAGGGCATGCCGGACTCCGGCTTCAGGCCGATGAACCGGGTAACGCTGCCAATCGCGCGAAGCGTCCTCTCCAGTATTCCATAGCGCCTCCCCCACTCCAGCAGGATGAAAATCCCCACGAGCACGACCAACATTTTGATGCCGGTCTGCCAGAAACCGACCGCCCAGTCCGCAAGCGCCGGGCCAAGCCCGTGAAAGTGCACCTGAGCCATGTCCGCCAGCTTCGCGGCATCGGCGGTGCCCTCGGGTCCGGGCCTGGCAATGAGCCGGCTCAAGCCCGCCCCCGCAATCATCGCCAGCACCAGCCGAATTACCCACAAGAGCCACCACTTGGCCCGGATCTGGAAGAAGACCGCCGTCTCCAGTATCTGCGAATGAGAAAGCAGCAGCATCAGGCTGAGTACCGTGAGCTGGCTCGGCGTAATCTTGAGGGCCGTGACCGCGCCCAGCCCGGCGTACAGGTTGGCGACGTTGCCGATGATGAGCGAGAGGGCGGCCTCGCCGGGCAGCCCGAAGTGCTTCATGAACGGCGCCATGAACTCCGCGAACACCCTGATGGCCGGCGTGTACTTCAGGATGGTTACCGCCGTGTAGACCGGTGCGACGATGAGCATCAGCTTGAGGAAAGCCCGCACACCGTGCCACGCTCCCAGCGCCGTGGTCCGACCGAATGACGTTGCCTTCGCCGGAATTGACGTGGACAACCGCTATTCCCCCTCAAATACGTGAAGCGACGAAACACCGTCGCGAATGACACCGTAGGTGAAGTGAGTCAGCCAATCACCGATGTTGACGTAGCTGCCGCCGCTCAACTGCCTCAATTCGGGCATGTGGGAATGCCCCAGGACAACAATGTCGAAGCCGGATTCGAGCTTGCCGCGGGCGAATGCGGCCATGTCCTCGACAATGCCTGGCTTGTAGCTGCCGGTGCGACTGACGTTCGCGACCGCGTGCGCGAGTCCGATCCCGATGTCCGGATGGAGCAGCGAGTAGAGCCAACCGTTGATTCTGCTCCGCATCAGTACCCGGAAAACGCGAGGGACGAACGCCCGGTCCAGCGAGTCGCCGTGAGCCAGATAGACCCGCTTCCCGTCCAGCGTGACGTCAAGCTCGTCCGCAGCCTCCGCCCCGAGTTCGCGCTGCCAGAAATCCTTGAACCAGAAATCGTGATTGCCCTTGACGTAGCCGATGTGTGTGCCGGTACGGCTCAGCTCGGCGAGCTCGGCGAGCGCCCGGAACCCGAGCTTCGGGATCGCCCGTCCGTATTCGAACCAGAACTCGAATAGGTCGCCGAGGATGTAGAGGGAATTTGCCTCGCCCCGGATGGACTCAAGAAACCGGAACAGCCGCCGCTCGGCATCAGGACTGCTTCCGCCTATGTGGGCGTCAGATACGAAGTAGTGCGCGCTCAATCTTGGCGAGCGACCGCTTGAGGGGCAGCCTCGTATCGATCTTGATTATATCGCGGCCCGGCTCCGGCGGCGTGAAACGGCTCTTCATCGCCCGGTAGATATCGATAGTGGCATCGGAGAACGAGTATTCACCCGCGCGCCGGCGCAGCCGCGAACGTACCGTCCGCTCCGGGCAGTCCGCAAACACGAACAGCACGGACACGCCGGCCTTCGCAGCCGCCGCGCGGGCGCGTCGGCGGGAATCATCGCTCAGAAAAGTCGCGTCGGCAACCACGCTGAAACCGGCGGCGAGAAAGACGCGGGCCCGACGCAGGAGCTCCTCGTAGGTCTTCTCGCTGATGTTGCCTTTGTAGATGCCGCCGCCAAAGCCCTCGGTCCGTCGCTGGCCCACCGGGATGCCGAGTAGCTGTTTCCGGACCGAATCGGACAGCAGATGGAAAGCCCCAATGCGCTCAGCCAGCCGCCGCGCCAGATGGGTCTTGCCCACTGCCGGCAACCCCATCATCACCACCAGCCTGGGCCTGACCGCCATTCCGGTCGCGTAGCGATGGGACAGGCCGAAGTATTGGGACGCGGTCTTCGCCGCCTTTACCTTGTCGGCCGGGCCGACTCCAGGGTCGTTCAGGACGAAGCTCGTGACCTTGCCGCGGACGTACGCCCGGTAGCACTTGTAGAAGTTGAGCAGGCGCGGCAGGCCATTGTCGCCGGTATATGCCATGTAGCGCTCGACAAAGAAATCAGCCAGGTCCTTCCGCCCCCAGTAGTCAAGGTCCATGGCCATGAACGCGATTTCCGAGGCCACGTCCGAACACGAAAACCGCGGATTGAACTCGATGCAGTCGAATATCCGGACCTCGGGCCCGGCCGACTTGTCTGACCCGTCCGCCGGGAGCACGAAAATGTTCCTGGAATGCAGGTCCCCGTGGCAGCGGCGCACGAATCCGCCGGAACGCCGGCGTTGGAAAAGGCCGCGTTTCTGGGCCATGAAACGCTCTACGGCCGCTTTGGTTTCATCGAACTGGCGGCGGGTTATCGTCCGGCCGACGAACTCTGTCGTCTGGGCGAAGTTCTCATCCCAGTTGAAGCGGATGGTCTCGATGCTGCCGTACTTGGCGACGTCGCTACCGTGTTCAGCCTGTTTGTGGAAGTCGGCGATGGACCGGGCGATGCTATCCACGTGTTCATAGGTCACGTGGCCGAGTCTGAGCTGCTCGGTCATTATCCACTCCTGCGGCAACTCCCTCATTTCCAGGCAGTAGTCAATCACCTGCCCCCGGCCGCCAAGGGCGAGCCGGCCGCGCGTCATGGTGATCGGCACAACCCTGATGTAGATGTCGGGCGACAGAATCCGGTTGAGTCGGAACTCCTCATTGCAGAAGTGCCTGCGCGCGGACAGGGTCGTATAGTCAAGGAAGCCGAAGTTCACCGGCTTCTTGACCTTGTAGGCGTGTGTGCCGGTCAGAAACACCCACGACGTATGAGTCTGAAGCATTCGCACCCGCTCTACGTCCTTGCCGTAAAGCCCGGGCTCCAGCATCCGGGCGACGTATGGCTGGATTGAGGGACCGGAGTCTCCGGACGTCTTGTGGTTCGGGGCCTTCCGTACTCCTGACTTCTGCATGCTAGCTTCTGGCTTCTGACTTCGCTCTCATCGCTCCCAGCTCCCACCCCAGCGCCAGGGCCTTCTTGTTAAGGTCGAGCGCCTTCACCGGCACCCGGTTCGCGACCGACTTCTCCAAAGACTCGAGCTTCACAACCCCGGTGACGCGAGCAAGTACCCCAAGCATCACGATGTTGGTGAAGAGTCCGCGCCCCAGCTCGTTGCGCGCGGTCTCCGTCATCGGCAGGCAGATCGCGCCCTCGCGCGGACACTCGCGGACGTAGAAGCCATCGATGATGGCCGTGCCATGCACCTTCAAATCGTCAAAGTACCTGTCCGCGGCCTGTTGTGACAGACAGACAAGGACGTCGAGCCGGCGCGACTTCGGGTATAGAATTGGCTCGTCGGATATGATGACATCGGCCCGCGAAGCCCCGCCGCGTGCCTCGGGTCCGTAGCTCTGGGTCTGGACTACGTGCCTCCCCTCATGGACGCCGGCCGCCTCGGCCAGGATGACACTGGCCAGTATCACACCCTGCCCGCCCGTTCCTGCCAGCCTTATCTCAGTCTTCATCTCTGTGGGACGGACTTGGGACACGATCCGAATCGTCCGACGATTCGGTCATGTCCCGCCCTCCTTCTGACTTCTGGCTTCTAGCATCTAGCCTCTGAGGTCGCCCGCTCCTCACGCCTTGCCTTGTGCCTTCGCTCTGACCTGCTCATACAACTTCGTGTAGGGCGGCACTTCCTCGCGGTCGTGCAGCACGCCGATGACGAACTTATCCTGCACCTGCCACGGGTCGGGCACCTTGCTTGCGTCAATCGAGCGGTCACGAATCCACTCCAGCATCTTCACGGCGTCGCCCAGACCCTGGTGCCGGCCGTAGAAGGTCGGGCATTGCGAGATGATCTCGACCACGCTGAAGCCACGCTTGCTGAGGGCGAGCTTTGCCATCTTCTTCAGGTGCGCAACGTGGAAGGTGGTACTGCGAGCTACGAACATCGCCCCCGTTGCCCGGGCCATGAAGCACGTATCGAAATCGCGTTCCACATTGCCGAACGGCGCGGTCGCGGCCTTCTCGAGGGTCGGAGTAGTCGGTGAATACTGGCCCCCGGTCATGGCATAGGTGAAGTTGTTGAGAACGAAGACCGTCACGTCGATATTCCGGCGCGCGGCGTGGATGAAATGATTGCCGCCGATTGCCAGCATGTCGCCGTCCCCGCCGAATACCACGACCTTCAAATGTGGCTTGGCCAGCTTGACGCCGGTGGCAGCCGGCAGGGCCCGGCCGTGCAGGGTGTGGAACGTGTCGCAGTCCAGGTAGCCGGAAATCCGCGACGAACAGCCGATGCCCGATACCACACAAAGCTCATCCTGGTTCACGCCGGTCTCGATGAACGCCCGCACCACAGTGTTCATGGCCGTACCGATGCCGCAGCCCGGACAGAGTATATGCGGCAGCCGCTCGTCAACCCGGAAGTAGTCAAGGAACCGGTCCACCGCCTCCGGGTCTGCTAGTCTTGCCTGCTGAGCCGCCAATTCGTCATTCGTCATTCGTACTTCGTCATTTCCTAGAGCGCTTCGAT
>CAZAKP010000059.1:12803-15758 GCA_964485845.1 uncultured bacterium | reverse complement strand
AACTCCAGCTCTGGAGCGACGAAAGCGACGTCGAAGGCGCGTTCGCGGATGTCGAGGCGCTCGCCCGCCGGTGCCGGTTCCGCGACTGCCGACACGAAGAGGAACCCGGCTGCGCCGTGCGAGCCGCGCTCGAAGAGGGCACGCTCGACCCTGAGCGCCTGCACAACTTCGAGAAGATGCAGCGCGAGCTCAGGTTCCTGGCCAGGCGCCAGCACTGGACGAAGATGATGAAGCGCCAGCCGCGGCCCTCCGGCCACGACCCGGACACCGACGAGTAGGACCTGCGGTTGGGCGCGGGCTAGAAGTACCGGCGCAGCGAAACGGTCAGGCCGAGTCCCCAGCTCCGCTGCCAGGGCGAGGCGACATCCGGCTGCAGGGCGTGCTCGTTGCACGACACACCCAGAGTCAGCGCGCTCCGGTCTTCGACGTACGACGTAAGACTCGCGCCCAGCGAAGCACCTTGATAGGTCCTGGCCACCCTGCCCTCGCCCTCGTACAATTCGTCGCTGCTGACCGTATACTGACCGGTGATCTCCGCCAACATGCGATCCGGCAGCAGGTAGGAAAGAACAACGCTCGCCGCCGCATCCCGGCGCCCGAAGTCAGGCTGGTAACGGGCTCTGGCGCTGCCGGTAAGATGAAGCCGGGTTGTGAATGGATAGCCGAAGTCGAGCGTTGCCAGACCCGAGAAGTCGGCGTATCCGCTGATGCCTTCCCCATGTTCACCCCAGCGATCATAGACGGACCTCTCATAGCGAGCGTTCACACCGCAACGCAGCGAAAACTTGGCACCGTACAGCCACACCCGGTCGTAGAAGAGCGGCTGCTCACCTACGATTTCGCGAATGCGGAACCATGCCCGTGCCGGCAGCCGTCCCGTGACGCAGCCCGTCGCGACGAGGACGCTCTCAATCCCGGCATAGTAGAACTTCGTGCTCCGATCCCGGTCATGCGAGTAGTGAAACCCCGACCAACTGGCGACCACCCTCGCCAGCGCCTGCACCGCATCCTCACCCATCGGGGCTGCGAGCGCGTCCTCCTTTGCCAGGGCCTCAGCGACAAGCAGCGCCTGCAGGACCGGCGCCACGTCGTGGAGCCGGCCGAGGGCGGGACCCAGTTCGGTCTCAGTCGAGGCCGACAAGAGACTGCTGCTCAGACCGGGAACCCATACCGGCGGGTCGGATTGCGTCCAGTATCCCGGTTCATACTCGTGACTCACCTCGCCGCTCGAGTATGACTCGGCGCCGATGCTTATCGGTGGACGGCCGGGATACCAGTCCACGACCGCGTGGACGTGCGGATCGCAGTACGCTGCATAGCCCTTCTGTACGGCGCCATGCGTCCACAGGCCGGTGTTCAAGTAGACGTACTCGCGCTCGTTGACCGCAAAGACGCTGTAGCCCGGCTCTACCGACCCGCTGAGCGAGAACCGGTGTCCGCTGCCCACAACCATGAACGTATCGGGGACGATGTCGACGCTCCACCAGTGGACGCTCGTTTCGGGCAGACGGTAGTCAAACAGCGGGTTGCGGCCGAACCAACCGCCGACCATGGCGAGCAGCAGAATGCTACTGGTAATAGTCTTCTCCCCAGCCTTCCGGAATCCGTCCGAAAGTCATGGTAAGAGCCATTGCCCAGCGCTGCGTGAACGCCGTATGCCCATGCCTGCCGTCCGTCAGCAGTTCGAAGCCGGTCGAGTAGCTGCCGCCGAGGCGGACCGCGAGTCGCTCGGACACATAGTAGGAAAACGTGGCTCTCTGCGCCGAAGGCAGCGAGATCCTCGCGTCCCCTCCCGCCCCGGCCGGTGCCTGGTACAGCGGCTGCAGGTCCAGGTCGTACCTCGCCACCAGGCGGTCGGAGATATCGTACCCGGCCGACGCCGCCAGCACCAGTCCGTGCTTCAAGCCGGTGTCGCGCTGGCGCGGCCAGGGCAGGATGTATGCGGCCGACGCCCCGTAGGTCCAGCGCAGGCCGCGCAGCCCGTTGAACTCCCAGCCCGCCTGATAGCTCGGTCGGAATAACGTGTCGAGGTGTGTCCACGCGGTGTCAGGCAGGCCGTAGCTCTCACTTATCAGACTTCCGACGGCATTGACGGCGACGAAACCGCGCATCCCAAACCTGCGCTCATCCGAGCCGATGAGCGGCGTTTCGTCGAGGCGGAACAACGTGTATGCCGACAGCGGCTCCCGGATGGCGCCGGCGCGCACGAGCAACTGCTCCAGTGAATCGTAATAGAACTTCGCGGCACGCTCGTGTGCGTAGAACAGCTTCCACGATCGCGATATGAACCCGCCCAGTTCCCGCAACTCGTCGTCGGACAACCGGTGCGCAAGCGCCCCCTCCTGCTCCAGGATACGCGCCAGACGGGCGGCCTTGTACAGCGGCCAGGCGTCGCGCATCCGGCCGTAGCCCAGGCCCACCTGGGCGGTACGCAGTTCGAGGTCTATCCGCCGGTCGGTCGCCCGCGCGCTGCCATATCGCTCGTCATAGCTGTCGAGCTGGCCGTAGAAATCCAGTGCCGCCCGCACGAAACCATCGGTGCCGGCCAGATAGGCGTGACCCGTCGCCGCCGGATGCAGTCCAGTCGCGACCAGCGTCCGCTTCCCGGCGACGAGCATCGTCTCGGAGGTAACTCCGCCCTGAGCCCCGCCGGAAAGGAAGGCCACCATCACGGCGTCAAGGTCGAGATCATCGCTCAGCATCGCCGTACGCCAGCCCAGACTGCCGCTCAGCACCCCGAGGTCAGACGTGGGATAGCCGGCTTCGCGGCCGGTGCGAGCATCGGCCGACACCGACCAATAGCGAAGGCTGGCGCGGGAATAGGATTGCCGGAACGTTGTCGGGTCGAGACCGGAGGTCAATGCCGTGCAGGCCAGCAGAATAGGAAGAAAGTCCGAACCGCGCCGCATGAAGCATCAGTCTAGGCCGCACCGGACTGCAGTCAACCCCGCCGAC
>CAZAKP010000059.1:4890-12703 GCA_964485845.1 uncultured bacterium | reverse complement strand
ACCCCGCCGACCGGCGCCGGCCGGGTCACGGCATTCTCTGCAGTTGCGACGCGACTTGACATTCAGACTGCTGCTGTAGTATCTTTGCATGGTGAATCCGCGTCGGCTCAGCCGGAGCCCAAGGAGATACTGATGAGAAGACGTCTTGTCGCCGCGATTTTCGTGTGTTCTCTTGTGCTGGTGTCCGCCTGCAAGAACCGTCCGCCGCAGTTGGCGCAACCTCCGGACGGGCCGACCAACTGCTATCCGAACAAACCCACTACCTACTCAGTCACCCCCAGCGACCCGAACGGCGACAATGTGGCCGTCCGCTTCGACTGGGGAGATTCCACGGTCAGCGACTGGACCGATTGGTCCCCCAGCGGGATTCTGATAACGGGAACTCACGCCTGGGCCGAAACCGGCGCCTACCTGGTCAGAGCCCAGGCCCAGGACAAAAAGCTGCTCAGCTCCGACTGGTCCCAGGCCCTCGCCGTGCAGGTGCTGCCGCGGCCCGAGACACCGGCCGTTCCGATTGGACCAACCCTTTGCTTCAAGGACACGACCTATACCTACAGGAGTGTCACCACCGACCGCTACGGCGACAGCGTATCACTTCGTTTCGACTGGGGCAGCGACACTTCGGACTGGAGCCAATTCGTCGCCTCCGGTGAAACGGTGGCAATGAGCTTCCACTGGACCGACGCCGGCACGTTCACAGTAAAGGCCCAGGCCAGAGACCCAAAACTCCACCTGACCGAGTGGTCCGGACCGCTCACGGTCGAAGTGATAGTTCGCGAGGGACCCGACACGCCGGAGACCCCGAACGGGCCGTTTCGAGGCGGCGCCGACTCAACCTATCGGTTCACCACGTCGGCCCAGCATCCCCAGCACCTGCCGGTGGCGATTCGCTTCGACTGGGGCGACGGCGACACCTCGGCCTGGTCGGCATTCGTGGACGGAGGCACCACTGTGGCCGACTCCTACGCCTGGCACGTCGCCGACACCTGGTATGTGAAGGCACAGGCCAAAGACACGGGCGGCGCGATGTCGGGGTGGTCAGCCGGCCGCACCATCATCATCCGGCCGGCCGACACGATGAGAATCTGGCGCTACCAGATAAAACAGGGGGCCCCCGAGGACAACTTCTCGTCACCGGCCATCGCGCCGGACGGAACCATCTATGTCGGGGCTCAGGACGAGTACCTGTACGCCATGAATTTCGACGGCTCGCTCAAGTGGCGGGTCTATGCCGGGGGCGTCGTGCGCTCCTCCCCGGCAATCGGAGCGGATGGGACTGTCTACGTCGGCTCGTACAGCCACCGGCTCTTCGCCATCAATCCTACTGACGGGTCGGTCAAGTGGAGCTACCTGACCCACGGCATTATCTCGTCTTCGCCGGCAATCGCGGCCGACGGCACCATCATCATCGGCTCGACCGACGACACCGTCTACGCCCTGAACCCGGACAGTACCGTCAAGTGGAAGTACGGGGCCGGGCAGGACGTGAACTCATCCCCGTCCATCGCGGCCGACGGCACCATCTACTTCGGGTCGAACGACGACTTCCTGTACGCTCTCACTTCTGCCGGCACACTCAAGTGGCGCTACGAGACGACGCGGGACATTCAGGGCTCGCCGGCAATCGGCCCCGACGGCACCGTCTACTTCGGTTCCCTCGACGGCTACATCTATGCGGTCGACTCCAGCGGCTCATTCAAGTGGTCAGTTCTCACCAACGGCCAGGTTTACTCGTCGCCGGCGGTCGGTCCTGACGGCACGATCTACTGCGGTTCATCCGACAACCTCCTGTATGCACTGAACCCCGACGGCTCGACCAAGTGGCGGTTCGTGACCGGCGACGACGTGATTTCCTCGCCGGCAATCGCCGCGAATGGCACCATCTACTTCGGGTCCGACGACGATAACCTCTACGCTCTCGGCCCGGACAGCACACTGGTATTCAAGTACCCTACCGATAACGACATCACTTCGTCTCCGACCATCGGCGCGGACGGCAAAGTCTACTTTGTCGGCAACGACGGCTATCTCTATCAACTCAAAGGCACGAGCCCGCTGGCCGGCTCGTCGTGGCCCAAGTTCCGCCACGACATCAAGAACAACGGCCGCGTCGGCGCCAAGCAATAGGCGGTCCCAGACCCGAAACAGGATCAGCCACGGCAGTCGCCGAGATGGGTGAAACCCGAATCCGATTCCGGACCCCCGGCGATCTCGGTGTTCTCTCTGGTTCAACGTCGGATTCTTGATGCGCATCCTCTTCGCCTGCGTGGGCAATTCCTGCCGGAGCCAGATGGCCGAGGCCTTCTGCCGGGCGCTTGGCCGTGACGTCGAGTGCGAGAGCGCCGGCTCAAACCCCGCCCAGAGTGTCGCCCCGCACGCAATCGAGGCGATGAAGGAGATCGGCATCGACATCGCATCGGCGCGAACCAAAGGCTTCCGCGACGTAACCGCCGGCCGATTCGACTACATGGTCTCAATGGGTTGCACTGTCACCTGCCCGTTCCTGCCCGGGACGAAGGAAATCCGCTGGGAGATTCCGGACCCGTACGGCAAGGGCATGGCCGAATACCGCAAGGCGCGAGACACCATCCGGGAGCGCGTACACGACCTGCTCGATTCCCTGGGCGTGCTCGCCGGGCCCGCCGACAACCACCAGCCGCTGGCGTAGACTCACCCTCACCCCGACCCTCTCCCGTTCAAGGGAGAGGGAAGAAGAGAGATGCTGTCTCCTCCCCGGTCGTGTGAGCAGCACGCAGTTGTGGAGCTGCAGACTGTCCCCTCTCCTCTTTGAGGAGAGGGTAAGGGTGAGGAGTCGGAACTTCCGCGCCGCCGCGCGAAAACGCGACTTCAACATACATTGACAGCCGTGCCGGCCGGCCGATACTGAAGCGGAGGTATACGTGGCCGGAATCCCTTTCCCGCGCGACCCGTCCGAGTTCTGCATCACCGACGTCGGCAGCACCACGACTAAGGCGCTGCTCTTTCTGAGGCGGGCCGGTGCCTGGCAGTGCTTCCGCCACGAGACACCGACCACGGTCGAGAAGCCGCACGAAGATGTGACCGTCGGCGTACTGCACGCCTTGCGCGGGCTTGAGGAACTCACCGGCCGCACGCTGGTGCGCGACAACGCGCCCGCGGTCCCCTATCTCACAACCTCGAGCGCGGGCGGCGGGCTCGCAATGGTGGTGACCGGCCTGGTCTACAACCTGACCGCGGGCACCGCGCACCGCGCCGCGCTCGGCGCCGGCGCCATCGTGCTCGAAGTGATCTCGATGGACGACGGCCGGACGCCCTACCGCAAGATCGAGGACCTGAAGCGCCTGCGCCCGGACATGGTGCTGGTCGCGGGCGGGTTTGACGGCGACAACGTCTCCACCCCGGTGTTTCTCGCCGAACTGCTGGTGGAGGCCGGGCTTCACCCCAAGCTTAACCCCGCCGCCCGCTTACCGGTCGTCTACGCGGGCAACGTGCGGGCCACCGAGCACGTGCGCGACGCGCTCGGGGATCGGTTCATGTTCCGGGCCGTGCCCAATGTCCGGCCTGAGCTCGAATGCGAGAATCTCGAGCCGGCTCGGTCCGCGATTCACGAAGTCTTCATGGACCACGTGATGTCGCAGGCCCCGGGTTACGAGAAACTCAAACAGTGGGTCGCCGCGCCGATAATGCCGACTCCGGCCGCGTTCGGCTCGATCCTCAAGCTGCTCTCGACGGCGACCGGTCACCGTATCATGGCAATAGACATCGGCGGCGCCACCACCGACGTCTTCACCGCCCGCGCGGGCGACGTCTTCCGTACGGTCAGCGCCAACCTCGGACTGAGCTACAGCATCCTGAACGTGGCCGAGCTTGCGGGCATCACGCCCATCCGCGAGCTCTACCATCCCCACCTCACCGACTCCGACATGTGGAACCTCATTGGCAACAAACACATCAACCCTACCCGGCTGGCCCGCACACCGGACGAAATGCTCTCCGAATGGGCTTCGGCCGCGGTTGCCATCCGCGAAGCGTTACGCCAGCACCTGAGGCTGCGCGATGGCGCGAAGCGCCAGACCGGCCCGCTGCGACAGGACCTCGACGAACTGCTCAAAGGGCCGCGCCTCCCGCCCCGGCCCGCGACGCCATTCTCGTACACCGATTGCGACCTCCTCATCGGCAGCGGCGGGATTCTCTCCCACTCCCCGCGTCCGGCTGCAACCGCCGTGCTGCTCGATGCGCTGGCGCCGGCCGAAGATGTGGAGCTGGCAGTGGACAGCGAATTCATGTTTCCGCACCTCGGCGCACTGGCCGAGGTCAACCCAAAGCTCGCGGTCGAGCTGGTGCAGCAAATCGGGATGGTCAAGCTCGACCGCGCAAACCGGAAGCCGCCTGCCGGCTACATCCCGCCGGCCCGCGAAGAAGGCAGTACTCCAGTGCCCCGGTGGTCCAGTGGTCTAGTGCGGTCACTGGATCGCTTGACCACTAGACCACTTGACCACTCAACTGAGATCCGCCTGCGCCGCGAGCTTGCCATACCCGGCCAGGTGTTCGTGAGTTCCGGCCAGACGGTGAACACCGATACGCTGGTCGCGCGCAGCGTGCGGCAGTTCCTGCGCCCGTTCTTCCTGCCGGTCGCGGAGGCGCTCGGTGTGCCGGCAACTGAGGTCGAGAAGTACCTGGTCAAGCACATCGGCGACCAGGTGGGCATTGGTGACGTCGTCGCTAAGACGCCGCGCCAAGTCACACACCGGGCCTACCATTCGCCGGTCGCGGGCCGGGTCGAGCAACTACTGCCGAGCGGAGTACTCTTCCTGCGCGAAAAGCCCGAGGAAGCCCGCGAGTTCACCGCGGTCGAGGTCGCCAGGAAGCTCGGCGTCGAGCCGGAGAAGCTCGGCCCATTCCTGAAAGTCAAACCCGGCGACGAAGTCGACCGCGGACAGTGGCTTGCCGCCAGGCTCGCGGGCGAGTTCAAGTTCGTGGAATCGCCGGTCCGCGGCAAAGTCGGCCGGATTGACAAGCACTTTGGTATCGTACTGATCGAGCCGCTGCTGGAGGAACTGCAGGTCAGGGCCTGGTTGCCCGGTATCGTCCAGGAAGTCACCGAGCGCGGGTGCGTCGTGTCTTGCCCGGGCACAACGTTTTCGGGCGTCTGGGGTTCCGGCGGCGAGGTCTCCGGCAATCTGCAACCTGAAATCGCTCCCGGCGCGGTCGTCGTGCGCGACTTCGCCGATGCCGCGACCCTCGCTCAGGTGAAAGAGCGCAAAGCGGCAGGCATCATCTGCGCCGGGGTTAATCTACAAGAGGTCATCGAGCCCTGCCCGCCCTTCACTATTGTTGTGCTCGAAGGCTTCGGCGAGCAGCGACTGCCTGACGAGATTCGGACGATTCTCGCCGCGCACGAGGGCCGACTCGCGCTGCTCGACGGCACGACCCAGCTCCGGGTCGGCGTCCGCCGCCCTCAAATCATCCTGCCTGAGGCCGGATGACGGCAACCAAACCGACTGGTCCGCAACAGGCCGCTCCGGCGGACGTAGGGAGGTGTACATGATTGCGATGCTCATCCTTGCCGGGACGGCCCTAACTCCGGGCGAGGTCGTAGCGGGACCAAGTGGTCTCAACTACCCCGAAACACCCAGCATCCCGGTCGCTGAAACGCTACACGACACCGTCGTAGTCGACGGCTATCGCTGGCTTGAGAACAGCGCGGACTCGCTGGTCAGGTCCTGGACGGCAGACCAGAACAAGCTATCCCGCTCATTCCTCGACGCCCTGCCCCAGCGGGCGCACGCCGTCGGGCGGCTTACCGAGCTCATTCGCTATGACAAGCAGGGCATGCCGTTCGGCGTGCCTGATGGCCCGGTCAGGTTCCACTGGCGCCAGGCCCGCGACCAAGAGAAGCCGGTCTGGCATGTTCAGGAACGCGAAAGACTGCCGGCGCGGGTGGTCTTCGACGCGAATACGCTGGAAATCGACGAGCAGTTGCTGGAGTTCTCGCCGTCGCGCGATGGCAAGTACGTCGCGCTCGCCATCGCCCGGGGCGGGAACGAAGACGCGCGAATCAGAGTCATGGATGTCGCCGCCGGCCGATTCCTGACCGATACACTGCCGGGTCCGCGGCAACATGGGGTCTCGTGGGTCGTCGGCAATGTCGGGTTCTACTACACCTCAGGACCACAACCCGGCTCCGTGCCCCAGGGCGACGAGGCATACTGGCACACGGTCTATTTCCACCGGCTGGGCACTCGGGGTAGCGACGACAAGCGCGTCTTTGGTCACGACTCGGTCCGGGAGTACTGGCACATCTGTCAGGTGAGTGAAGACGGCCGGTACGCGTTGTTTCTCCGTGCAGACGTGGAAGGAGCGACTGAACTCTTCGTGCAGCGGCTCGACACGGGCGACTCGATTCGGCCCGTGGCGACGGGCATGGACGGGACCTACGGCGGAGCGCTGGCTGACACCCTGCTGCTCGTCATGACCGACGCCGGCGCGCCGATGGGCAGAGTCTACGCAACACACGCCGATCAGCCTCAGCGTGAATACTGGCGCGAGTTCGCTCCGGAGATGCCTGACGCCCACTTGGTCGACGTCAGGCCGATCGGTGGCCGTGTCTACCTGATTTACGAGCGGCAGGCTCACACCGTGGTCAGAATCCACGAGCTTGACGGTCGGTTTGTGCGGGAGATGCCCCTGCCAACGCTCGGGACCGCGTCGGTCGAGGGAACCTGGAAGGATGACGAGGTGCGCGTCAACTTCTCTTCCTTCACCTATCCCGGCAGCCAGTTCTACTATGACTTCACGGGAGATTCCCTCAAGCTGTTCTTCCAGCCGCAACTCGGCATCCGGTCCGACCGGTATGTTACCGACCTCGTCTGGTACAAGTCGAAGGACGGGACACCGGTCTCGATGTTCCTTGTGCACAAGAAGGACGCGATTCGCGACGGATGGAACGCGGTACTGCTCATGGCCTACGGCGGGTTCGGCATCTCGTGCACAGCCAAATACCAGGCTGGGAACGTGGCATGGCTCGAAGCCGGTGGTCTTGTGGCTGTCGCCCACGTCCGGGGCGGGGGTGAGTACGGCAGGAACTGGCACGAGGCCGGCAAGTTCGCGGGCCGGCAGAAGACATTCGAGGACCTGATCGCGGCGGCCGAATGGCTGGTGGCTGAGAAGTACACCAGTCCCGAGCGGATTGCCGCCGTCGGCGCCAGCAACGGCGGGCTGACAGTAGCGGCGTCAATGATTCAACGGCCCGAATTGTTCCGGGCCGTCGTTCTTGACGTGGCGCTCCTGGATATGCTTCGCTATCACAAGCTCGGTCCGGGCGGCCTGTGGGCTAACGAATATGGGACCGCCGACGACCCCGCTCAGTTTCGCTACCTCGCCGCATATTCGCCCTACCAGAACGTAAGACCTCGGACCCACTACCCGGCAGTGCTGTTGTCCGGCAGCGAGAACGACTACCGCGTCGACCCAAGCCACACCCGCAAGATGGCTGCGAGGATGCAGGCTCTGAACCCGCAGGGGGAACCCGTCCTGCTACTGGTGGAAGGTGCCTCGGGGCACCTCGGCGGAACAACCGAGACCATCCAAATAGAGCAGCTTGCTGACCCCATCGCCTTCCTGATGAACATGCTCGGCATGCCCGCGCCTCGCGTCGAAGCTCATGGCACCGGCACCGAATGAGATGCAGGCCGGAGGCTCCACGTGGCTCGGCCCGCCTGCTCGACGGCACACGACCCAGCTCCGGGTCGGCGTCCGGCAGCCTCAGATCATCCTGCCCGCCGCGCGGGCCGCCGGACATGACCCAATCGTCCTCGATTGGGATCGTGTCCCA
>CAZAKP010000059.1:1595-4790 GCA_964485845.1 uncultured bacterium | reverse complement strand
CGCCGCGCGGGCCGCCGGACATGACCCAATCGTCCTCGATTGGGATCGTGTCCCAAGGCGCTCGATGAGCTGCTCCGAGGGACTGTCCCCTTTTTCGCCCCCAAACGCCGGTGCGGCCAAGACATTCAACCTGCCCCCGCCCGCCTGCGACGGCAGACTGTCGGTAGAGCAGGCGCTGGCCGAACGCCGCTCCATCCGCCGGTACGCAGACAATCCGCTCACCCTTGCCGAAGTGTCACAACTGCTGTGGGCCGCATACGGCGTGACCCAGCCGTTGCCCGGCATCCCGGCCCTGGGCGGCGGGTTCCGGGCCGCACCCTCAGCGGGCGCGCTCTATCCCCTCGAACTGTACCTGGTGGCAGGAGCGGTCACCGGGCTCGAACCCGGAGTCTACCGGTATCGCCCCGGACCTCACGACCTGATCCAGGTGCGCGCGGGCGACGGGCGCCGGGCCCTGCACTCCTCGCCGCGTTCGGACAGACCATGGTCGGGAGCGCACCCGCGTCGCTGGTCTACTCGGCCGTGTTCAGCCGCAACACGAGCAAATACGGTCAGCGCGGCCGCGAGCGCTACGTGTGCACGGACCTCGGCCACTCGGCCGAAAACGTCTACCTCCAGTGCGGTTCGCTGGGGCTCGGCACCTGTGGCATCGGTGCATTCCACGACGACGCTGTCCGGCTCGTTGTCCGGATGCCAAAAGAAGAAGAGCCGCTCTACATCATGCCGCTCGGCCGCTTGCACAAGAGCGATTAGGGACCAGGGATTGGGGATTGGGGACTGGGGAATAGGGATTCCGACGTTCTCGCTTCTAGCTTCTAGCTTCTAGCTTCTCGCCTCTAGCTTCTGACTCCGCCTCTTCCGTACCTCTAGCTTCTCGCTTCTAGCTTCTGACTTCGCCCGCCTGTCCGGGCGGCTATTCTATCTCGTACGTAATGTAGACCGTGCGAGTGAGTTTGAACTGGCCTGGCTGGAGCGCGGCCGACTCCCCGGTGGAAGACGCAGCGTCAACCGCCACGTTCGCCTGCGCGTAGTTCTGCGTCCACCCGCCCGGCTCGTTCTCGCTGATACTGATGGGCTTGCCCAGTTTCACGCCGGTCAGGTCCGCCATCGATTGCGCTTTCTCCTGTGCTGCCTTCACCGCCTCGACCCGTGCGTCGGCCGTGTACTTCTTCGGGTTCTCGACCGCGAAAGTGACATTGTTCACCTGCGTGGCGCCGGCATTCATCCCGGCATCCAGCACCGCTGAGGCCTTATTCAGGTCGCGCACGTCCACGTCCAGCGAATGGTAGACCCGATAGCCGTCAAACACCCGCCGGTGATTGTCATTATCGTAGTGGTACTGCGGCGTCACCGAGAAACCCGATGTCTGGACATCCTTCGCCTCGATGCCGGTAGCGAGGACGGCCGCGCTCAGCGTGGTCATCACCTCGGCATTGCGGCGGTACGCCTCGCGCGCGCTCTTCTTGTCAAAGGTCTCGACCCCGAAACTGATGTAGCAGATGTCAGGCTTAACCGAGACCTCGGCGGTCCCGGTCACTGCCAGCGTCCTTGTCGGCTTCTCCGGCGCCGCCGCAAAGGCGGCGACGACGCTCATTATCAATGCCAGTGCTGTCTCTCTCACACTATCTCCTCTCGATGATACGGGACCTCTTGGCGCGTAACACAAGTTCCCTCACCCCTTCCCTCTCCCATTGGGAGAGGGCGAGGGTGAGGGCTCTGGTTTGGTGTCATTGTGTGCAAAAGCGATGTCACCTGAGTGCCTCGACGAGGGCCTCGGCGCTGGCGCCCAGTGCCGCGATGTAACCGCCGCCGGACTCAAGCGGATTCAGAGTCACTACTTTCACGCCGGTCTCGCGCGCCAGCATGTCGGGCAGGACTGAAGACAACTGCGGCTCGGTCGTGATGACCTTGACGTGCTCGCGACGGATGAGGTCCACCAGCCGCGCCAGCTCCTTCGCGGACGGCTCCTGGCCGGGAATCGGCTCCACCGTAGCCACCACCTGGAGCCCGAACCGGCGGCAAAAGTACGGCCACGCATCGTGGAACTGAATGAAACGCCTGTCCTGAAGCGTTGCGACCTCTGCGTTTATGGCTTGCGACAGACTGTCGAGTCGCCCGAAGTAGGCAGCCTCGCGACGTCGGTACAGGCTCTCCCCTGCCGGGTCGAGTTGCACCATCTCCTTCACCAAATTCTCAATTCCGGCCTTGGCGTACTCCGGGTCCAGCCAGATGTGAGGATTCCCGTACTTGTCCTCGGCGTCACCGGCGATGATTCCAGTCGCGCCGCCCGCCACATCAACCACGACCAGCTTCTTATTTCCCGAGTTCTCGACCGCCGCATCAAGCCAATCCTCCAGCCCGAGCCCGATCCGAAACAGGATGCGCGCGTCGGCAACGGTCTTGACGTCCGCGGGTTTGATCTCGTACGTGTGAGGGCTTTCGTTCCCGGTCAGCAGGCTGGTAACCTCCACCCGGTCGCCACCCACCTGCCGCGCCCAATCGGCGATAATCCCGAGTGTGGTCACGACTCTTAGCCGCCCCGACGCCTTCTGCGGCGCTGACCCGCATGCGGCCAGCAACAATACGCCGGCCACCGCAATCACGGCCTTCCTGGTGCTCATTTCTCAGTATATGGTCAGGTTCGCGCGGGTCAATCCGTCGCGCTCACCCCAGAACCGACATGGGATTGACCACAGAGAGGAAAGAGAGGACAGAGTTGGGTGAAGTCGTCACTCCGGACCGGTACCCTCCAAATCTCTGTACTACAAGCATGCAGGATCATCGTTTTCGCGAAGATCTTTCGCTTCGCCGCCTCTGTCCGGAGGTCGCCGGATTCGTGCAGCCCGCGGCCTTCGGGGCATTTTGACTTTTGATATCTGCATTTTGCAGTTTGACTTGCGCGTCCGACGCGCGCTGGGTGCTCTGTGGTTCAGTATCGTATTCGGGGGCTCAGTCTGCACAGCGACGGATTACACCAGCCCAAAGACAATTCCTCCAAGTCCCGTCCGGAACCCAAATCTTCCTGAATCTGTGGAATCTGTGGATGACACTCGGGCTCCTGTGTCCGTTGCCCGTCCGAACCCGAATCTTCCCGAATCTGCGGAATCTGCGGATAACACTCCGACTCCGGTATCTGTGGCCCCGTCCGGAACCCAAATCTTCCTGAATCTGTGGAATCTGTGGATGACACGTTCA
>CAZAKP010000059.1:0-1495 GCA_964485845.1 uncultured bacterium | reverse complement strand
CCCGTCCGGAACCCAAATCTTCCTGAATCTGTGGAATCTGTGGATGACACGTTCATCCTCTTTGTGTCTTTGTGGAGGGCTCCTAGGTCGGATTCAGGGGCTGAGCTTGACCTCGCGACAAGCAGGACTAACATCGAGCCGGCGTGTTCAGATTCTACCGATATCTCTTCCCCGGGCTGATTGCGCTCGTCCCTGTCTTCCGGCTCGGCACCATTCTCCTTGGCCGGCCGGCGCCGGTGCTTGACGAGTCTACTCACCTCGCAGTCGCGCGCCAGTTCGGACCCGGAGTGCCGTCGCTTCAGCAACTCCACGACTACCCCTCTGCCGCCGGCCCGCTCTTCTACATCCTCTTCGGAAACCTTGGGTCGCTCCTCGGATTCAACCTGATGCTGCTCCGCCTGGTGGTCTTCGCCCTGGCCCTCGGAAATATCATCCTGTTCACGCGAATCATCCGGCGCTTCCCGCCGGCCGAAAACCCGATGCCGGCCCTCGTGCTGCTCGCGACCGCGCCCTACTTCACGGCGCTGGCCGGCGCCTTCATGACCGAGCACCTCGCGCTCCTGCTGGGGCTCTCCGCCCTCCTCTGCTTCCTGAGATTCCGGGACCAGGGTCGGCCATCCGACGCCATCTTCGCGCTGCTCTTCGCGACGCTGGCCATCTACACCCGCGCCTACTACGCCTTCCTGCCACTCACCTTCGCAGCCACCACACTTCTCGTTCGCCGTCCCTCCCTTCCATCTCCTCACTCCTCATTCCTTGTTCCTCGCTCCTCCCTCCTCTCTGCTCCCCGCTCATCGCTCATCACTCATCGCTCATCACTCCTCCTCTCCTCTCTCCTCTGGCTCCTCCCGATAATCGCTTTCCTGCCGCTGGCCATGCTGTGGCGCGGCCTCACGCCTCCGGCCTACCAGCACATCTATCACACCGGCTTTGCGTGGAAAAACGCCAGCTCAATTCTCATCTGGACTGGCATCATCTTCCTGCCCTGGGCGTGGCACAGACTGAGGCCATGGCACCTGCTCGCTCTCGCAGCCGTTCCCGCGGTCCTCCTCGCTCCCCGGCCCGGACTCGGCATCACCCGCACATTTCTCAGCCTGCTGCCGAATCCCCTCGCCACGGCCCTCGCCTGCGCGTTCGGCTCCATCGGACTGCTCTGGCTGCTCCGGCTCGCAGCCCTGGCAGCCAACAGCCCTCGCCCCTCGCTTTCTGCCCCCGACATACGGGTCGCTGCAATCGGCGCTCTCCTGCTCGCCGCCGGCCTCCTCATCTCCGGACCTCAAGTCTACGAACGGTATCTCCTGCCCGCCATCCCCCTGATGCTCGTCGCCGCGCGGCCCGGCAAAAAGCCCGCACTTGCTGTTGCCTGGACCGCCCTCTTCCAGCTCCCCCTCGCCCTCGCCCACATCCTCCACCTTGTCGCCTGACGGCGGACCACCACTCACGCCCTCGCGATTCGCTTCAAGAATCGCGGTGCGAATCCCCTCGTGAATCACTG
>CAZAKP010000058.1:0-15922 GCA_964485845.1 uncultured bacterium | reverse complement strand
ACGTTCCTGTCCAGGTTCCTTCCCAGATTCCTCTGCAGGCACCTTCGCAGGCAACATGCCAAGCTACTTGGCGAGCAGCGAGGAAGGTCCCTGAACCCGATGCGGCCGGACTCCCTGGGTCTGCGGCTTGGGCTTGGGCTTGCGCTTGTGCTTAGTTGACCTGCAGGATGAATCCGCGCAGGTATTCGGATTCGGGCATGGAGAGCAGGACCGGGTGGTCGGGACCCTGGGTTGTACGGTCGAGGATTGTGAAGCTGCGGCCGGCGTCCTGCGACGCGGCCACGAGCATGTCGAGCATGTCCTGCCAGAACAGGTAGTGCGAGCAGGATGAGGAGACGAGGACGCCGCCATCGGTCAGGAGCTTCATCGCCATGGCGTTTATCTGGCGATAGCCCTTCATCCCCGCGTTCTTGTCCTTCTGCGCCTTGATGAAAGCGGGCGGGTCGAGGTTGATGAGGTCGAACTTGCGGCCCTGGACGTCGAGTTCGGCCAGCGCCGTGAAAGCGTTGTCGGTGGCAAACTGGCATTTGTCCGCGACCCCGTTCAGGACCGAGTTGTCGGTGGCGATGGTCGCGGCCGCGGCCGAGGCATCTACCGCAAGCACGCTTGAGGCCCCGCCGAGCGCCGCGTTGATGGCAAATGAACCGGTATAGGAGAAGACGTCGAGCACCGAGCGGCCGGACGAGAGGCCCCTGACCTTGCGCCGCGTGAGGCGATGGTCGAAGTAGTAGCCTGTCTTCTGGCCGCCGGCCACGTCCACGTAGAACCTGACGCCGCTCTCGGAGATGACTATCCGCGGCTCGGGTGTGCCGAACAGCACGCCGGTGCGCCGCGGCAGCCCCTCGGGGTCGCGCAGCCGGGAGTCGTTCTTCTCTATCACAGAGGCGACGTCGAACACCTCGCGCAGCGCGGCGACCACAAGGTCATGCCGCATGTCGAGCCCCAGCGAATACGTCTGGACAACGAAGTGACTGCCGTACTTGTCGACCACCAGCCCGGGCACGCGGTCGCTCTCGCTGAACATCAGCCGGAAGTCGTTCTCGCCGGGCAGCATGGCCTTGCGGTACGCAAGTGCCGCCTCTAGCCTCCGTTTCAGGAACGCCTGGTCCAGTTCCTCGACCTGCTCGGAATAGAGGCGGACTCGGATGAGCGAATGAGGGTTATAGATGCCGGAGCCGACGAGGTGCCGGCGGTCAAAGACCTGGACCGCATCCCCAGGCCCGGGATTGCCTTCGGTTTTCGTGACCTCATTGGAGAAGACCCAGGCGTGTTGTCCCCGGCTCTTCTTGCGGACGACGTGGACGACTTTACCAGGCACGAGCGAAGACCTCGTGCAAGGACGAAGTGCCAGGGACGAAGGACAAGGCAGCGTGGAAAGGGCAAACCCGCGGAAGCAAGCTGGATTCGGCTTTCCCGCTTACGACTTGCTTTGTCCTTCGGACTTTGTACTTCATGCTTCCCCAGTCTGCGCGTCGATGATGGTCAGTCGGCCGAAGTCATCGACGGTGTAGAGTAAACGGCTGGTGAGCCGGGTATCAAGCTGGACTCCGCCGTTCGCAGCCTGCAGCAGCAGGTCCGGTTTGCCCGCCGCGGTCCAGCCTTCGGCGCGCCGCTCAAGCTCGGTTGGACCGGTGGCAAACACGGGCTGTGGATTGCCTTCGCCGAACGGCGCGAGCCGGACCACGTCGCGGTCGAACTCCTCAAGCGGCAGGAACGCATCGGCCCGGAGAACATTCTCCGGCTGAACATGTCCCGCGAAATGCTCGTGGGCGTATGCCTCGGCACAGCGCATGAACTCCTCGACCTTCTCGTCCTGGATTGAGAAGCCGGCCGCTTTCTTGTGCCCGCCGTAGTCGATGAAGAAGCGTCCGCACGACGACAGGACGTCCATCAGGCTGACGCCCTCGATTCCCCGGCCCTCACCCACCCAGGCATCGCCGCGCCAGCCCATCACGATGGCCGGCAACTGGAAGCTATCCTTCAGCCGCACGGCGCACGAACCGAGCGCGCGCAGCGATAGTTCCCGGTGGCGCGCAAAGACGATGCCGTCGCCGACCGCGAGATTCTGGCGGGCGAGCTCATAGGTCTGCTCGACCTGCTCCTGCCATTCCTCGCGGCGGCGGGCCAGTTCCGTCACCCAGGTTCGGGCCTCATCGACGTCGGCAGTCAGGAACTTCTGCACACCTTCGTTCCCATCGGCCGCGGCGAAGAGCGGCAGCAGTTCGGTGACGAACCGACGCATGGTCAGCTTCTCACCGGCGTTCAAGTAGTCGAAGACCGCCCGCACCGCCACGACCGGTATCTGCCTGAGCCGGCCCACGCTGGCCGCCACGATGGTCCGGTTCTCACCGGTGAGCGGAACCCGGTCGGCCAACGTGCCGAGCACGGCCATCGCGAATTGCTGGGGCTGGACTGAAACGAACTCCGCGACTGAAAGGCCAAGCGCCTCGCGGGCAACTCCCATCGCCAGCTTGAGCGTTACGCCGGCGCTGGCGAGGCCGCGATATGGATACTTCGAATCCGGCCGCTTCGGGTCCACGTTGGCCACGGCCTCCGGCATCGATTCGGTCACCTCGTGGTGGTCGGTTACGACCACGTCGATACCCTTTGACCGCAGAAAGGCGACCTGCTCCCGGTTCGTGATGCCGCAGTCCACCGTGACGACCAGTCCGGCGCCGCCGAGCAACTTCGCTGCCAGCTCGCCGTTCAGCCCATGCCGCTCCTTGCCCTTCTGCGGAATGTAGTACGAGGCCGTCCCCTGGAGGTCGGTCAACAATCGGTAGAGAATCACTACCGAAGTGATGCCGTCGAGGTCATCGTGCCCCCAGATCAGCACCTTCTCGCGTCCGGCAACGGCCCGCTTGAGGCGCGCTACCGCCGGTTCAAAGTCCGGCAGCAGCTCGGGTGGGTAAAGCTGCGAAAGCTCCGGCGCAAGCCAGCGATGCGCGGCCGCGCCGTCGCGCACGCCGCGCAGCCAGAGCAGCCGCGCGAGAAGGCCGGTGACGCCCGCGTCCGCGCTCAGCCGCGCCACCGCCGACTCGTCGACTTCACGCAGAGGCCACATCTCAGGAAGAATGTTGAATGACGAATATCGAATGGCGAATGGAAGATTCTCGGACGGGGAGCTGCGAGGCCACCGCCGAATGTCGAATGAGGGAATCGGAGCTCGGAGTTCGGACTTCGGCGGTTGTCATGTCCGGTGATTCTACTACCCGGACTCTGCCAGTCAAACCTCAGCCCTGCGCCAATCCCGTCCGCCGGCTTGACCTTCAAGGCCGGGAGAAGTATCATCGCTCGTGAACACGAACCGAGCCGAACGCTCGAGGAGGTAACCGATGTGGACCATCAAAGTGACCCGCCGGTTCAGTGCCGCGCACCAGATACACGGCATGGGCGGCAAGTGCGAGGGCGTCCACGGCCACAACTACCGCGTTGAGGTGGAAATCAGCGCGAAGCGGCTGAAGAAGCCGGGGATGATTGCCGACTTCATCGACGTCGGCAAGAAGCTTGAGAGCATCCTGCCGGACCATAAGATGCTGAATCAGGTGTGCGAATCGAACCCGACGTCGGAGAACCTGGCCCGGCATTTCTACGACGAGATGCAGCAGTTCTACCCGGTCAGCCGCGTGACCGTGTGGGAAACCGACGATTCCTGCGCCGAGTACTCGGAGGACTAGAGCTCACCTTCCCTCTTCCCATCACCGGGACGAGGGACAAGAAAGGAAACGCTAGTCGAGGACGAGGAGCCGGCGAATCGGACCTGACTTTGGAGTTCGGACTTCGGAATTCGAACCCGGCCTGGCAAAGTACGTTCCCGGCCTGAGGTCCGTACCGCGGACCTGAATCAGCCGGCCCGACCCGTCGTAGACATCAGCCTGGGCAACCCATGACGGCAGACTGGAGCCGGCCCGGACAAAGACGGTATGTGCGTCCGCTCCCGGCGATCCGGTCCCGATGGCAACCGAGGGCGACCGGCCGGCCGCGTAGGCCGCGGCAAGGTCCACCGCCCGCCTCGCGTTGACGAACCCGTAGCCATACTGGATATCGCGTCCGGCCAGGCCCATGTCAATCGCCGAGGCATCGAGAATCGCCCGCACCTCGTTTGCGCTCAGTCCCCAGTTCCTGGCCAGGACGAGTGCGGCCACGCCCGCGACCTGCGGCGAGGCCATCGACGTCCCCCTCGCCCATCCGTAACCGCCGCCTGCCAAGCTGGACCATACGGTGTCACCCGGAGCCACGAGTTCCTGTTCCGATCCGTAGTTGGAGAATATTGCGAGGCGCGAATCCTTCGAGGTCGCGCCAACCGCAACGCACTCGTTGTATCTGGCCGGGAAGCTCACTGCATCCTGTCCGCTATTGCCCGAGGCAGCAATGATCAGCACGCCCGCCTGCTCTGCATACGCGCATGCGTCCAACAATGGTGTCGATGACTCGGACGACTCCAGGCTCATGTTGATGATCCTTGCGCCGTGGTCGGCAGCCCACCTGACACCCGATGCAACCACGTCGGTTGTACCTGAACCGGTGTCATCCAGCACTCGGACCGACAGCAGTTGGACAAGCGACCAGCCAGCGATTCCCTCGTTATTGTCCCGGGTCGCGGCGATTATGCCGGCGACGTGGGTTCCGTGGAACGCCGTTCGAGGATTGTCCGGCTGAGGATCGTTGTCATTGCCGATGAAGTCATACCCGAGCTCACCGGCTATGAAATCGGCAGCCAGGTCCGGGTGCTGGTAGTCGACGCCTTCGTCCACGACCGCGACCTTGACGTCAATCGAGCCGCCGACCACGTCCCAGGCCTTGTCCGCATACATGACCCACTTGTCCCATTGGTAAGGAATGAAGTACGGGTCGTTGGGAAGCGCGGCGGCCTGCACCTTGATGCACGGCTCAAGATAGCGGACAGTGCCGGCCGGCGCCGCCGACCGGGCCGGTTGTCCCGGCTGCGACTCGCGCCCCGGCGGTAGGTCGGCAACGAAGAAACCGCACGCCTCATCGACCCGGATGACGCTCCCGCCCTGTTGCGCCACCCACGACGCGGCCGCCTCCCGCCCGCCGGGCTCGAACCCGACCACAAACCGGCCCGGAACGCGGGCCTCGGTCGGGCTGTCCCAGGCAGATTGGCGATTGGCGATTGACGATTGGTGAGTGACGAAGCCCGCGGCGGCCATCCGCCGGGCGGCCGCAAGCTCGGCCTGACCGACCGGCGCGAAATCGGGCCGCGGCACTAACGCGAAGACCAGAAATATCCAAGTCATGTTCGTCTATTCCAGAACCAGTCTCACCCAGCACTTCACCGTTGCCGAGTTGTTATTGACGAAAAGAAGATACTGCCTGCCGGCAGCCGTTACCGTCTGGCTGACACTCTTCTGCGCGAAGCTGTCCGCCTCAAACACGACGCTATAGGGCTCCGAGTTCAGGAACTTCTGGTGGTTCGTGCTGTCCATCCAGGCGAACCTAGTGAGTGTGCCGCCGGCTACGACCTGCAGGTCGCCGGCCAGTGTGTCGCCGGCCGCGGCACGGAACCACACCCAGCTCGCGACCCCGGGAGCGACCTCCAGCTCGCCGTGATACACGCTCGTCGGGCCGAGTGCGCCGATGACCACGGCAATCGTGTCGCTGTAGCCCTTGTTCCCGGCAGCATCACCGGCTGTGCAGCTCAGCGAATGCCACGTCCCCTGGGATTGCGACGTTGCGTCCCAGCTCGCCGAATATGGCGCCAGGCTATCGGTTCCGACCAGGGCGCCGTCGACGTAGAACTCCACCCGCTCCACGCCGATGCTGTCGAAGGCAGTCGCGGCTATCGTTACCGTACCGTTGACCGAGGCCGAGTCCGCCGGACTCGTAATCCGGCAGGTCGGCGGCGTCGTATCCAGCCCCAGCAGCCAGTCGCACCCGGCGAAAACCGCCATCGCCGCCAGCCCGATTGCGACCATCGCCAGCCTGGCGACGCCTGGTCCTTGGTCCTTTGTCCTTCGCACTTCCCTAAAGCTCATGTTCCTCTCCAATCTCGGGAATCACGACATCGCGCACGCCGAGCGCCTTCAAGGGCTCGACCAGCGCCTCGGCAGCGTCCAGTTCGGAGTGGACGACAAACACCTTCTTCAGCCGGGGCAGGTTCATGGCGCCCACGTACTGCAGCAGGCCGT
The DNA here is from genome assembly GCA_964485845.1 of uncultured bacterium. Classification (GTDB taxonomy): domain Bacteria; phylum Hydrothermota; class Tepidihabitantia; order Tepidihabitantales; family Tepidihabitantaceae; genus UBA2258. The sequence goes on along the minus strand of CAZAKP010000058.1, from coordinate 9,773 downwards.
CGCGGTCCGCGTGGGCGCTGAACTCATCCATCACCTCGACCTCGGCTCGAAGCGGATGCTCCTCGCCGTAGATTCGTACAATCGGCTGTCGCTCGGCGATGCGACGGCCCAGCGTGTTCTCGGCCTGGAACGATACCATCAGGACGAGGTTCTTGGGGTCTTCAACCGAGTACTTCAGGTGGTGAAGCACCCGGCCCGCCTCGCACATCCCCGAGGCCGAAATGATGATGCACGGCTGCCGGCTCGCGTTGAGCGCCTTGGAGTCCTCGACCGACTCGACGTAATGGAGCCCGGGGAAATCGAACAGGTACTGGTGACCGTTCAGCATCGCCAGCGCCTCGGAGTCGTAGTATTGCGGGTAGTTGCGGTAGACCTCGGTTACGCGGCTGGCAAGGGGCGAATCAACGTAGACCGGTACGTCCGGAATCCGGCTGTTCTGGCGCAGCCGGTTCAGGGTGTAGACGATCTCCTGGGACCGTTCGACCGCGAACGCGGGGATGACTATCCTGCCGCCGCGTGAGTAGACCCGGTTCACGACCTCGGCCAGGCGGGTATCCACGTCGCGGTAGTCGCCATGCCGCCGGTTGCCGTACGTGCCTTCCATTATCAGGTAGTCGGCCTCGACTACCTGCACCGGGTCGTTGATTATCGGCATCTTCCGGCGTCCGAGGTCGCCGGTGAACAGCACCCGTTTGCCTTCGACCTCGATGTCCACCAGCGCCGACCCGAGGATGTGTCCGGCATCGTGCAGCACCACCTTGTACGGCCCCAGCTTCCGCACCTTCGCATACGGTATTCCCTCGATGTACTCAAGCGACTCCTCGGCATCCTTGACCGTATACACCGGCTCCTTGGGCGGTTCGCCCTTCTCGCGCAGCTTCTTATTCAGGTAGCGGACGTCGGATTCCTGGATGTTGGCCGAGTCCTCGACGAGCAGCCGCGACAGCGCCGCGGTGCCCTGGGTCATCAGAATCGGCCCGCGGAACCCGTACTTCACAAGGTTCGGGATATTGCCGACGTGGTCGATATGAGCGTGGCTGACGATGCACCAGTTGACCTCGCGTGCCGTGAACGGGAAGCTCCGATTGGTATGCTCGGCCTCGGCGCGGTGCCCCTGGAAGAGCCCGCACTCGACGAGCAGCCGCTGCTTGCCGGATGTGAAGAGGTGCTTGGAGCCGGTTACGGTCCGCGTGCCGCCGCAGAACCTTATCTTCACGCCTCTTCCGCCTTTCGACTTCCGCCCTTCTGCCTTCTGACTTCCACCTTCCGACTTCTGTCTTCGTCCGACCTCACAAGTCCCCTCGCCGCCCTCATGTTCTTCAAGTTCATATCTTTCGTGTGCTGCGGGGTCTCCATCACGGCCGGCATGTTCCGAAGCAGCGGATGGTTGATTATCTGCCCCATCCCCTCGCTACCGAGCTTCCCCTCACCGATGTGCCAGTGCCGGTCCACCCGCGAGCCGAACTCGGTCTTCGAGTCGTTCAGATGCAAAAGATGCAGGCGGCTGATTCCCACCAGCCGGTCGAACTCGCGCAGGGTGGCATCGATGCCCGACCTCGTCCGGTACTCGTAGCCCGCCTCGAACGAGTGGGCGGTGTCGAGCGTGACGCCGACCCGCTCTCGCTGCTTCACTCTGCCGACAATCTCCGCCAGTTGCTCAAACCGGTACCCCACCTCGCTTCCCATCCCCGCCGTGTTCTCGAGCAGGAACGTCACGCCGTCAGGAGCGGCCGCGAGTATCGAATCGACGTTGGCCGCAATCCGGGTGATGGCGGTCTTCTCATCGGCAGCCATCGCCTTGCCCGTATGGCAGACGAGAAAAGGAACGCCGAGCGCCTTGCAGCGCTCTAGCTGGGTCACGAGCGCCTTGACCGAGCGTTTGCCCTCGGCGCCGGCCGCAGCCAGGTTGGGTAGGTACGGGGCGTGGACGAAGAGCGGCGAGATACCGGAATCCTTCATGCCGGCGCGGAATTTGGCCACGTCGTCCGGGTCGAGTTTGGCGATGGACCAACCGCGCGGGTTTGAAGAGAACATCTGGATGGTCTCGCACTCGACCTCGCGCGCGCGTTCGAGCACGTTGCCGAACCCGCCGGCGATTGAAACGTGGAAACCGAATCTCACTGCTTGGTAGATACTAGACCAATGCCGGGGAATGTCAAAAGCGGCAACCCGCACAGCTCGGACGGCTGCGCCTTGACTGCAGGACAGGGCGCCTCTACAATCCGGCCGTGAGGCGTACCGTGATGGAACGCTGCGGCTTCCCGGCGCTTGCCGGTATCCTGCCGCTCGCGCTGTACGCCGCTACGGCCTGCCGCAGCATCTACTGGGGCGACTCGACCGAGCTGATGCTTGCCGGCCGGGTCCTTGCCGTCAGCCATCCTCCCGGCTACCCGCTGCTGACGACCATCATCCGCCTGTTTACCCTCGTCCCGGCTCTCGCTATGCCCTTCCGGCTCAACCTCATCGCCTCGCTGGCCGCAGCGGGTTCGTGCGGCATGGCCTACTTCATCGTGAAGGAACTCACCGGTGACAACTGGGCGGCTCTCTTCTCGGCTCTGCTCTGGGGCACAAGCTTCGAACTCTGGCAGCAGGCGACAGCGCTCGAGGTCTACTCCTTCCAGGCACTCCTGCTGTCGGTGCTGCTCTTTGCCATCATCCGGTGGCACCTGACCGCCACGCCCGCCTGGCTGCTCATTGCGTTCTTCGTATTCGGCCTGGGGCTGGCCAATCACCCACCGATCGTGCTCTGGATTCCAAGCCTGCTCATCCTGCTGCTATCCGCGCCCGCGAAACCCCGGGCGCGCTTGCTCGGCTTCGGGCTGCTGCTTGCGGCCCTCGCCCTCTGCCTCTACTTCTACATCCCGCTGCGCGCGGGCGCGCCCGGCGCCGCCGCCTGGGGCAGAGTCGGCAATCCGGCTGAACTGCTGCAGTACGTAACCGGACGGGTGTATCGCTATCGGCTGCTTGCGGGCGGCAGCCGGTATCTCGGCGCGCAGTTCTCCAGTCTGCCCGCGCTCTTTGGCAGGCAGTTCCTCGTTGCCTGGCTGCTGGCAGTGCTGGGCGTTGCCGCCCTCTGGCACCGGAGCCGCGCCGTGCTGTTCTCCCTGCTGCTGGCCGCGGCCGCCGTGACCGTGGCGGCAGTGGAATACAACATTCCGGACAAAGAAGGCTATCTTCTGCCCGCGTACTTCGCTCTCTTGATACCTATCGGGTGCGGGTGCGCGCCGCTACTCGCGGCCCGATTCCGATCCGCGGTCATGGTGGCCGGTGCTTTGCTTGTGGCGCTCCCGGTCGTGGCGTTCCTGCCGACCCAGAATCGCAGCCGGCACCAGGGGCTCGCCGACTTTTCGGAGGCTGTCATCTCAAGCCTGCCGCCGAACTCGACGGTATTCACCGACGACTACAGCCTGTATCAGGGTCTCCGCTGGCTTCAGGCGGGCGGGAGGCGACCGGACGTACTGGTCGTCAGCCAGTATCACCTGGCTATTCCCGGCTACCTTGACCAGTTGCGTCGCATCCGGTCCGTGCCTGAGCAGGCATCCCGCGAGGCTGACCGGCTCTGGCAGAACGCGTCGCGTGCCAATGACGCGGCCTTCGGCGAGCAGGCGAAGGCCACGGCGGTACAGGTCATGTCGCTCCTGGCGCGAGACTGGCTGTCCTCGAGCCGCATCTTCTGGGTTCCCGCCGACTTCGCGGACTGGGCGCAGAAGTGGGAAGGGCTGCGCCTGACCATGCGCGGGCTCGGCTACGAAATCGCCGGCAGGGACACAGTGCCCGACCTCGACTCTCCGCTCCTGTCCGCGAGCCGCTACCGCTCGATTCTTTACCGCGACATCGAGACCCAGGACGTGTGCCGCCGGCTGGCGGCAACGGCCAGCCGGCGCGGCATTCTCAGATTCGCGGCCGGCAACAACAGCGAGGCAATCCGCGACTTCGACCTCGCCCTTCAGTACTTCCCCGACTACCCGCAGGCGGTTGAGAACAAAGGGATCGTGTTCTACTTCTCGGGACAACCGGACAGCGCCCGGCTCTACCTCGAAAGGTTCATCGAGCTGGAGCCGACGTCACCCGAACTGCCCAAAGTCAGGGGAATCCTCGCCCGCCTCGGCGGATAGACTCGGCTAGGGCCTGGCTTTGGGCTTGCGTAATGCGGCGACTACCGCATAGACGAAGCCGAGCGTAATCAGGGCGATCAGCCCGATTCCCACCCAGCGGTACTGCTTGCCCAGCACAGACAGGAATGTGACGACGGTCGCGGCCATCAGTACACCCACGAATATCGAGAGCAGGGACTTCCAATAGGCGAGCCCGAGCACCTCCGCGGCGACTGCTCCGGTCCACGCGCCGGTGCCCGGAAGCGGGATGCCGACGAACGTCGCCAGCCCCCAGAACTCGTACTTCTGGATGGACCCGCTCTTGCTCCGTGCGCGGGCGAAGAGCCATTCGAAGAAACGGCGGAAGAGCGGTACATGGCTGAACCATGCGACAATGCGCTCGAGCAGGAGAAGAACAACGACAATCGGCGCGATGTTGCCGATCAGGGCCCACAGCACTGCCTGCCACCAGGGCATGCAGAAGAAGAGAATGCCGACGGGCACCGCTCCCCGGAGTTCGACAATCGGCAGGGCCGCAATCAGCACGACCACAAGTTCCGGACTCAAACCCCGAGCCCGAAGCCAACCGGCCGCCTCCTGCCCGGTATCCGCCCGCGCCATCCCCACGACGAGGAGCAGCAAGAGCACGGCGAACACCGCCTTGACCGCGAATCGTGTCCGGTTCGCACTTCTGCCTTCCGACTTCTGCCTTCTGACTTCTGACTTCGTTCTTCTCACAGCATCCCTCTTCTTCTTCTCAGCAGCCATTCCGCGCCGGCCAGCAATGCTATCAACACATAAGCCCAGACCGCCCGCCTCGGGTCGAAAGTGAAGCTCCGCTGATAAGAGCCAAGCGCAATCTGGCTTGCGTCGCGCGGCAGGCTATCCGCGGAAAAGAACCTGCCGCCACCGGCCGCGGCCACCGCCCTGAGCAGCCCCTCGTTCATACCGGTGTTCGCGAGCTCAATCGCCTGCTCTGCCACTACGAACTCGGTCGCGGCCTTGCCCACGGCAACCGGAGCTGCGCCGCGCCCCAGGGAACTGCCCCTGTTTTCGACCGCCGCAACCGCGCGATACCGTCCCGGCCCCAGTGCCTCGATGGTTGCCTCATAGACCCCGTTCCCGGTTTCGGTCATCGGGACGGTGATTGCCTCCTGCGCCTGACTTCTGCCTTCTGCATTCTGACTTCTGACTTTTGACTTCGTCTCAGTGTCCTCCACCACCAGCACCATTGCAGTTAGCCCTGTCCACGGCTTTCCGTCCGGCGCGACCGCCTTCAGAATCAGCCTTACCGGCTGGCCACGGTACAGGTCCTTGTCGGCCACGTCAAGCCAGAACGGACTCGTATCACGCTCCGCCAGATAGTGCACGACCCCGGTCAGGAACACAGCAAGCGGAGTAGGCTGCTCGGGCTTCTCCTCCGGCCCGAATCCCCAGCGCCACAACGGATAGGCGGCCACATACACGAACTTGCCCCTGCCGGCCTCGCCCGCGACCAGTAGCGGTGCCTGATTCTCCTGCGCCACGAGCCATGCCATCGGGCGATTGACGCCGTCCAACGGCCTGAGCCCGGTGAACGGCGGCACCCTGCTCAGGTCAACCACATCGCTTGCGACCTGGTTTGGGGCACCCGCCGCGCCCCACCAGGGCAGAAGCCCGCCCTCGGCGGTCAGCTCGGGAGTGAAAGAACCGGTCTGCGTACGACCGGCGCTTCCGTTGAGAATCTCTCCGATGTTCTTCCCGGGCTGGAACTCGGGGCCGGCGAGCACGAGCGCGCTCGCGCCGGCCCGCACCCGACCGGCAATGGACTGCCACACATCCGGGCTGCCCGTCTCGACGACGTCATCGAGCACGTACACGTCCGGCGAAGGGACATGACCGAATCTGTCCGCCGATTCAGGTCGTGTCCCGAGCCCGATGGCGCCCGTCACCGCCACCTCCGGCAGAACCTCAATCCGCTCATCACCCGCAAGCGCTTTCAGTATCATCCGCGTGTCCGGCCCGGGACGGTTCGTGATATAGGCCACCCGCACACGCCCGGGTCTCACATCAACCGTGACGTCGCGCACGTTATCGGCATAGTCGCTCTCCCCGGCCATGCTGTCTATCCGCGCCTCGACCGCCTGCCTGCCCGGCTTGTCGAAGACCAGACGGAAGGGCGCGTCCTGCTCGGCCATCGCCTGTCCGAGCACAACCTCTTTGGCCTCTCCGCGCAGCCGGACCCGCGCCTTTTCGCCGGCGAACCCGGCTGCCATCGCGCGGACCTGGACGTCCGCGGTTTCGCCCGAGTACACAACCGCGGGCAGCAGTATCTGCTCGATACTCGCGTTTCGTTTCGCGACGCCGCCGAATCCAACCGTATACACCGGCACACCGATGTCCCGCGCCGCAGCCACCGGGTCTACCTCACCATTATCCTGCCCGTCGCTTAAGAGCACGACTGCCGCCGGCCGCGTCTTTCCGACGGTCTCTAGCGCCGCCCCAATCCTCGTCCTCTCCCCGTTTTGGTCCCTGGCTTCTGGCTTCTGGCTGCTGCCTTGGCCTCGGCTGCCCCTGTCCGGCAGTGCGGCCGTATCGGCAAAGACCCATTCCTGGCGGCCGATGCCGACCGGAACCGGGAAGACGTGCGACACTTCGGCTGCCGCGCTCTCGGCCCCGACTGCGCTCATGCTTCGGGATACATCGAGCATCACTGCCACCCGCCGCGGCCGTTCGGTCCACACATGCGTGAATACTGCTCCAATGAATACGGCCGCGAACAGCAGCAGTATCACGAAGCGAAGAAACAGGAGCCCGAGACCTCCGACGCCGCTTCTCCCCCGCTTCCCCGAATCCGCAATCTGCAATCTGAAGTCCGCAATCGAGCGTCGATACGCCAGTAGCCCGAGGACCAGCAGTATCGCGCTAACGGCGATAAGCATTGAAGGGCCGGGGCAGGGACTCGGGTACCAGGGTCAGGCTCAGGCTTTCGGCATCGGTGTTGAACGTAACCCGCGGGCTCGCAAGCTCGGCCAGCCCGTCGCCGTTAGTGTCAGCCACGGCGACTATCTCGTACTCGCCCTTGTGCACCCTGGTCGAGAATGAGCCGTCCGCGAGCAGCGGCGCGAGACCGGTCGACCGGACCGGCAGCGACTCGGTCCGCGGAGGCTTTAGTGAATCGGTGATGACCCGGACCGCCGCGGACTCAGTGAAGAAGACCGCGCCGGTCTTGAGTGAACCGGGCCAAAGAGCCTTGCCTTTCACCGCGACGGCATCGAATATCGTGTCGCTGGTGAAGTAGGTGAATGCCGCCGCGGTCGAGCGGTTGCCCTCAAGGTCGATTTCCCCGGGTTCGAGCAGGAAATAGACGGTGGTGGCGCTCGGCAGCGACTCGATGCGACTGAAACTCAGGGTCTGCCAGTCGGCGGTCCACGCCCGATTGAACTCGGTGTCATACCGGGCCGGGACAAACGTGAAGTTGACCGCCTTCGACGTATCTATCGCCTCGCTGAAGTTGACCCTTACTTTCACGCCCCGCTTCTGTCGCGTCGCTCCCGGCGACGGCTCGATGGTTGCGACCCGCGGCGCAATCGTATCCCTCACCGCTGAGCCGCGGAACCTCGCCCGGAACCGCGTCTTGTTGCCGGCCCGGTCCCAGACGACCCCGCGCACCTCGTAGAGCTTCGGTTCCTGGATGGGCGTCCAGAGCTGCACGTCCTCGCCGCTTCTGCCGAGCGAAGTCCCGCGCAGGGCGATCGTCTCGCCGGCCGGCCCGGTCAAGAGGAAGCTGTCCGGCCTCAACTTCGCGCCGTCGATGCCCTCGTCGAATACGAGCGTAGCCTGGCTCCGGGTCCTGGTGTCGACCTCCAGCAGGCGCGGGGCCCACCGGTCCGGGCTCGGCGGAATCATCTTCTTGGCGCAGGCGAGGACCGTGACCGTAAGCAGGGTGAGCGCCAAAGCAGTGAGGCTACTTCTCATGCACGTCTCCTGCAGACCGAAGCCTGCCAATTGCCAACGACAAATTCCCAATTCCTAGTCAATGACCAATGTCCCAATGCCCGTTCTCCTCTATTAGGAATTTGTAATTCGCAATTAGTCATTCTCTAGCCCTCAAGCACTTGCTTCAGCCTCCTCACCGCCGCTCCATCCAGTCCCTTCTTCGCTGCCATCTCAACCAGCCGTTGGGACAGAATGCGATACATCGGCGCAAGGTTCGGCGTTCGCCGCTCCAGTTCCCGCAGGTGCGCAGCCACGGTCAAGGCATCGCCCCGTTCAACCGGCCCGGTCAGACTCGGCCCGGCGCCCTGCTCGGCGATATTCTCCAGCACGGTCCGCGCAAGCGGGACGAGCATCAACCCGGCCCGGCGGCGCGAGACCCCGAATTCGCGGGCAATCTCCTCGGCGGCATCGAGCAGCCCGTTGACGAAATTCGACGCGAACACGCACATCGCGTGGTACAACGCCCGGTCGGTTCCGTGCACCCGGAGCCAGCCGCCGCGAAGCTGCCTCACGAGGTGCCGTCCGAACCTGAGCCCGGAAACCGACCCGTCGGCCGCAAAGAACGAACCGGGCAGACTCCGGATCGCCTGCGAATGGCTGAAGAACGACTGCACGGGGTGGAGCGCAAGTGTGCCGAGGCCCTGCTCGCGCGCCCCGGCCAGCACCTCAGGCCCGAACGCGCCCGAGCAATGCGCGGCAATCGTGCCCGGAATCAGCCACTTCCGCACCGACTCGAACACCGGCACGATGTGCGTGTCCGGCACGGTCAGGAACAGCACGTCGCTCTCAGCCGCCACGTCGCGCGAACTCAAGCGCTCGTACTTCTCCTTCATCAGCCCGTACACAACCCATGCCTGTTTCGGCTTCACATCGGTCACGCCCGCAATCGGGTAGCCCAGTCGTCGGCAGTGCCAAGCCAGCGCGCAGCCCACGCGCCCCGCGCCGATGAACCCGACCCGCTTACGTTCGGCGCCGGTCGAATGGCGAATGCCGCTTGGCACGGAACGAGGACCTCTCGCGCGGCTCTTTGCGCTGACGGGTGCTGCCATGAAGGAACCCAAGATAGCCGCAGGCATTGAGCTAGTCAAGAACAGTGGCAAACCCCGAATCCGATGTTGAACCACAGAGCACACAGAGATTTGAAGGGTACCGGTCCGGAGTGACGACTTCACCCAACTCTGTGCTCTCTTCCGCCTCTGTGGTTAATCCTATGTCGGTTCTGGGGGGAGACCGATGCTCGGACCAGACACCGGCACATGAACGTTTCACCGCTCTCCTGTTTCCTTCGGGAGTAGGCAGAATCTGGCACCCCCTTCGAGGCGGTCCGCACCCTGCCAGTTTCCTATATGTCCCCTCGAAATCAAGCCCAAGAATGTCCTAAGTTGGTCATTAGCAATTGGTTATTCGTCATTGTCGTATCTCCCCTACCCCGCCCCCCGGGCTATTCTGCGAGTTGTTCTCCAAACTGCCCTGAGAGCCGTTCGGGAGATTGCTCCGCAGGCTATCCGGAAAGGCATCTGGAGAACTATCCGGACTTCTGTCCGGTCAGCTACTCGGAAGGCTATCCGGAGAGGAACAGGACGAGCTACCCGGAAAGCTCTGTGGAGAATCGCTCAGCAGACAGCTCCGCAGATTGTCCGGGAAAGCGCCCGGAAGATAGCTCTGGGAGCAACCTGCCGAGCAACCCGGAAGACAATCTCC
>CAZAKP010000057.1:0-16088 GCA_964485845.1 uncultured bacterium | reverse complement strand
GCCGTAGCAAGCCAGGTGGCGTCGGTCCTCGCGCGCCGGCAGGCCGAGGAGGAACGCCAGCGTTTTGAGGAGCAGTTGCGGCATGCCGACCGCCTCGCTACCATCGGCCAGCTCGCGGCCGGCGTCGCACATGAGCTCAACGAGCCACTGAGCAGTGTGCTCGGCTTTGCCCAGCTCGCGCGCAAGGCGCCGGGACTCCCGAAGCCGGCGTCGGATGACATCGACAAGACCGTAACCGCCGCCCTGCACGCCCGCGACGTCGTCAGCAAACTGATGCTCTTTGCCCGCCAGAGGATGCCGGCACAGGGTCAGGTGCAGCTCAACGAGCTCGTAGAGAACGGTATCCTGCTGCTCGAATCTCGCTGCGCCAGGGCCGACATCCATCTGGAACGCCGCCTCGACCCGACTCTGCCCGCAATCGCGGCCGACTCCGGACAGCTTTTCCAGGTGCTTGTGAACCTGGTCATCAACGCGCTGCAGGCGACTCCGGCCAGCGGCACGATAACCATCAGCACCGAGCGGTCGGGCGACTTCGTCGTGCTGGCGGTAGCCGATACCGGCTCCGGCATGACGCCGGACGTTCTCAGGCAGGTGTTCATACCGTTCTTCACAACCAAGCCGACCGGCGAGGGCACCGGACTCGGCCTTTCCGTGGTCCATGGAGTCGTGACTGCCCACGGCGGCAGAGTCGAAGCCGAGAGCGAGCCGCGCAAGGGCTCGCGCTTCCACGTGTTCCTGCCGATTGAGGGGCCTTCCGAAGACCGAAGGAGAGGAGAGCGATGAGTTGCGCAGACCCGACCAGCACGCTATTGATTGTCGATGCTCCGAGCCGACTCGGGAAGTGTTCCAGCGCAACCTTGCCGCCGCCGGCTACCGGGTGCTGACCGCGCCGGGCGTGGCCGAGGCGCTCAAGGTGCTCGACGGAACCCACGTTGACTTTGTGGTCACTGACCTCAAGATGCCGGGTGTGAGCGGCATGGACCTCGTGCGCCACGTCCGCGAGAGCCTGCGCGGCACCGAGGTGATGATGATAACCGGGTACGCCACGGTCGAAGGTGCGGCGCAGGCAGTCAAGACCGGCGCCGAGGAGTACCTGGCCAAGCCCTTCACCGACGAGGAGTTGCTCACCGCCGTGAGCCGGGCACTGAGCAAGCTGCAGGTGCGCCGGAGTGCCGACCGGCCCGTACCCGGCCCGGCCGCGGCTTTCCCGGGCATGTTCGGCGAATCCGAGGCGATGAAGCGCGTGCTGGCCGCCGTCGCCAAGGCGGCCGCCACGTCGGCCACCGTGCTCATCACCGGCGAGAGCGGCACGGGCAAGGAGCTCGTGGCCCGCGCCATCCACTACTCAAGCGTCCGCGCCTCGGCACCTTTCATGCCGGTCAACTGCGGTGGGATTCCCGAAGGGCTCCTGGAGAGCGAGCTCTTCGGCTACGTCAAAGGTGCCTTCACCGGTGCGACCGAGACGCGCGCCGGGTTCTTTCAGACCGCGGAGGGTGGAACCATCTTTCTCGACGAAATCAGCGAGATGAGCGCGGCGATGCAGGCGAAGTTCTTGCGCGTGCTGCAGGACAAGGAAGTCTGCATGGTCGGCGACAGCCGAGTGCGCAAGGCCGACGTGCGGATAATCGCGGCCACCAACAAGGACCTGCTGAGCCTTGTTCAGAGGGGCGCTTTCCGCGAGGACCTCTTCTTCCGGCTGAACGTCGTAACCATCACGGTGCCGCCGCTGCGCGAGCGCGAGGGCGACATCTTGCTCCTGCTCCGCCACTTCTCGGCCAAGTACGCGCGCGAGTTCGGACGACCGGTCCCCGAGTTCACCGACGCGGCGCTCCGGCTCTTCACCGGGTACTCCTGGCCGGGCAACGTTCGCGAACTCGAGAACGCGGTCCAGCGGATTGTCGTGATGACTGACCAGCCGCGAGTCGACGCGCCCGACCTGCCGGCGCCGATGCGGTTCACTGCCGCACGCGAAACCGGCATGAGCCGCACGCTGGCCGAAGTCGAGGCCGAGCACATCAGAAACGTACTGGCCAACGTCGGCGGCAACAGGAGTCGCGCGGCAGAGATTCTCGGCATCGACCGCAAGACGCTCCGCGACCGACTCAGGAGACTCGGCATAGGAGACGCCGACACCGGGCTTGCGTAGAATCTCCCCATAGGGGCGATTCTCCCCAGTCTGATTCCGTTCATTCTACCCGCAAGGAGCTCAGGCGGTAGTCCCGGTCTATCTGTAACGGGCTTAAGAATAAGAACTTAGCCAGACTTGTCTGGACCTGCGTCGCGTTCCATGGATCTGGAACGCTTAGTGCTTTAGGACTGACTGATGTCCGTTTCAGAAGCCACAGGAGAACAACCAAGGCGCCCTCTGGGGTCGCTAATCAGGAGGTTCTAATGTCAGTAACCACAGCAGTCCGACGCAAGGTCAGCCGCGAGCCGCGGCCGGCCCAGAAGCCGGTCAAGCGCGAAGTCCAGGTTGCCAAACCCGAAGGGCTTTGCGCAACCTGCAATCACGCCCGCGCCTGTTCCTATATCCGCAACTCCAGCCAACCCGTCATCTTCTGCGAGGAGTTTGACAACTACGCGCCGCCGACTCTCGAAGTCGCGGTCGAGCAGCCGGCGCCCACGGTCGAAGACATGAAGACCTGGGACGAGTACAAGGGTCTGTGCGTGAACTGCGACATGCGCGAGACCTGCGCCATCCGCAAACCCGAGACCGGCATCTGGCACTGCGAGGAGTACAAGTAACCGCGGCCGGAATGCGGAGACAACCATGAGTATCAGTACAGTCAACCGGCCCCGGCGCGCGGCCGAACCGAAACCGGTCGTACGGCAGCGCCGCAACGTCTACGCCGACGTCACATCGCAGTTCAACAAAGCAGCGGACCTGATGAAGCTCGACCCGAACATCCGCCGGATACTCGGCGCCACCATGAACGAGGTCGTGGTCCACTTCCCGGTGAAGATGGATGATGGCCGCATCGAGGTCTTCACCGGCTACCGCGTCCAGCACAACAACGCCCTCGGTCCGTTCAAGGGCGGGCTCCGTTTCCACCCGGCGGTTGATATCGACGAGGTGCGGGCGCTGGCCACCTGGATGACCTGGAAATGTGCTATCGCCGGCATCCCCTTCGGCGGCGGCAAAGGCGGCATCCAGATGGACCCGTCCAAGTACTCCCTCACCGAACTCGAACGCATATCCCGCCGTTTCACCTTCGCCCTCGGCAACACCATCGGCCCGGAATACGATATCCCGGCCCCGGACGTGAATACCAACGCCCAGATCATGGCCTGGATACTCGACACCTACCAGTCGATGATGCCGGCCCACGAGCGGCAGCGGATGCTCCACGTCGTCACCGGCAAACCGATCGAGGCCGGCGGCAGCCTCGGCCGCGACAAGGCGACCGGACAAGGCGTGGTCTACCTCATTCGCGAATGGTCCAAAGACCGCAAGTTCGACCTCGCGGGCGCCACCTACATCGTCCAGGGATTCGGCAACGTCGGCTCCTGGGCCGCGCGGCTGATGAAGCCGTTTGGCTCCAAGTTCATCGCGGCCGAGGATGTTACCGGCTCAATCGCCAACGAGGCCGGCATCGACCCCGACGAACTGGCGAAGTACGTCAAAGCCAAGGGTGGGGTCGCGGGCTTCCCCGGAGCGAAGCCCATCACTCACCTCGCTTTCCTTCGCACTAAAGCCGACATCTTCATCCCGGCAGCGCTCGAGAATCAGATAACCGGCGCGACCGCGCCGCTCCTAAACGTCCGGCTCGTCGCCGAGGGCGCCAACGGCCCGACCGACCCCGACGGCGACCGCGTGCTCTATGAGCGGAAGATCGACCTCCTGCCCGACATCCTCTGCAATGGCGGCGGCGTCGTCGTCAGCTACTTCGAATGGCTCCAGAACAAACGCAGCGAATCCTGGGAACTCCAGGAAGTCGACTGCAAACTCTACCGCCGCATAGTCGACGCGTACGCGAGAGTGCGCGAGACGGCGCGTCAGTACAGCGTGGATTGGCGGACTGCGGCCTACATCGTCGCGCTGGCTCGCCTCGAAAAGGTCTATCGCGAACGCGGTATCTTCCCGTGAATTCCTGACCCACAAGCAGGACCTGTCCTCCTGCGGACCTGCGCCCGGCCGCGAGGCCGGGCGCAGGTCCAGTCTCGCCCTTTCGCGGTCGGCTATCCTGGCGTCCTTACCGCTTGCCACTCTCTATCTGCTCTGTTCCCTCTGTGGTGAATCCGAATCCGGACTCCCCATTAGCGGTAGATTCTCTGCCGTTTCCTGGCGGGGAGGTCTGGCCTTGTTTCGTGTGTTTCGTGCTTTCGTGGCCAGTCTTCCCTGGTGTTCTGCCGCCTGGCCACCGCTAACTCACAGGCTGTGCCCGCGGCTACTCTTCGGTCGCGATGCCGAAGTCGAACATGACCGCCACGCCGGCTGAGGCCAGCCAGCGCAGGGGCCTCAGGCCGAGATGCGGGTCGAGAAACAGGCCGAGACTCGGTACGATGCGGAACGGATTCTCATCGGTCAGGTACGACGCGCCGGCGATGACTCCGGGAAAGTAGTAGAACTGCGGTCGCGGCTGCACCACTTCCGCCCCGGTCAAGACCTGGACCCCGCCGTAGAGGTAATCGGTGCCGATTACAAACGACGGCGTGACGCCCGGCACCCAGCAGGGAGGGTATCCGCCCAGCGAATCCTCAAACGACGAGGCCCGGCGGTCAACTGACAGGCAAAGGTCAAAAGCCGAGAGCGGCTGTTTGGTCACCTGCCGCTTTCCATCGACGTAGACTCCCAGCGGCCAGGTATAGCCGAATCCCATATCGAACCCGCCGCCGAGCCCGCAGCGACCGTAGATGGACGTGTAGTGAAAATAGCTGAGCACCGGGCCGGCGCTGGCGCCATAGATGCTGGCTCCGGCTGTGGACTGACCCGGCTCCAGCACGTCGGGGCTCACAATCGGCGAATAGAAACACCCGGCCCCAAGCGCCAGTGCCATGGCCGTCGCGCAAAACCATGCCTTCGCGCCATTCATACTGACTTCTCGGTCACGATTGTATGACTTGCGGGCAGGCGTGTCAAACTAGCGAGGCCTCGTGTCCACGCGCGAAAGGGCGCGGTTCATTTAGATGCTCTGCTCCGAGCAGGTGCCGTCCGACGGCTCGACCGCGGGGTTCGGCCTCGGATGTAGGGGAGGGGAATGGAGAGGTTGAGGGGAACCGGACAAGCGAATGGCCGGAATCTGTCAGACGAGAGATATCAGTCGCCGGCCAATCTACAATCCGCAATCTGCAATGCCTCGTGGGATGTCCCGAAGCTTCCCGAAAAAGGGCGGCCGTCCCTGTTCGCCCCCTACCACGCCGCGCGGGAGCTACCGGCGGGCGATCACCGATACGGTTCCGGCTTCGTGGTCGGCGGTATAGACGCGGTCGCCGGAGCCTGACGCTGTGACCGCGCGGCACCCGGCGCCGGCCCGGATGTTGGCCGCAACGGTGTTGTCGGTCGTTCTGATAACGGTCAACGAGTTGGCCTCCGGGCAAGAGATGTATGCATAGCTGGAGTGGGGAAGACCGCAGCCGCCACACGGAGCCGAGGCGACTGGTGCCACGCCGACCACTGTGTTGTCGCTCGTTCGAATCACGGTCACCGAGTGCGCATTGCCGGCCGATGTGTAGACGTACTGCCCGTCGCTTGAAGCCGCAGCCCGGCCAGCGCCGGAGGGCGCGGGGACCGTCTTGATGATTGTGTTGTCCGACGTCCGGAGCACGGAAACACTGCCTTCCATGTTGGCAGTGTAGACGTACTTCCCATTCGGCAGGATGCAGAGGCCCCGGGGGCCCTGTCCAACCGGTACGGTCGCGACAACCGTGTTGTCGGACGTCCGAATGACCGAGACGCTATTGCTGTTGATATTGGCCACATACACCCGGTCACTATTGGGGGTGCAGGCCATCGCATGCGGGCAGTCACCGACCGGGACGGTGGTGACGACGCGGTTGGTCGCTGTCTCGATCACTCGGACAGTGTTGCCGTAGTGATTGGACACGTACACGTACTGGTCGTCCGGCGAGGCTGTGATCTGCCAAGCATCGTCCCCGCACACGACCGTGTCGACAACGCGTAGTTCGTCAGCGTTGACAACGCACACTCCATGATCTCGCTCGTTACAGACGTAAACATAGGGATGATTGGCGAGAGCGACGATGCCGTGGGGCGTGCCGCCTACGTCGATGGTGGCGATGACCGTGTCCGGGAAGGCGCTCTGGCCTGCTCTCTTTCCACCGGGCGATTCGGGCCCAGCCATGTCCAGGTAATCAATCCCGAACATGTACGACTGCACTGCCTTGGGATTGATGCTGACGATGCGGAACTCCAGCTTGTGTTGTCCCTGCCTGAGCATGTGGCTTCCCATATCCAGGGGACCAGTGGTGGTCACTGCGTGCGAGTTACCCTCGGTAGACAGCCCGTTGTACAGGTCCACGGGTTCGCCCAGCTTGCGGCCATCCAGATAGCACTGCTCGATACCGTAGTCGTATGCCTTGGTCAGCCGCAGCTTCAGGCGGTATATCCCGCTAGCCGGAACGTCGAAGCCTAACTCGAGCCGGTCGCCCAGCTTCGCGTTTCGCCACCAGAGGTGAGCCCCGCCGCTCCACGAGCCCGTCCATCGCTGATCAGCGAGTTGCCGGCTCGCGATTCCAGCCGTTACCTGCAGGACCTTCATGTCCTCACCCTCGAACCGGGTAACGCCCGGCCCCGGAGCAGGGTAGGTTGGAGGGACTCGCGGCGGATTGGGCGGAGGGGGCTGAGGCCTTGCCTCAGGTCCGACCCAGACCTCACCGGTGCGGGTGATGAGGCCGGTCCTGGGGTTCACCACGCGGGCCATGAGCTTCATGCCGCCGTCCATGTGCGTGAACGTGCCGGCCACGATTCCCGAGAGCCGGAATACTCTGACCAGGCTGCGGCGGGCAGCAGTGTCCATCACCGCAGCTCGCGTCGGCGCGACAACACCGAGAAGCTGCGCTATAGCCTCGCGCTCGACTACCCGGCACCGGCCCGATCCGGCGAGCTGCATCTCCAGGACCTCGGCGATGTACACTCCGGTGTCGCCAACCGAGCCGGAGAGCTCCTCGAAAGGCGTTACCGCCAGCCGAGGCAGCGATTCGCCACGGGCGCTGTCGGTCAACGTCCGGGCCAGAACCGCAAGCGCGGAATCGAGTCCGGGAGCCTGGCCCGGCCGCGGTGGGAAAGGAGGCAGGACGTCGCCGCCGTCGCGAACGAAGACCTCCTTGGGTGCTGCCCGCTCGGTCTTCTTGCCATCATCCAGCCGGAAACGGAACGGCAGGCTGACCCAGACGCGAACCGGCTTGTCACGCTGCATGCCCGGACGGAACTTCGCCTTCCTCGCAGCTTCGAGCGCGGACGAGTCCAGCAACGAGTTGCCGGAGGTCTTGAACGTCCGTGCATCAGCCACCGACCCGTTCGTGTCGATCAGCGCCCGCAGTACGGTAGTTCCCTCAATGCCGGCCTTGCGGGCCTGATCCGGGTACTCGGCTTCAGGGATAGAGATCGACTGCGGCTTGACTTCGAGCTTCCAGAACGGAACGGCATTCGATTCCGTATCCCGGGGCGGGGGGTCCCCATAGATGACGTCGGTCGCGCGTACAGGCGATAGGACCAAGAGACCCAGACAGAAGGCAATCGGTAGGAGCAAGAACAGCTTCTTCACAGCACCTCCCTTTCGGCGAAGGCGGAAACCGGCGGAAAGGCGGAATCGGTGGTACTTGCCACCCTATACATATGCCCGTCCGTTGGAAGGCCGGACGACAACCGGATTCTAGAACTCACGGGCAGGCGTGTCAAATCCGCGGGTCGAATCAGACGTCCGGTTTGCCGGGCTTGTCCGGCTTGGCGTCGGTGGCAACGGTCGGATGGGCAGGCAGAGTGGCGCCCGCGAGCGAAGCCTCGGACCGGTCGTTCCTGAGGTCGAGGACGCCTAGAATCAAAAGCGCGTAGGCTATCCACCTTCCCCAAGCCTCAATGGTCATTGTGGGCAGCAAGGTGACGGCCTGGTAGCCACTGCTCAGTTTGTAACTGTGGGTCCACAGCGTGAACTCGAAGAAGACGAACTGGAGGACAGGTAGAAGCAGGACCAAGGCAGAGCCCTGCATCGCCCAGTAGTAGAACCGGCTCCGCCCGCGCTGCAGTTGCGCAAGGCCGATACCCAGGACTCCCACGGCCGTGTTGCAGAGCAATGCCCACTTATAGCTCACCGCGTCTCCCGGCCGACTGCGAACCAGACCCGCACGAACATCGGTCGATTGTATGACTTGCGGGCGGGGGTGTCAAACCCGCGGGGGATACCGGCTTCCGGCTCACGGCTGACAGCTTGCGGCTTGTAGCTAGCGGGCCGCGCCCGCGTCAATCGGCAATCCAAAATCGTAAGTCCAAAATGACTTGGGCCGTGTCAATAATCACGTGCTGTCCCCTGACCTCGTCGGAGTCTGTCCGGAAAGCTACGTGCGTTCGTCCAGGATGTGCTGGACCTGCTCGACGAGAACCGGCAGCTTGTTCTGAACGATGTCCCAAACGATGTCCATGTCGATGCCGAAGTAGTCGTGGACCAGAATGTCCCGCAGCCCGGTAATCTTCTTCCACTCGACCTCGGGGTGATCACGCCTCGTCTGGACCGGCAGTTTCTTCGCTGCCTCACCGATGATCTCGAGGTTTCGGACGACCGCATCGCGTGTGCGCCTGTCTTTGGCCAGTTCGTCCTTGCCCATGCCCGCGACGAACTCCCGAGCCGCGCCCGCGGCCTCAAGGATGTCTTCGAGATACGCCCTATAGTCCCGCTGCATGGACGGCCTCGGACAGAATCGGCTCGCGCAGTCGCGGCTTCACGGCATCCGTGAGAACAAGGTCAACCGGACGGTCGAGCAGTTCTTCAAGGAAGAACTTCAGGTCCATGTAGTTGTCGAAGGTCTTGCGGTCAAACTCAACCAGCAGGTCCAAGTCACTCGCCTCGGTGGCTTCATTGCGCGCTGCCGACCCGAACAGCGCCAAACTCCGGACCCCGAACGACCGGATCCGGTCCCGATTTCGGGCCAGCAGTTGCAGCACTTCATCGCGCGTCAGCATCGTGTGTCTATTATAACGACGTTCGCCCGATTGTCACTCTGAGCTAGCCGCAAGCCGTTGGCCGTCATCCCGCCAATCGGCAAGCTGGAATCATCAATCTGAAATGCGTTGCCGTCCGCACCGATAATCGGCAATCCAAAATCGTAAATCCAAAATGACTTGGGCCGTGTCAATAATCACTCACTGCGTCCCACAGATTCTCCCGAATTTCCGTTCATTTGCTGCCGCAGTTCCTCTGTCTGTGCTTCAAGCTGTTCGTCCGTGACATCCGGCATGGCCTTGAACCATGCAACTGTGGATGCCACACTCGCGTCGGAATCACTAATCTCCTGCAACGCGCTTGCAGTCTCGGGATCGAGCACGTGGGTGACAACCGTCCTTTTCACGGCGTCGAAGTAGCCACCTGTAACCGGTGCGTCCAGTCCGAATTTCTCGTCGAGCGGCAGCGCCTGCATTCCGATTGGGTACTTGAGTAGCATGAGAGTGACGACGATTTCTATGACTTCACGAGCCATGAGGACGTACGTCTGAATTGATTTCTCTCTAAACACATTGATATACACGTGAGCACCGGCCAGACCACTTGAGCTGTGTCGGAAGCCGCGTGTATGAACATAATTGCTCAGTCGGTCGTAGCAGTGCTCAATACTGGTTCTGAGCTGACGACCTGTGTCGAATCGATAGAAGTGTCCAACCTCAAAGAGCTTCCGCAGACTCGCCTTGAACCAAGGGGTGGGTTCGGTAGCGCGCATCCAGGCCTTGATGTTCTCCTCTGCCTTGTCGTCCAGGTCGAAGAACACTCCAAGCGTGCCGAGTTCGAGGACTGACCTCAGGGCAAACAGCGAGTGCCTGTAGTACCCGGCGAGGCATAACCGCAAGGAGGATTGGAGCTCGTAGTGCGATTCTGACCAAGGGAACTTGTGGCCCGAGCCGAACTTCTCAACAGTCAGTGGTATCAGGTTGCCGATCTCGAAGTACGCATCGAACCCATTGCGGAGCGCCTTGTAGCGTATGGGGTCGCCCTTTATCCAAGCAACGGACTCCGAGACTACTTCCTGTGTCCTCTTAGAGGTCTGGATGGAAAATGGCAGGTCGTTTCCAACGAAATCGCCTGTTGAGTAATTCGCCTCTAGCCGCCATCGTTCATATGAACTCATCTGGAGAGCCGGAATCTCTGGAACGCTTTTCCACTTCGGGCCGGACTGAGTCGGTGGGACCCCAGATGCACTCCTCCTAAGACTGCCTCCCGTGCGATCGCTCGCACCGCGGTGTTAGGTTCCACGCACAATTCTGCCTAAGCGGTCGACCAACTCGTTCGCTTGTTGCTCAAGAGATTCGTAGTCCAGTACCTTCTCTAGTTCCTTCTTGCCGAGCACTGTCCCATCTTCGAGCGTGACTCTCAAGTCGGCAGGGCTGGCTATCTTGAACCCCATCGTTCCGCCCCTGCTGAAGTTGAGAAGGTCCGTGCTGAACTTCCGCAGGTCCGCCAGGAGTTGAGTGTCGTCTGTGAGCAGCTCGGCTCGGGCTGCCTTTGCCCGAAACAACTGATAGTCAGCGACTATCTCACTTCGGATCCCCATGGAGAGGATTTCCTCGGAAAGGCTAGCATATGCCTCCAAACGCGCTTCCCGAAGCCAACGCAGCCGGTCGGCTTTGAGTCTAAGAGGCTCCAACCAGAGGAGGTCAATCAACTTGCCCAGAGCCGTTGCGAGAGCAGTCCCGCTCAAGACGGCTCCCGCCAGACCCCACCAGTTCATATGATACTCAGGGGTGCCAGACCGAGGCAAGCCCTTAGGTCATGGTGCGGGTCGCCGACCTCGTTTCAGTACCCAAAGACGGTGACGTAGTCGTCACCCTGATTGGCAACGTAGACTTTTTCGCCGCTTGGCAGTACCGCCAGGCCGCGCGGCCATTCCCCAGCTTGCAGAGTCTCAATGGCGCTGAAGTCAGAGACCCGGACGACTGTGACGGTGCTGCTGTCCCAGTAGGCACTCGTGAAGACGTACTCCCCACTAGGGAGCACGCAAACGCATCCTATCCCTCCCGTTGGGACCGTCGCAACAACGGTGTTGTCTTCCGTGCGTATGACCTGAAGCGTGCGGTCTGCGAAATGGGTGACGTATACATACCGGCCATCTGGCGAGACGGAGACATCCCAGGGGAGTGCTCCCGCGGGCACCGTGCAGACAACCTGGAGGTCCTGCGTCCGAATGACGGAGACTGATCCATCGCTCGTGCAAGCGACGTATGCGTACTGCCCGTCCGGCAGTAAGGCAATGGCGCCGGGCCATGCGCCCACGGGGATATGGGCTACGACCGCGTAGTCGGAAGTCCTGATGACTCCTACAGAGTTGTCTTGCGCCTCGGTCACGTACGCGAACCGGCCGTCGGGCGACACCGCTACCGCGGAGGGAGTCCTACCCACGCCGATGACTGCAGCTACCGAGTAGTCGGAAGTCCGCACAACAGATACCGTCTGCGCATCGAGGTTGGTGAGGTACAGGGCTGAACCGTCCGGGGTCACATCTATTCCGGCACCGCCTACACCAAGAACAGCGACGACCGAATCGTTCGTGGTATTAATGACCGTGACGCCTCCATTGCTCCGCGTCACGTAGACGAGTTGTCCATTTGGGTGGCACTTGGCGAACAACGGCTCGTCGCCAATCCGGACGCTGCCGATTTCGCGATAGGGGTAGCCTGTACCTTGGGCCACGAACGGGTGTTCGCTCGACCAGGCTGAGACCACACCTGCCCTGTTCTTGGCTTGTGCGCGGACAGAATAGCTGCCGTCGGCACCGAAAGTGTGCTGCAGCGTGCAGGAGTCGCCACTGTAGTAGAACGCACTCCATGACGTCGTGTCTCCATCGCCCCAGTCGAACCTGTATGCAATATCACGCCCGAGAGGGTCAGTAGTGGAGGTCGAGAAGCTGTATGCACGGCGAGCGTAACCTGAGTCGGGCCCCACCGGTATCCCAGGTGTCACCGGCGGCTCTGCACCGATGGCAACTAGGAGGCTAGGCGACCACGCGGAAGCGGTTCCTCTGAGGTCCTTTGCGCGCACGCGAACCTGATAGGCGCCAATCGTGTCAAACGCGTGAAAGCCTGTGCATGCACTGTCGTTTGCGACCGGTCCGAGCCAAGCGCTCGTTGTGTCCCCCCAGTCAAACTGCAGAAGGCAGCTGTCGTCGAACTGCGATGACGAACTAGCCGTGTACCCGCACGAGGTCCCTGCGGTGGCTGACGTGGGGCCGGTCGGCGCAGAAGGTACGACGGGCGGGACGAAACCGACGTTTACAGTGAGGCCGTCAGACCAATCCGATTCGACATTCGCTGCGTTGCGTGCTTTCACCTTCAGAGCGAACGACCCGCTGTCGCGAAAGACGTGCTTGCGTACGACCTTCGTGCCGCTGGCGTAATCGCTCGTACGTTCTATGCTGCTCGTGTCACCCCATGCTATCATGTAAGTGAGAACTCCATCCTCTGGGTCGAGTGCGCTCATGGTGTAGGCCACAGTGTCCATCGGTCGCGTTAGCTCCGGGCCTTCGATAACGGGCTTGGTCGGGGGCCGGTTCTTGACGCACCCCGCAGTCAGCGCAGCAAGCGCGCAGACGACCACCAACCGCGCTACCATCGTGGGACTAGCCAATCCGGGTCCGGCGCGCGCCGTGCGCCTCTGAGCGTCTGCGGATGCGTAGATGAGTGCCTTCATTGCAGGGAACATGCTATTCGGGCAATGCGAGTTGTCAAATGCGCGAGCGTGTTGCCTTCGCGCGTTTCATCGACGGTGTTCTTGACGATGTGGTCTACGATGTAGGTTGGGGTGTAGTAGACGCCGCCGGCTTTTCTGACCTCGGGCTTTTCCTCCACCTTTGCCTGATGCCCTGCTGTCAGTCGTATGACCTTGCCGAGGAACTGTTCGTAGACCTGGCCGAGGATGTCCGCGGGCAGGACTGAGAACTCGTAAGGGCAGTCCGGGTAGTAGAGGCTGCCGAGGATGAGGGCTAACGGCCAACGGCTTGCGGCTGACGGCCCGGAATCCGAATTAAGCCGTAGGCTGTAGGCCGTAAGCTGTGAGCCGTCAGTGGCGTCGATTCGTGACACGTCGGTTCCGTTTCTTGGCTCGTTTGCGGAGCTTGGGTCTGGCGCGGCGTTGGCGAGGCGGGGCGTCTCTGACGACTGCTTCTTCAAACAAGTCCTGGGTGGCGCGTCGGCCTTCAACCGGATTCGGCAGGAGTTCCAGCAGATGGTCGGCAGGTACGTTGGCAAGTTCCCTCGGTTCGAGTTTGTGCAGGCCTCCGCCATAGACTCGCCCTTCGTCGAGCATCACGCCGTCGCCACAGCGGTTCAGAGCCTGCCAAACCTGCCGTTGGAGCCCGTGGTTCGTCTCTAGAGCACGGGCGACGTGAGGCTTGGGGTAGAGCAGGAGGTACACATTGGCAGCGGTCGCCTGCGAGTGGTTGAGTATGAACCGGAACGGGCGGGTTTTCGCGCGCACGATGTACGTGCACAGGTAAGGAGCAGCCGGTCGATATTCCTGGGAATACCAGGGCGTACGCCGCGCGCACAAGTACCGTCCGGCTACGTCCGGGCGGATTGTCTCCAGGTAGCGCCAGAGCGATGGGTATTTGGCCTGGACTTGCTGCTCAGGAAGTCTGCAGTCGAGCAGTACCAGCCGTGGCTCCGTGCGCGGCGATCCGTCGAGCTCGGCGAGCACCTCATCCGATTCCAGGTGTCGCGGACCGGGCAGGATTGGACGCAGGCCGGCGGGAGGCAACTTGAGTTCCTCGGCCTGCTGACGCGTCATGATGAAGTAACCGTTGGCTCCGGTGGCTATTCCCCTCTTGATGGTGAAGAAATCCCCGAGTCTGACCTTCGCGCTGGTCGGCCGCGGTGTCTTGGCCGGGAACCTTGTCCATTTATGCTCGCGCCGCAGTTCATCAACTGGTATCAGGCGTTCGCAGTTGGGCGACTCTATGGAGCCGCCGTATGAGAAGGCAATCGCGTGGTCAGATGACGGCGTGACGTTGCGGAACCACACGACGCACGATGAGACGAGCGCATCCTCGAACTGCACCTCGGCCGGGTCGAACCGATGGATTCTGAGAGTCTCAACGTGGTCGAGCAGGTAACGTTTTATTGCATGACCGTAACCGACGTCCATAAACTCGCTCGGTACAAGCCAGGCGGCAACGCCTTCTCTGACCATCCAACTGTGCGACATGAGCATGAAGTAGCAGTAAAGACCCGCGAGGCCCGATACGTTGATACCAAGCTGCTGTTTGAGCTGTGCCTGGAGCCGCTCCTTTGTTTCCCTGTCCAGGTGATGGTGCCTGACGTACGGAGGATTACACACGATGAGATTGGGCTTCAAGCTGGGGTCCGAAGAGGCCTTGGCTTTGGTGAAATCGGCGACGTGCAGCTCCAGCCCTGTCGCCCTCCAGAGCCTTTCGGCCACGTTTCCGAAATCCGGGTCTACCTCATAGCCGGCCGCATGCTGCAAGCGCGAGTGAGCGACCAGACCAAGGAGCGCGGAATAGAACGAGCCGGTGCCGAATGCCGGGTCGAGGAATCGTATGCGCGATGCCGAGGGAAGCAGTTTCAGTGAAGCTTCTACTACGCTGACCGCGAGTCGAGGCGGCGTGGCAAACTGGCCCAGACGGTTTCGCTCAGCCTGCGTGCGCCGTTCGTCAAGCGAGCGTTGGAGAATGAGGCGTTTGTCTTCAAGTTCGCCTATCTTCGTCACGGCTTACAGGCCCATCCGTTCGAAATCGTCGATGCGATGCTCCCAAACCCAGTCTATGCCTTCCGAAGCTTCGTAGCCGAGGTAGCCTGAATCGAAGTAGCCTCCCAGGAGGAGTACGTATCTGACGCTACGTCCGTACGTGTCGCGCAACTGCTTGATCTTCGTGGCCTCCTCTTTTCGGCGCTTGTTCACGTTTGTATAGTCGCC
The DNA here is from genome assembly GCA_964485845.1 of uncultured bacterium. Lineage (GTDB taxonomy): Bacteria > Hydrothermota > Tepidihabitantia > Tepidihabitantales > Tepidihabitantaceae > UBA2258. The sequence continues at coordinate 1,002 of CAZAKP010000057.1, read as the reverse complement.
CGCGGACTTGGCCTCGACAAGCAGCGGCCAATGGAATCCGCGGGGCTTGAGCGGCATTACGGCTATATCTACTGGAACGTTCAGTCGTCGGTTGCCCTGGCGTACGCTTACGTTCAGTCGGTAGCAGAACGTCCCGGGCTGCATCTTGCGGTGGTCGGCGATGTCCGCAGGTTCGACCTGCCTGTAGCCGCGTGCGACAAGCCAGTCCTTGACCTTGTCAAGCTGACGTTGCTCCTGCGCGTTGCGGATTATCGGGTTAGTCTGCGCTCCACACAACCGGTCAGCAATCACGGTCGATGCACGCTGCATCTCGTCCTCCGTCGGGTCACGCCGCCGGTCGAGCCAGACCAGGATGTCACGATCCAAAAGCCTCCGAATTACATCACCGATACGGGCGAGAGCCTCTGTGACGCTTCGGGCGGACGCGTTCGGAGGTATCTTGCAGAACTTGTCCATCGTCTTGACAAGGGCTCCGGCGATTCCGGTCAGCCCGATCAGCCTATCCACTGCGATGGGTGGGCAAGTCGACATTCGCAGGACGCAGATGACCTCCGGATGCGCCCGCAACGTGTCGGCGTCCAGACTGGCCAGCCCGCGCGTTGCCTCCATGGCTCTCCGGACTGTCTCGGTCGTCCTTAGCCGAGTGTCGCGATACGCCTTCGGAGCAAAACGCATGAACCAGTCGTTGTACATGTCAACTGACTGGCTGATGTCCTTCTTCCATCTGAGAGGTTTGTTGCTGTTTACCGGCATCAGTTGTTACCTCATTATCTGAGTGTACCGAGTGAATCGGTGAGTTGTCCTTCCTTGTAGTCAAGGGACTGGAAGACCTTGCGGTCGCGGGAGAAGCGGTCGACAAGGTCGGCGACGAGCGCCGGAGGAGAAGCACCCACTGCGGGTTAGAATAGCGGAGATTCAGTATCGGTCAAGCCGAGGGCCGCGGCCGTTGTCCGGTTCGGCGAGTGGCGTTGCCAAGAGCTCATACCCTCCCTGATTACCTCC
>CAZAKP010000056.1:0-16387 GCA_964485845.1 uncultured bacterium | reverse complement strand
AGCTGTCTGCACGCCTGGTTGCGCTGCGGAAGCGGGCCGGGATGACGCAGCGCGGGGTGGCGGATGCGATGGGCGAGGCGCGGGCCGGTCAGAGGCTTGTGGGCAGGCTGGAGCGTGGCGGAGTGGGTAGTGCGAGTCTCGTCACGCTGGTCGAGTATTTGCGCGCGGTTCGGGCTGGCTTTCACGACCTGAAGGACGTTATTGACCGCTACACGTCGCTGCCGATTCCGGAGCCAGCAAGGAAGCGGGCCGAGGCCGCGCCGCTGCCGCGGGTGCAGACATGTGGTCGGGCGCTGGTGAATAGGACTGATAGGTCCTATAGGACCCATTCTGAGGCACGCACTCCAAACAGGGAGGAGGAACGGCGGGTGCTGCGGCTTCGGCGCAGAGCCGGGTATTGGGCGCTGCGCAGGTTGTTTGAGTTCTACCTTCACAGCGGCTTGGACGCAGGCGGAGTGGCGGGGTGGTCCAAATTCCGACGCATCATGGCTGCCTACGGGCGCAGGGTTTTCAATGCGCTGTACCGCACCCACGGAACGAAGGAGCCGAAGCGGGCCGAACGGCTGGCCCGGCTGCGGGAATGGGCCGCAAGAAAAACCCTCGACCGCACGCTTGCCGAGTACTCAGAGGCTTTGGCCGAGCTCGCGTACAAGGACATGTGCGAGCACGACGAGATTGACTGGATGTCGCCGGAAGCCGAGGCGCGCGCAATCATGGCAGTAAAGCCGAGACGAAGGGTGGTGACCGACGCCCAGATGTGCTATGCCGAGTGGTATAGTGCATGGTCCCGGTATTCAAGCGCGGCACTGGCTATCTACGAGAAGGCGCACAAGGCCGCGCTGGAGGTCGCCGAGTCCGCTCGGTGCGATGCGCCCACGCTCCGCCGCTACAGGCAGGCCGCGATGCGGGCCAGTAATATCGCCCGGAGCACGTTGCCGGACACGTCGAAGCGCAAGCAGAGCGTCGCGAACTGGAACACCACGGCCTGGCCGGCGGCGATGAACCGTAAGCTGCTTGACCGTATTCTCGCGGCCGCGCTCGCGGTCTGGGACGCCGGCATCCCCACGCTCCCGCCCGCGCCCGGGCCGATGCCGGTGTAGACAGAGCGACCCGGCGCGTGTCGCATTGGTCTTGACGTTCCGCCACGGCCGGCTAGTATGAGGTAGGTGAATTCGCAGAGCAAGCCAGGCGAGTCTCTGATACCGCCGCACGGTGGCTATCAGAAGCTCAAGTCGTTCCAGATGGCGGAGATTGTCTATGACGCGACCATCGCCTTCTGTGACCGCTTCATCGAGAAGCGATCCCGCACCCACGACCAGATGGTTCAGGCCGCACGGTCAGGTCGCCAGAACATCGCCGAGGCGAGCCAGGCATCCGGCACCTCACGCAAGACTGAGCTTAAGCTCGTGGGTGTGGCGCGGGCCAGCCTTGAGGAACTGCTCCTCGACTTCCAGGACTTCCTGCGACACCAACGGCTGCCGCTCTGGGGCAAGGACCATGCGCGAACGCGCGAAGTCCGCTCTCTGGTTTATAGGCCCAATAGGTCCTACAGGACCTATTCCGAGCCTGTCGAGCGGGGCGACGCTGAGACCGCGGCAAACACGCTCATCTGTCTGGTTCATCAGACCAGCTTCTTGCTGGACCGGCAGCTTCGACAGCTCGAGGGGCGATTCCTGGAAGAGGGCGGGATTACCGAGCGCTTGTACCGGCTCCGCAAGGAGCGCCGGTAGGTTTCTTACCGCTTGGCCGACCCCATGCCCCGCACCGTATCCCCCGGTTTGATTCCTTTGGTCTGGAACCAGCCTGAGTTCATCTCCAGCGCGTAGAGAACCGGCTTGGTTGAGATGTATGGCGTCGTGGTGTCGAGCGGCGCCATTTCGAGGATGTCCGAGATGAGGGAGTCGCGGGTGATGAAGGCGATACTCAGGGGGATGAGGGTGTTCTTCATCCAGAAGCGCTGGAACTCGGGTGAGTCAAACACGAACAACATCCCTGAGTCGGGTGCCAGGCTGCGGCGGAACATCAGGCCGAGGGCACGGTCTTCGGGCTTTGAGACGACCTCGGCGAAGATGTGAGCGTCCTTGATGCGAAGCTCCAGCGTGGGGAGAGAAGGGCGCGGGACTTCAGATGATTGGCGATTGACGATTGGCGATTGGCGATTGGGGACGGAGGGGCGGCAGGTGAGGAGAAGGAGAAGGCAGATTGCAGATTGCAGAATGCAGATTGCAGAATGCCGGAAGCGGGAACGGGACACGATCCGAAATCCCCGGCGGATTTCGGTCATGTCCCTGCCACTACTGCCCTTCGATGACAATCTTGGAGAGGTCGGCGACCCGGGCGAATAGGGAGCGGACGTAGGCGAGCAGGCGCAGGCGGTTCGTGCGCAGGTCTTCTTCCTTGGCCATAACGAGGACGTCATCGAAGAACTTGTCGATGGTCGGGCGCAGGCTGAGGAGCAGCTCAAAGGCGTGACGGTAGTCGTGCGCGGCAAGCGCTCGGTCCAGGTCGGGCTCGACCTTGCGCGACTCGTCGAAGAGCAGCTTTTCGGTTGGCTCGACGAGCAGCGGCTCAGCCGGCAGGCCTTCTACTGACAGCCCCTTGAGGATATTGGCCACGCGCTTCTGGCCGACGACCAGCTTCTGGAACTCCGGTTCATCCCGGAACGCAGACAGCGCAGTAGCGCGTATCATTGCCTGGGCCGGCTGCTGCCAGCTCGTTTCCATCACCGCGGCCGCGATGTCGTACCGGATGCCCTTGTCGGCGAGCAGGGCGTTGAGCCGTTCGCGCAGCAGGCCGGGAATCTGAGTCGCGTACTCGTCCTTTGGCGCCGGGAAGAGCCGGGTCGCGGCAGCCACGAGCGCACCGATGTCAATCGGCAGGTTCTGCTCCAGCACGATGGTCAGGAGACCGGTCGCCTGACGGCGCAGGGCGAAGGGGTCTTCCGAGCCGGTGGGAATCTCGCCGGTCAGGAGAGTCGCGACGATGTTGTCGAGCTTGTCGGCAATCGAGAGCAGCGCGCCGTTGCGGCTTTGCGGCAGCTTGTCGCCGACGGACCGGGGCAGGTAGTGTTCCGCAATGGCATCGGCCACGGCCGCGGGTTCGCCCAGCCTGAGGGCGTAGATGCCGCCGATGCGGCCCTGCAGTGAGGTGAACTCCTTCTCACGTACCATGTTGGTGAGCAGGTCGGCCTTGCAGAGGGTCGCGGCCCTTCTGAGCGAATCGGAGTCGGTCCCGGGAACCTGCCTGGCCAGATAGTCGCAGAGGGCTCCGAGCCGCTTCGTCTTGTCGAAGTAACTGCCCATACCCTCGATCCACGTCACCTGTTTTTCTTCTTCGACCAGGGCTTCGAGGCCATGCTTGAGGTCGGCCTCGACAAAGAAGCGGGCGTCGCGCAGGCGGGACTCGGCCGCCTTTTCGTACCAGCCGCTCACCGTCTTCGCATCGCAGCCGGGGGTGTTGGCGACGGCCACAAAGTTGGGGAGGAGGGCGTCGGAGTCGGTTCTGCGGATGGAGAAGCAGCGCTGGTGCTTCTTGAGCGCTGTGGTCAGTATCTCGGCCGGGAGGTCGAGATAGTCGGGGCTGAACGAGCAAAGCAGCAGCTCCGGTGACTCGGTGATGTCCGTCGTCTCTTCAAGCAAATCTTCGTCCTCGACCGGTCGGCCGCCGGCTGAGGCGGCGAGGCGCTCCAGCTCCTCGGCGATTGCGGTTCTGCGCGTAGCGCGGGGGACAATGACGCCGTGGGCCCGCAGGGTGGATTCGTATTCGGCCGGGCTCGGGATAGGGAACAAAGCCGGAGTCGAGTTGCGGAGTCCCCGTGATTCCGCGCCGGACTTCAGCCCGCCGAATTCGAACTCGACCACTTCTTCGCCGAACAGGCAGATCAGCCAACGTATCGGCCGGGCGAATCTGACCCCGGTCGTATCCCAGCGCATGCTCTTGGGGAACGGCAACGCAGCAATAATCCCGGGTACCCCCTCCCGCAGTACCTTCGTCGTCGGCACCGGGTCGGCCTGTTTCTTGATGAATACGTATTCACCGCGAGGGGTCGGTTTGACGTAGAGGTCGGCCGGGGTCTTGCCGTGGGCGGCGCTGAATCCGACCGCGGTCCGGGTGGGGTTGCCCTGGGGGTCGTATGCCGCCTTCTTGGGCGGGCCCTGGAGTTCGACGACCTGGGCGGGCCTGCCCTCAGCCACTTCTATCAGGCGCAGACCGAGCCGGCGCGGGGTCGAAAAAAGCTCGGCCGGGCCGGCCGCAATTTCGTGCTCCACTAGCGCGGCCCGGACCCGGCGCTCCAGGTCGGAAAGGGCCGGTCCCAGAAACGAGGCGGGGATTTCCTCGGTGCCGATTTCCAAGAGCAGTTGCTTCATCGCGAGGATATTAAGCGGTTCAGCCGGGTTGTCAAGCCAGCAACCAAGTATTGACACCTCCACACGGTTAGGCTACATTCTTACCGGAGGTGGCAATGAAGCGTTCATACAAGCGATGGTCGAAAGAAGAAGTCCTCAGGGTGATTGGCGAGTTGACCCATGGAGGCAAACAGCTCAACTCCGGCTATATCGCCCGCAACTACCCGGCGCTCGCCTACGCCGGAAGGAAGTTCTACGGCACCTGGGAAGGTGCCATCAAAGCGGCCGGGATCGATTACGAGACGGTCCGGCGCAAGAGCTTCTGGAGCAAGCAGAAGATCGTGGCGGAGATCCGCCGGCTCAAGGCGGCGGGGGAGCAGCTCAACGTGAGTTCCGCCGAGAGGTTGCACGGTGGCCTCGTCGGCGCTGCCTCGGTCTACTTCGGCTCATGGCGCCAGGCAATCAAGGCGGCCGGGCTGGACTACACGAAGATCAAACGTCAGAAGGAATGGTCGAAGGCCGAGATAGTGGCCGAGATCAAGCGGATGCGAGGCCTCGGCGTTCCGCTGGGGACGACCATACCCATCCGCAAGCGCTACCGGATACTGCATGCTGCCGCAGTGCGGTACTTCGGGAGTTGGGCAGCGGCAATGAAGGCGGCGAAGCTGGAGAAACTGCTTAAGCATTGAGAGTATTAGTAGTCGGCGGCGGGGGCCGCGAGCACGCGCTCGTCTGGCACGTCGCCCGGTCCGGGCATCAGGTGTTCTGCGCCCCGGGTAACGCCGGGATTGCGTCCGTCGCGAGGTGCGAGCCGATCCCGGCCGGTGACCTGGCCGGGCTTGCCCGTTTTGCGGTCAGACAGAAGGTCGATCTCACAATCATCGGACCGGAGGTGCCGCTCGTGGCCGGAGCGGCCGACGAGTTTTCGCGGCAGGGCCTTAAGGTCCTCGGCCCGGACCGGAGCGGTGCGCGGCTTGAGGGCGACAAGGTCTTTGCCAAGGAACTGATGCTCGCGGCCGGAATCCCGACCGGGCGGTACCAGTCGTTTACCGACTTCGATTCCGCGCGCAGCTATCTCGGTCAGCACCAATTGCCGGTAGTCGTGAAGGCTTCGGGTCTGGCCGCGGGCAAGGGCGTAGTTGTGGCCGAGACCCTGCCTGAGGCCGAGCAGGCGGTTTCGGCGATGCTGCGGGAGGGACGCTATGGCGAGGCCGGAAAGGTTGTGGTGATCGAGGAATTCCTCGCGGGCGAGGAGGCCTCGATGATCGGGCTTTGCGACGGCAGGAACGTCCGGCTGCTCGCACCATCGCAGGACCACAAGCGACTACTCGACGGAGACAAGGGGCCGAACACCGGCGGCATGGGCGCCTACGCGCCGGCGCCGGTGATGACCGAGGCCCGGCAACGCGAAGTTCAGCAAAAGGTGTTCGAGCCGCTGCTCGCCGAGTTTGCCCGCCGGGGCATCGACTACCGGGGCGTGATTTACGCGGGCATGATTCTGACGGTGGAAGGCCTGCGGGTGCTGGAATTCAACTGCCGCTTTGGCGACCCGGAGGCCCAGGTCATCCTGCCGCTGTTGGATGATGACCTGGCCGAGCTGGCGATGGACTGCATCGAGGGCAGGCTGGGTGAACGCGAGCTGAAGATTCCCGCCGACCGTGCAGCGCTGTGCGTGGTGGCGGCAGCCGAGGGGTATCCGGGCTCCTATGGCAAGGGCATGGCCATCACCGGCGACCTGGTTGGTCACGACGGTGTTGTGGTGTTCCATGCCGGGACCAGGCTCGACGGCGGGCGGGCCGTCACGAGCGGCGGGCGGGTACTTGGCGTTACCGGAATCGACCGCTCACTGGCTGAGGCAAGGGACCGGGCATACCGGGCTTTGGAGGGGATTGGTTTCCCCGGAATGGTGTATCGCCGGGATATCGGCGCCCGGGGACTTGCCTTTCGCGCCAGCTAGCCAGTGCCGAAGTTTGTCAGAATCCAGCGGAAGAATCCAGCCGAGGTAGCCGGGCAGGTCGGCAGCGCACTTGAGCACGGCGTCGCAGTCGTTCCGATGCTCGGAGGGTATTGTGTCGTTGCCCGCAAACCCGAGGCGCTCGCCGGCTTCGGCGCACACTACCGGCTGGTCGACGCGCAGCCGCTGGCGGCGGCAATCGCCGGATTGGAGCCGTCTTTCGAGGAACGAGCGCTCAAGGTCATGGCCGGACCGGTGGTCGGCGCTTTTTTCTCGGAGCAGCCGCGACTGGCCCTGGCGTCTGAACCGTTGGCCCGGGCGCTGGTCGAGCGCGCCGGGGGAGATGTCTGGTTCGGCTTGCCGAAAGGCGGCACCGAGCCGGGTGAACTTGCGGATGAGCTCGGTAGCAGGGCCTCAATTGTCGTCACCGGCGGTGAAGTCGGGCCGGGCCCGACCGGCATCGACTTCAGATCGCGCCCGGCCGTGTTTGACAGGCGGGGAAAGTTGGGAATACTAGACGTTGAGCAGCAGCTTGGGGAATTGGTGAGGATTGGACCCGGGCTCTTTTTTTCGGTGTTGGTCGTCTGCACCGGCAATTCGTGTCGCAGCCCGATGGCCCGGTACATGCTGGCGCATATGCTGGAGGGAATGGCGGCCGAGGTCAGTTCAGCCGGCACCGATGCGCCGGTGGGCCGTCCGGCGGCCGATAATGCCGTCGCAGTGCTCTACGACGTCGGGCTCGACCTGACCGGGCACCGCGCCAGGCAACTGACGCCGGCGATGCTTGAAGCCGCCGACCTGGTCCTGGTGATGGAGGAGTACCACCGCCAGCGGATCAGTGAGATGGCGCCGAATGCCGCCGCGAAGACGAAGCTGCTGCTTTCGTACGCGGGCAGGGAAGAGCGAGTTGACGACCCGATCGGCTTTTCGGTCGAGTGCTATCGCCTGACCCGCGATGCGATGAAGCCGGCACTGGAGCAGGTCGCCGCCGAAGTGGGGCGGCGGACCGGCAGGAACAGAAGTTGAGAGCCGGGAGTTCGGAGTTGGCGACGCGAGTTCGCAGTCGATTGTCGGCCGACTCCTTGCTGCCGGCAGCTAACCCCAAAGGAGCGTACTGTGGAATACTTCTTTACTGACACGCAGAAGGAAATCCGGGACCTGGCCCGCCGCTTCGCCCAGGAGAAGATGAAGCCGGTCCGGGCGGAACTGGACAAGACCGGCGAGTTCCCCCACGAACTTTTGAAGGGGATGGCCGACCTCGGGCTGATGGCCGTCTACATCCCCGAGGAGTACGGCGGGCTGGGCGGCGGCATCGTGGAGATGTGCATCGTCGTCGAGGAATTGTGCCGGGTCGACGGTGCGGCCGGATTGTGCTACGCGGCCTGCGGGCTCGGTACGTTCCCGATACTGCTCGGCGGGACCCCTGAACAGAAGAAGAAGTACCTGCCCCGGCTGGCGGCCGGCGAAATCGCGGCCTTTGCCATTACCGAGGCGAGCGCCGGCTCGGATTCGAGCAACGTCAAAACCAGGGCGCGGCGCGACGGCGACAGCTACGTGCTGAACGGGACCAAGCAGTTCATCACCAACGGCAGTGTGGCCAAAATCTACGCGGTTATCGCGAGCACGAACCCGACCAAGGGCGCGCGCGGGCTTTCCGGGTTCATCGTCGAGCACGGTACTCCCGGTTTCACCTATGGCAAGATCGAGGACAAGATGGGTATCCGCTGCTCGAAGACGGCGGAGCTTGTGTTCCAGGATTGCCGGATACCGGCCGAGAACCTCATCGGCGGTAAGGAAGGCTACGGGTTCATCCACACGATGAGAACGTTCGACCGGACCCGTCCGGGCGTCGGCGCCCAGGCGCTCGGCATCGCGGCCGGAGCTTTGGACGAGGCGCTGGAGTACGCCCGGACGCGGATCCAGTTCGATGCGCCGATTGCCAGTTTCCAGGCAGTGCAGATGATGCTCGCCGACATGGCGATCCAGGTCGAAGCTTCCCGTACGCTCATCTACCAGTCGGCCAGGGTGGCCGACGCGGGCCACAAGAACGTATCGGCCATCGCCTCGATGGCCAAGGTGCTGGCCTCGGATACGGCGATGAAGGTGACCACTGATGCCGTACAGATCTTCGGCGGCTACGGTTACATGAGAGAATACCCGGTCGAGAAGATGATGCGCGACGCGAAGATAACCCAGATATACGAAGGCACCAACCAGATTCAGCGGCTGGTCATCGCGTCGGAGATGATCAAAGGCACGGCCTGGTGAGGAAAGCATGAAGTCCGAAGGACTAAGGACAAGACAAGTGGAAAGTGAGGAATCTCAAGTCCGGACTTTGCCATTTCCCCTTTCCCCTTTGCTCGGTCCTTTGTCCTTGATACTTGTTACTTGCGTCTCCACTGAGCGAGGATGAGAGTGGAGAAGCACGTTGATTTCCTTGTCATTGGGGCCGGGCCGGCCGGCTACGTGGCGGCTATCCGGCTGGCACAACTCGGCCGCAAGGCGCTGGTAATCGAACGGGACCGGATCGGCGGTATCTGCCTCAACTGGGGCTGCATTCCCGTCAAGGCGCTGCTCCACGCAGCGTCCACGGTGCGCGGGGCGGCCGAAGCCCGGCGCATGGGCATCATCTACGGGCAACCAGATATTGATTTCCAGGCGCTCTATGGCTGGAAGGGCCGGGTCGTGGACCGGCTGGTACGCGGGGTCGAGTTTCTGCTGCGGTCGAACGGCGTCGAGACCGTAAAGGGCGCGGCGCGGTTTGCCGACGGACAGCGGGTCGTCGTGGCCCAACCGGACGGGACTGAGCTGGGGTTCGGGGCCGAGAACGTCATCATCGCGACCGGCTCGGCTTCCGCGGTCCTGCCGGGATTCGAGCCGGACGGCGAGCGAGTGATTGATTCGAACGGTGCCCTGAATCTGACCCGGCTGCCCGCTCGCATCGCCATCATCGGGGCCGGAGCCATCGGCCTCGAATTCGCCACCGCGTTCCGACGCCTGGGTGCGAGTGTAACCGTACTGGAACTGATGCCGCAGCTACTCCCGGGCTTTGATATCGATGTCAGTGTGGCATTGCGGAAGGCGATGCAGGCCGAGGGGATCGAATTCAACCTCGGGGTCAAGGTCACGGGACTTGACCGAGAGCCCGGGCTCGCCGTGCGCTTCCAGTCAGGGGAGACTGAATCGAAGGTCGAGACCGACATGGTGCTCGTGGCGATTGGACGCAGACCGCTCACTGCCGGCCTCGAACTGGACCAGGCCGGGGTGAAGCTGGATGAGCGGGGTTTCGTCGCGGTCGGCCAGCGCTACCGTACCAGCGCGGCTCACATCTATGCCATCGGTGATGTCAAACCGGGACCCATGCTTGCGCACCGGGCGATGGCCGATGGAATCGCCCTGGCCGAATCGCTCGGCGGCGGCCGTCCCTGGCGCTTCAAAGCCGTGCCAGCCTGCGTTTACACCGACCCGGAGGTTGCCTCGGTCGGTTTGAGCGAGGCCGAGGCCGGCAGCCAGGGCATCAAGGTGAAGGTGAGCCGCGTGCCAATCTCGGCATTGGGCCGGTCGCTGACGCTGAACCGTGGTGACGGGCTTTGTAAGATGGTGGTCGATGCGGAGACCGACAAGGTACTGGGAGTGCAGATCGCCGCGCCCCAGGCCGACGTGCTGATTGCGGAAGCGACGACCGCGATTGAGCTGGGCCTGACCGCCGCCGAAATCGGCCACGTCGTGCACGCGCACCCGACGATGAGCGAGCTCTTGTTTGAGGCGGCCGAAGCCATCCACTCCAAAGCCATCCACATTGTCAACCGGTAGGGGCCAACCGGCGGGGACATGACCCAATTGTCCTCAATTGGGATCGCGTCCCAAGCCGCAAAAGATCGTGTCCCGAAGGCCCCCGCCGCTGTGCTCAGTCTGGGCCGGCTGGAATACGGCCGGGCGCTCATGCTGCAGCGCGAGTTGTGGCGGCTGCGGGTCGAGGACAAAATACCCGACGTCCTCGTGCTGCTTGAACACGACCCGGTGATTACCCTGGGCCGGTCGGCAAAGGCGTCGAACCTGCTTGTAAGCGAGGCCGAACTGGCGCGCCGCGGTGTTGCGCTGCACCGCATTGAGCGCGGCGGGGATGTGACATTCCATGGTCCGGGGCAGCTCGTCGGCTACCCGGTCTTCAAGCTGGAGTCGGGCATCGCCGGCGTGCGCTGGTTCATCGAGCGGGTCGAGGCCGCGCTGGTGACAGCGCTCGCCGAACTCGGGGTCAGATCGGGACTCAGCCCGGGTCACATCGGCGTCTGGTGTGAAGAGCGGAAGATCGCGTCCATCGGGGTTGCGGTCAAACGCCGGGTCACCTTCCACGGGTTTGCGCTCAACGTGACGGTCGACCTGGGATTCTTCCGGCTGATGCACCCCTGCGGGATGCCGGATGTCGTGATGACTTCGGTGAGGTCGGAGGGCGGGATTACCGACGACGCGCGCGTGCGGTCAGCGGTCGTCCGTGGCTTTGAGAATGCGTTCGGGACGGTGTCTCAGGAGAAGCTGCCGCGAATTCTGACTTCCTTGACCGAGCGCCTGAGTATCTCGGCCATCGCCTCGACCTCGGCCAGCGTGTAGGACTTCGCTTCCCCAAAACCCTTGACCCGTGCCCGGGAGCTGTTGTACTCCTGCAGAGCGACGGCCTGGGCGCCCTTGATGGTCTCGCCGATGGCCGTGGCGTCCTCCGGGTTGATGAGGCCGGGCACGAGCGTGCAGCGGAACTCGTGCTCGACGCCTGACTCGATGAGCAGTTGGATGGTCCTGCGCAACGGCGCGAGGTCGAGGTGCTTGCCGGCAGCCTTGGTGTACCGGGAATCAAGCGGCGCCTTGATGTCCATCGCCACCGCGTCTACCAGTTTCAGCTCCAGCAGGGTCTTTAGTGCGTACGGGTAAGCACCGTTGGTGTCGACCTTCACCTGCTGGCCGGTGGCCTTGAACTGCCGGCACAAGTCGAAGACCTCGGGGTGCATCAGCGGTTCGCCGCCGGTCAGGACCACGCCGTCGTACCAATCCCGCTTCCGGTGCAGCGTAGGTGTGACTTCTTCAAGCGGAACCAGCGCCAGTTCAGGGTCGTCATCGGCGATCCGGTAGTTGTGGCAGAAGGGACAGGAGAAGTTGCAGCCGCCGATGAACAGGACTGCCGAAATCCTGCCGTGCCAGTCGAGCAGCGATGTTTCGGTGAAGCCGACTATCCGCATGGCGCCGTCACTTGCCTGGTCCGGCTTGGGGCTTGAAGTTTGGGGCTTGAAGCTTGAGGGTCGGGCATCGCCAGATACTAGAGCAAACGAATGCACAGTCAAATGGTCACACGCCGGAGATTGACGTCGCTGCCGGGCTAGGGTATTTTTAGGCAAGTGACTGGTTACGTCGCGCGTCGCCCCGGCCGGGGCAATCCCGGCCATGGTTCTGTTCGGGGCCCCCGCGTTCCCGCCATAGAACTTCCCAGGCCGACTGCAAATGCAGCGGCCTGGTCGTCCGCAAAGGAGTGAGCAACCATGGCAGCACCATGTGATGTTGAAATCGGGCATGTCGTTGAGGTAAACGGCGAACGGGCGCTGGTCGAGCTGCACGTCGACACGACCGTGGCGCTGGCCGAGGATTACTTCCCGGGGCAACCCGGTTCGCACATCAAGATCGCGGTCCGCGACCGCAACGTCGTCGGTATCGTCTCGTCCATCAGTATGGACGGCGCTCACCTGTCACCGGTGACCCACGACAGCAGTTGTCAGTCGGGCCGGCGCAAGGTCGCGGATTGCATACTCATCGGTTCGATGGGAGCGGAAGGAGGGTTCATCCGCGGTGTCGCCGTCTATCCGACTGTGGGCCAGACCGCGAAGATGGTTACCCCCGACGAACTGAAGAGCATTTTCTCCGAGTTCAACGAGTACGAGTTCTCGTTCGGCCACCCTTCCCAGACCGAGGACCAGCGCGCCTACATCAACGCCGACCGGTTCTTCGGACAGCATATCGCAGTCGTGGGCAGCACCGGCTGCGGCAAGTCCTGCACGGTCGTCTCGATTCTCCAGGAAGCAATCCGGAAGTACCAGGATACGCACATCGTCGTTCTCGACCTGCACGGGGAATACGGGGCGGCGTTCCCGGAGAACGTCACGCGGATCGAGGCGGACAAGGTCGAACTGCCGTACTGGTTGCTGAGCTTCGATGAATTCCAGGACCTGACCGTGGACCAGAGCGAATTCTCGGCCAAGAACCAGATGACGGTGCTGCGGGACGCCCTGGTGCAGGCGCGCGAGGGCACGGTCGGCAGCGACCGGCTGCGCAAGGGCGAGCGCGTAACCGCGGATTCCCCTATCTTCTTTGACCTTGACGACCTGCTGGACACGGTAAGAAACTGGAACATCCAGATGGTGCCGAACGCGGCCGGCGAAATGATACCCGGGCCGCTGTACGGCGAGTTCGACAAGTTTCTCATCCGGCTCGACAGCAAGGTGAGCGACCCGCGGTTCAAGTTCATGTTCGCGCCCACTCAGTACACCACCAACGACAGTTTCGTGCAACTGCTCCGCGACTTCCTATCGATTGGCAGCGGCAACCGGATGGCGGTCATCGACCTTAGCGGCGTTCCTTCGGAGGCCGTGGGCGTCGTGGCCGCGGTCGTTTCGCGCATCGTCTTCGAGTTCAACCTCTGGAACCCGGAGCGCGACCGCTTCCCGATCCTGCTCGTGCTGGAGGAAGCGCACAACTACGTGCCCAATCGCAACGACTTCCGGCTGCAGGCGGCCAAGTCGGCAATCGAGCGGATTACCAAGGAGGGACGCAAGTACGGCGTGGGTACGATCATCGTCAGCCAGCGGCCCAAGGAGCTGTCCGAGACCGTGCTCTCTCAGTGCAACAGCTTCATCGCCATGCGGCTCACCAACCCGGATGACCAGGCCTACGTCCGCAAGCTCGTCCCGGACTCGCTGTCCGGGCTGATGGACATGCTGCCGTCGCTGCGGACCGGCGAGGCGCTGATTCTCGGCGACTGCGTGGCCCTGCCGACGCGCGTCATGATTGACTGCCCGAACCCCAAGCCGCAGAGTTCCGACGTCGAGTTCGCCAAATGGTGGAAGACGGGCATCCAGGACATGGACGTGGACCGTATCGTCAGGCGCTGGCGCGCGCGGCGAAAGGACCTGTAGCCGGCACCAGGTCAGAAGCCAAGTGCCACAAGCTGACAGCCAAGGCTGGGTCCGTTCCTGAGCCTGGGCTTGCGTCTCGTCCGCCCTTCGGTCATCGGGCCTCCTATACTCCTGCGTTCTGATTCCCTATAGCTGACTTCGTCCGCTCACCAGCGCTATCTCTCTCCTTGGAGATTCTGAATCATCGCGCTCAACCCGTGGCCTGGCTAGCGGCATAGCAGAGAGGCCGGCATCCGGGTCTTCATCTACCTCACCATCGCCGCAACCCTCTCAGCCGTTGTTCCGCTAACCATCACTGGTACCACCACAGCTACGACCTTGCAGACTAACTCAGCCACCACTGCGGTCACGACCTGCCTTACCATTCCTCAAACCAACCCTGATACGGAATCTGAGTCGGTCTGACAGACGACCGCTGCAACAATCGCGTAGACAACACCAGACTCGACCCCTGATTCCACTGGCCTAACAATCCCACATACCACCACTTAGACCGTATCTGATACCATAGCCCAGACCGTCCCCGGGACGGTCCCCCAGACTGTGACTGGGACGCTGATGTCTATGCTACCCTGTGTAGCAGCTCATGTATCGTAAGTAACTGCAATGACTTATACTTATGCGCATCGACCTACTGCTAGGCGTGTCT
Organism: uncultured bacterium; assembly: GCA_964485845.1. Taxonomy (GTDB): domain Bacteria; phylum Hydrothermota; class Tepidihabitantia; order Tepidihabitantales; family Tepidihabitantaceae; genus UBA2258. The sequence goes on along the minus strand of CAZAKP010000056.1, from coordinate 2,266 downwards.
AAGAGGTAGTGAACGGACAGACGGAGCTACGCTGAGCTTCGGCTTGCCCGCTACTGCAGTGGACTGCTACCGGATGGTAGCTGTTCCTAATGCCTATCGAGTAGTCAGGACCGGATGAAGGGAGCGCGGAAATGTCCGATGTTACGAGACGTATAGAGCGCTGGCAGAAGAAGTACAGCCCGGAACGGGCCAAGGCGACCCTCGACCAGTTGCACGAGGGGATGCTACGGCGCTACGAGGCGGCGACCACGGAGATGGCAGCCATGGAACTCCAGGTCAAAGAAGTGTTGAACCAGCAGGGAGTTCACACCACCAACTACGTCCCCTATCTGAGCTACGCCCGCCAACTTTGGAAGCTCGGGCGGCAGCAGAGCATATCCGGAGAGAGCTTCGCCATGGCGAGCGAAGTCCTGCTCCAGAAGTGGGCGAGCCGAGGACAGGACCCGGACGTACTCGCGGCGATCCGGACCAAAGTCTTCAACTCCCCGCCGCCAAAACCGTAGCCTGTCCGTTATCGAGTAGCCCGAGGTCCGACTAGACAGCAGAAGGCCGCCACCATGACTGGCGACGGCCCTGCAGGGACATGACCGAATTGCGCCCGGGCAATTCAAATCGTGTCCCGAACCGGGAGCTATTTTGTCAGGACGACCTTTCTGCAGAAGCGCTTGCCCTCGGCGCTCAGCGTGAGGAAGTAAACTCCGCGGGCAACCGTGCCTCCTTGATCATCCTTGCGGTCCCACGTCACGTCGTAGTAGCCCGGAGCCTGTTCACCCCTTGCCACGGTTGTCACGAGCTTGCCCGAGACGTCGTAGAGCTTGACGCTGACCCGAGTCTGCTTGGGCAGAGCGTACCTGACCCTGAGCGCACCCTTTGCCGGGTTCGGAAGCGGCTGGCTCAAGCTCAGAGTCTTGGGCAAGTCGCTATTCCCGCCCGACTGCCCGCCATCGCCGCCGGCTGAGCCGCACCTGAAATAGCCGGCGTTGTCGTTCATGCCGAGTTCGACGTACATCTGGTCCTCGTTGGCGGTTGCGCAGACGAGCACCGGTAGAGGCACGGGCAACTGCAGCGCCGTGTCCGCGGACACGATAACCGTTGAGTCTACGTAGATGCTCGGGAGGTAGTCGGCCTGTCTCGCCAACCCGCCCTCTATGTAGAACTTCACGCGCGTACAGAGGTAGTAATTGGGAGAGGAGATGGGTGTAGAATCTGTACCGGTGTTCCGGAGCTTCGCGTGGAACACGACGGGCAGCCCCGAATCCGCGTCGGGTGTGCACCACACGCTGTCAACGGTGATGTCCGGACGGTGCAGAGTCTCGCGCTCGGCTATGATGAGCGGGACCGTGTCGAGCGTTGCGCTTAGCCAACCGCCCATCCCGCTGCTTTGGCTCCCCTGGTCAGGGGTGTCATCGATCTGAGTCGATACGCTGTCGATGATGTCAGAGCGCGCCGGGATGCCGACCACGAGGTTCTGGCTATCGGGGTCTGCCGCCCATGCCGTCCAGAATCTCTTGTGGAGCGTGTCCTCGAACTGCAGCACGAAGACCGAGTCCCCGCAAGGTATGCGGCCCTCGAAGTCCGCCCCTTTGGCCAGCGTGCCCCACTGCTCGTACGCATAGGCGGGAGCCAACGACTGCCAATTGTGCGTAGTGTCGAGGATTATCGGCCAGTTGCCACCCATGTACTGGCTTGAGAACGTAAACCACGCTCCCTGCAGCGCCGGGTAGCCAGGCGTGGCGTTAGCTGCCTCAAGCACGGGATAGGCTTTTGACAGGTGGAACGCGCGCTGGACGTCAGTCGGAGGATTGTACTTCTCCCAGACGCATCCAAACTCTGTGAAGATGCAGGGTCTGGGCGCGTACCCGGCGTCGGATAGGCAATTCCGCACCCATTGCAGAACTCCCGCATGTCCCTCCGGGTTCCCGGTCCAAGCGTAGCCCCAGCAGCTCGCCACGTCGAAGCAGGTGTCCGCGCCGTAGGCCTTCAACCTGGTCAACCAGTCATTCATGCCATACATACCTTGGTCTTCAATGTAGGCCACAGACTGACACCTAGCCGGTTGACCCGGAAGACTCGGCATGTAGGCCAGCTTGACTGCGGAATCTACGACGATAATGAGGCGCGCGTACGCCGCGGCGAGACTCGACTTCAGACCCTCCGTTTCCCCGTAGAGCTGGATGTGGTGAGCGATCGTATCACGGTAGTCAGGATCGGACACTATCGCTGCTGAAGGGATCGGGAACCAGCCGCCAGTACCCGCCCGGGTATT
>CAZAKP010000055.1:0-16448 GCA_964485845.1 uncultured bacterium | reverse complement strand
ACCGGCATGCCGGTCGTCGGCTTGAATGACTCCGGCGGCGCGCGGATTCAGGAGGGCGTAGACAGCCTTGGCGCGTATGCCGACATTTTCCTGCGCAATACTTTGGCCTCGGGTGTCGTGCCCCAGATATCGGTCGTGCTCGGGCCCACGGCCGGCGGTGCAGTATACTCGCCGGCACTGACCGACTTCATCATCATGTCGGAGCGGGCGAGCTACATGTTCATCACCGGGCCCGAGGTCATCAAGGCCGTAACCAAGGAAGAGGTGACCAAGGAGAAGCTCGGCGGCGCCGCGACGCACAACGAGACTTCGGGCGTGGCGCATTTCAAGGCGATTGACGACCAGGACGCGCTCGAGGTATGCCGCAAGCTGCTCTCGTACCTGCCGCAGAACAACCGCGAGAAACCGCCTTCGGTTACGTCCCACGACGAGCCGGACCGGCCGTGCGAGGGTATCGAGGAGATTATCCCCGACGACGCGCGCAAACCGTACGATATGACCCAGATTATCCACAAGGTGGTGGACCACGGCAGCTTCTTCGAAGTGCAGAAGTCGTTCGCCAGGAACATCGCCATCGGTTTCGCGCGCATGAACGGCGAGGTCATCGGGATCGTGGCGAACCAGCCGAAGCACCTCGCCGGCTGCCTCGACATCGATGCCTCGTGCAAGGCAGGCAGGTTCGTGCGGTTCCTCGATTGCTTCAACATCCCGATTCTGACTTTCGTGGACGTTCCCGGTTTCCTGCCCGGTACGAACCAAGAGTACGGAGGCATCATCCGGCACGGGGCCAAGCTGCTCTACGCTTTCTGTGAGGCGACCGTACCCAAGGTGACGCTCATCACGCGCCGGGCATACGGCGGGGCCTATGACGTCATGTCGTCCAAACACATCCGCGGTGACTTCAACTTTGCCTACCCGACCGCCGAGATAGCGGTCATGGGGTCTGAGGGCGCGGTGAACATCATCCATCGGAAGAAGATCGCTGAGGCAACCGACCCGGGGGAAACGCGGCGAAAGCTGGTCGAGGACTACGAAGAGACGTTCGGCAACCCATTCAAGGCCGCAGAGCTTGGGTTTGTGGATGAGGTGATTGAGTTCGAAGATACGCGTCGCCGCGTCGGTGAGTCGTTCCGGATACTCAGGGACAAGCAGGCGTCCAACCCGCCAAGGAAACACGGGAATATCCCACTCTAGGGAATGGCGAAGTCCGAATGAAGAATCACGAATCACGGATAGACATTCCGAACGTCAGTCTGAGACAGCTTACAGAGAAGTGGGAGCAAGAGACGGTGGCTCCCGCGCTCAAGAAGGCGCCGGAGCGGGCGGAGGCGGGGGAGACGGTTTCAGGACTGCCACTGAAGCGGGCTTACTCGCCTGAGGACTGGGGTTACGAGAACTACCCTGAACAACTGGCAATGCCGGGTCAGTTTCCGTTCACGCGCGGGGTCCAGCCCACGATGTATCGCTCCCGGTTCTGGACTATGCGGCAGTATGCGGGGTTCGGCTCGGCCGAGGACACGAACAAGCGCTATCACTACTTGCTGGGACAGGGACAGACCGGGCTTTCGGTTGCATTCGACCTGCCCACGCAGATGGGATATGACTCGGATTCGGCGATGGCGCGAGGCGAGGTCGGCAAAGTGGGCGTCGCCATTTCGTCGCTTGAGGACATGGAGACGCTGTTCGCAGGGATACCACTCGACAAAGTCTCGACTTCGATGACCATCAATGCCACGGCGGGCATCCTGCTGGCCATGTACTGCGTGGTTGCCGAGAAGCAGGGCGTGAGCATCGGCGGGCTGCAGGGCACGATACAGAATGATATCCTGAAGGAGTACGTGGCTCGCGGTACCTACATCTATCCGCCCAAGCCGTCGTTGCGGCTCGTTACTGACATCATCGCGTGGTGCGCGGAGAAGGTGCCCAAATGGAACACGGTTAGCGTTTCCGGCTACCACATGCGCGAGGCCGGCGCGACAGCGGTGCAGGAAGTGGCATTCACAATCGCAGACGGACTGGAGTACATTAAAGCCGCGCTCGCCGCCGGACTTGCGATAGACAAGTTCGCGCCGAGGCTTTCGTTCTTCTTCGCCGCGCACTCGAATATCCTTGAGGAGGTGGCAAAGTTCCGGGCGGCGAGGAGGCTTTGGGCGAGACTTCTGCGTGAGCGCTGGAACGCGTCGGACGAGTCATGCAAGCTTCGTTTCCATACCCAGACCGGCGGGGTTACGCTGACCGCCCAACAGCCAGAGAACAATGTCATTAGAGTTGCGTTCCAGGCGCTGGCCGCGGCGCTGGGCGGGACTCAGAGCCTGCACACGAACTCGCGCGATGAAGCCCTGGCACTGCCGAGTGAGGAGTCGGTGCTCATCGCTCTCCGGACCCAGCAGATTGTGGCTCACGAGTCGGGCGTGGCGGACACGGTTGACCCGCTGGCCGGGTCATATGCGGTTGAGTCTCTGACTGATGAGATTGAGAAACGAGCGCGAGAGCTAATTGGTGACGTCGAGCAGAAGGGCGGCGTGGTCGCGGCTATCGAGCAGGGGTTCATGCAGAACGAGATTGCCGACAGCGCCTACAAGTACCAGCAGGCAGTGGAGAAGAAGCAGAGAGTAGTCGTGGGAGTGAACAAGTACCAGGAAGTGGTCCAGCGGTCCAGTGGTCAAGTGGTCGAGTGCGGGGACAAAGAAGGAAAAGGACTCAAGCTGCAGAAGGTGGACCCGGAACTCGGAAAGCGCAGGGCAGGGGAGTTGGCGCGCTACAAGGCGACACGGGATAGCGCCGGGCTGGGAGCCGCCATATCTGAACTCAAGACCGCGGCCGAGGGCAGCGCAAACCTGACGGAACCGATCGTGGCCGCAGTCCGGGCCGGCGCAACGGTGGGCGAAGTGTCGGATACATTGAGAGACGTGTTTGGGGAGTACGACAGGCGGAAATGAGCTGCCAAGAATCCGAGGAGATGGATAACCGCCAAGGACGCCAAGAGCGCCAAGGTTCCGGAGAGGACGGAGACATCAGCCAGAGACGCCATGTGGTCGAGCCGGACGCTTGGCTGACCGCTTGGCCCAGGAGGTCATCGGCGCAGCTATCGAAGTCCATCGCGCGCTTGGCCCTGGATTCCTTGAGACGGTCTACGAGCAAGCCATGAGCGTGGAGCTTGATCTGAGAGGTGTGCATTCTGACAGGCAGGTCCCTGTGGCCGTCAAATACAAGGGACATTCGATAGGGGAAAGCAGACTCGATCTGCTCGTCGGGGGCACGCTGATTGTTGAGCTGAAAGCGCTCGACCAACTCGCTCCCATACATACAGCGCAGGTCATGTCCTACCTGAAAGCAACCAGCCATCAACTCGGGTTGCTGCTCAATTTCAACGTTGTCCGGCTGAAAGATGGAGTGAAGAGAATTGTCCTTTCCTGACCTTGGCGACCTTGGCGTTCTTGGCGGTCTTAACTCGGGGAGGTCTGGATGGTGAAGAAGGTGTCTCATGTCGCTATCGCGGTCCGGGACATTGAGGCGGCTGCGAGGTTCTATGAGGAGAAGTTGGGTCTGAAACTGGTTGGCCGTGAGGACGTGGCGGGCTCCAAGGTTACCGTGGGCTTCATCCCGGTCGGGGAGACGCGAATCGAGCTCGTGCAGCCGGCGGCTCCGGACTCTCCTATCGCGAGGTTCCTTGAGACACGCGGGCCCGGGCTGCAGCATATCTGCTTCGAGGTCGACGACGTGGCGGCTGAGCTGAAGCGACTGGACGCGGCGGGCGTCAAACTGATTGATAAGATGCCGCATCCCGGAGCGCACGGTACCATGGTCGGTTTCATCCATCCCTCGGCAACGGGCGGCGTGCTGGTCGAACTGAGCGAGCAGAAGTGAACGTAAAAGACTACTACGAGGTCCTGGGTGTTCCCAAGGACGCCGATGAGAAGACGATAAAGGCTGCTTTCCGTAAGCTGGCCCGCAAGTATCATCCTGACGTCAGCGCCAACAAGGCCGAGGCCGAGGAGAAGTTCAAGGAGATAAACGAGGCCTATGAGGTCCTTTCCGACAAAGACAAGCGGGCCAAGTATGACCAGTTCGGCGCGGACTGGCAGCAGGCGCAGCAGTCAGGACATGCGGGCGACTTCGACTGGGGCAGGTATAGTGCCGGCCAGCAGCCGGGAGGCTACACGCGTTACTCGGCTGAGGACCTGCAGGACCTGTTTGGCGAAGGCGCACCGTTCTCGGATTTCTTTACCTACATGTTTGGCGCCGAGAACGCTCGGGCTCAGCCGCGGGCGGCCCGTGGCCGTGACATCGAACAACCCGTGACCGTTACGCTGGCTGAAGCATTCAAGGGAACCACGCGCCGGCTGCAGCGCCAGGGTGGACCGACAATCGAGGTAAAGATACCGCCGGGCGTGGACAACGGGTCACGGATGCGGGTGAGGGGTCAGGGAATGCCCGGCAGACGCGGACAGCCAGGTGACCTCTGGCTCGTGATTACAGTCGAAGACGACCCCAGGTTTGTCCGGGAGGGTAATGACCTGCATACGCGGGTTCAGGTTCCGCTCTACACCGCCATGCTCGGCGGAGATGTGACTGTGCCCTTGCTTGAGGGCAAGGCACGGCTCCGGGTACGGGCGGAGACTCAACCGGGGAGTGAACTCCGGCTCAAGGGTCAGGGGATGCCGTTCTACGACAATGCCGCGACGCGAGGCGACCTCTACGTCGCGATTGATGTCCGCCTGCCGGCCCGGCTCACCGAGAGGGAACGGGCGCTGCTCAAGGAGCTTGCCGGGTTGCGGCCCGAGGAGAAGTGATGCCGGGCTACGATATCGAGGTACTGGTCGACATGACGGGTCTGGAGGAGTTCGTGATCATAGAGTGTGTGCAGCGGGAAGTGATACACACCAGGACAGCAGAGGCGGGACGCCTGCTGCTTGATGATTCGGATCTTGCCCGGCTGCGCCGGGTCCGGCGACTTATGACCGACTTCGACATCGGGCTCGACGCCGTCGAGTTGATACTCGAACTCCAGGATGAGATCGTCCGTCTCCGGGGCCGAACTCCCGAATCCAGCGGTATATAGGACAAGTCTAATACTCGGTCTGAACTGGACCTGGATTAGGCACAACACAAACCTTAAGGAGACTATCCAGATGGCGCTTAGAGGAAGCAAGACCGAGAAGAACCTGCTGGCCGCCTTCGCCGGTGAGTCGCAGGCGCGTAACCGCTATACGTACTTTGCGGGCCAGGCGAAGAAGGAAGACCTGGTGCAGATATCCGTCATATTCGAGGAAACCGCAAACCAGGAGAAGGAACACGCGAAGCGGTTCTTCAAGTTCCTCGAGGGTGGCGACGTCACAATTCAGGCGTCGTATCCGGCGGGGAAGATTGGGACGACCCTCGACAACCTGAAGGCCGCGGCCGCCGGCGAGATGTTCGAGTGGGGCACCCTGTATCCGGACTTCGCAGCGACGGCAGAGGCGGAAGGGTTCAGGGACATCGCCACCGTTTTCCGCAATATCGCGGTCGCCGAGAAACAACACCAGAAGCGCTACAACGACCTGGCCGCAAACATCGAGGCGGGCCGGGTCTTCAAGCGCGGGAACAAGGTCGTCTGGCGCTGCCTGAACTGCGGCTACCTGCATGAAGGCCTTGAAGCGCCGGCTCAGTGCCCCGCGTGTGCCCATCCGCAGGCCTATTTCGAACTGCTGGGCGAGAACTGGTGAAGCCTGGGCTTGTCGCGCTGGCCCTTTTGCTGGCGTGCAGCACGAGTCAAAACAAGCCATCTACTAAGGAGAGCACAATGATTGAGCGTCCCGGAGCAGTGCTGTTCGGAGGCAAGCCCGCGACCCTGCTGGGCAAAGAACTGAAGTCGGGCGACGTGGCGCCGGACTTCACGGCCGTCGGTAACGACCTGCAACCCGTGTCGCTGTCTCAATTCAGGGGCAAGGTCGTGGTTATTGCGTCCGTTCCGTCGCTGGATACGCCGGTCTGTGACCTGGAGACGCGGCGCTTCAATTCTGAGGCATCAAAGCTTGGTCCCGACGTGGTCATTCTGACCGTGAGCATGGACCTGCCATTTGCGCAGAAGCGCTGGTGCGGGGCCGCCGGCGTCGACCGGGTTATCACGGTGTCCGACCATCGTGACGCGTCGTTCGGCACCGCCTACGGCGTGCTGTTGAAGGACGTCCGCCTGCTCGCCCGCGCGGTGTTTGTCGTCGACAAACAGGGAATCATCCGTTACACGCAACTCGTCAAGGACACTGGGACCCAGCCGGACTTCGCCCCGGTGCTCGATGCCGTGAAGACTCTGCAGTGACGACCGGTCTCTAAAAGGAACACCGATGACTGCGAAACAACAGGTCTATAGTTGCGGTGAGTGCGGGCAGATAGCTGCCGTCGTCCACCAGGGCGGCGGCAGGCTGGTATGCTGTGGTAAGCCAATGATGTTGGCCGGTGAAGAGAAAGCGGGTCAGGCCCAGGGTCGGGCAGCGGTCAGACAGCAGCCCGTTGACGCGTCGCCGACCCCGGCCGATGCTCCCTACTGGCAGTGCAGCAAGTGCCATTATGTGCTGCAGACGGCGCAGCCCCCGGAAACCTGCCCGTCGTGCCGTCAGGTGTGCGAGTTCACCAACGTTACGTGCTACATCCCAGAGTGCGGATTTGCCGGGCCGGACACGCGGCTGATCGGCGAGAACAGCGGTATTCCGCTAACGGAAGGACATTAGATGGCAAAGCGTCTGGAAGTATACAGGTGTGAAGTCTGCGGCAACATCGTCGAGGTGCTCGACGGCGGAACCGGGCAACTGGTCTGCTGCGGCAAGCCGATGAAGCTGCTGGTTGAGAATACGACCGATGCGGCCCGCGAGAAGCACGTGCCGGTGGTCGAAAAGGTCGCCGGCGGCTACAAGGTCAAAGTCGGCAGCGTGCCCCACCCGATGGAAGAGAAGCACTACACGGAGTGGATCGAGTTGGTTGCCGACGGCAAGTCCTTCCGTCAGTTCCTTTCGCCCGGGCAGGCCCCTGAGGCCCTTTTCTCTGTCGATGCGAAATCCGTCTTCGCGCGCGAATACTGTAACCTGCACGGGCTCTGGAAAGGACAGTGAGCATGATCCCGAAAAAGATGGCGGAGGCCTTCAGCGAGCAGGTGAAGTTCGAGCTGGAGTCGGCCTACATCTACCTGTCGATGGCCGCTTACTTCGACGCCGACGGTTTCCCGGGCATGGGCCAGTGGATGCGTGCCCAGGTGCAGGAAGAGGTCACCCACGCGATGCGGTTCTACAAGCACGTCGTCGAGCGAGGTGGGCACGTCCAGTTCCACCCGATCGCAGTGCCGCTGCAGGAATGGAAGTCGCCGCTGGCCGCATTCGAGGCCGCCTGCGAGCACGAGAAGTTCATCACCGCCAAGATCGACGGACTGATGAAGCTCTCCCTGGCTGAGAACGACCACGCCTCGCGGACACTGCTGCAATGGTTCGTGGACGAGCAGGTCGAGGAGGAGGCGAATACCTCCAAGGTGGCACAGGACCTGAAGCTCGTGGGCAGCGACGGGCGCGGCATCCTGATGCTCGACCGCGAGCTCGGCACCCGGACCTTCGTGCTTGCGCCTGAGCTGACCGCGCTGTACGCCCAGGCCGCGGCGGCCGGAGCCTGATGAGTCTGGAGGAGGAGTAACCATGGAACGCAAGGGTTTCTCGGCAGTCAGGGTCAGCGAACACGTCTGGTGGGTCGGCGCGGTCGATTGGGCTCTGCGCGACTTTCACGGCTATGCGACGCAGCGCGGCTCGACCTACAACGCCTATCTTGTGATGGGCGAGTGCCCGATACTCATCGACACCGTGAAGGCGGGGTTCAAAGACGAGATGCTCGCGCGGGTGGCGTCGGTTGTGAACCCGGACGAAATCGAGGTCGTCATATCGCACCATTCCGAGATGGACCATTCCGGCTCATTGCCCCAGATCATGGATTTGATCAAACCGGATAAGGTCTACGCGTCGCAAATGGGTCTCAAAGACCTTGCCGCTCAGTTCCACGGGCTTGGTCAGGTGACGCCGGTCAAGGATGGCGAGACGCTCAAGCTGGGCGGACTGACCTTCACTTTCCTCGAGACGCGGATGCTCCACTGGCCGGACTCGATGATATCCTATCTGCATGAGGACGAACTCGTATTCTCACAGGACGGGTTCGGGATGCATCTGGCCACGCCGAAGCTCTTCGCCGACGAAAACGACCCGGCGGTGCTGCTCGAAGAGGGGAAGCGGTACTACGCGAATATCCTCATGCCGTACTCGCCTCTTATCCTCAAGCTGCTGGACCGCATCAAGACGCTCGGCATCAGTATCAAGACGATTGCGCCCGACCATGGCCCGGTCTGGCGGAAGGACCTTGGCACACTGCTCGGCCGGTACGCCAAGTGGGCCAACCAGAAGCCGGAGAATCGTGCCGTGGTCGCTTACGACTCGATGTGGCAGAGCACGGCGCTGATGGCCCGCACGATCGCCGACGGGCTGCGCGACGGCGGGGCCGACGTGGCGGTCATGCCGATGAACTGTATGACCCGTGCCGACGTGATTACCGACGTGCTCTGCGCGGGCGCGTTCTTGGTCGGGAGCCCGACCATTAACAACACTATCTTCCCGACGCTCGCCGACATGCTGGCGTATGTGCGCGGCCTGAAGCCGAAGAACCTCATCGGCGCCTCATTCGGTTCCTACGGCTGGAGCGGCGAGGCCTGCGCCCAGCTTGAGAACCGGCTCAAGGATATGGGCGTGGAAATCGTGCTGCCAGCCCTCAGGTACCAGTTCGTGCCTGATAATGCCGCGCTCGCTCAGTGCCATGAGTTCGGCAAGGCCATGGCAGCGAAGCTGAAAGAGCGGGTCGGCCAATGATCGAGCAGGCAGGGACCGGCGCCCACTGCGCGGTCGACCGGTCCAAGATCGACCTGGTCGCCTTCAACAGCATCACCTACGGTCTATACGTGGTAACAGCGCGGGAGGGTGAGAAGCGGAACGGGTGCATCGTCAACACCGTGGTCCAGGTAGCGGGCGAGCCCTGCCAGGTATCGGTCAGCGTGAGTAAGGCCAATTTCACCCATGACCTCATCGCCCGGACCGGTCAGTTCGCGGTCTCGGTGCTGGAAAGGGATACGCCGCTACCGTTCATCGGTATATTCGGCTTCCGTTCCGGCCGGGACTTCGACAAGTTCGCCCATGCCGCGTATCGCGACGGCCTGACCGGCTGTCCGCTCCTCGTCGAGCACGCGCTGGCTGTTATCGAAGGGAAGGTCAGGACCGCAGTCGATTGTGGCTCCCACACGGCTTTCTTTGCCGACGTGGTGGCGAGCCAGGTAGTGCGGCAGGGGCTACCGCTGACCTATGCCTACTATCACGAGGTCAAGGGCGGCAAGACCGGCAAGAATGCCCCGACCTATGCTGCCGCGACGGCGGCAGGCAAAGCAGAGATTGCTGAAAGGAGCAAGACCGTGAAGAAATACGTATGTCAGGTATGCGGATACGTCTACGACCCTGCCGCCGGTGACCCGGACAACGGCGTCGCGGCCGGTACTCCGTTTGAGAAGCTGCCGGCCGACTGGGTCTGTCCGGTCTGCGGGGCGGGCAAAGACCAGTTCGAACCGGAAGGATAGTAGCCCCGTGGTCTAGTGGTCAAGTGCACCAGTGAGGAAGCGGAATTCCTCGCTGGATCACTGGGACACTAGATCACTTGTCCACTAGGTGCGCGGCTACTGAGCTTTGCGTTGCAGCCGCCTGGGTACGTACTCGGGCGGCTGCTTCGTTCGTACCGTGCGCTCGGTGATGATGCACTCCTCGACGTCCGGGCGCGAGGGCAGTTCGAACATGATGTTGAGCATCGTCTCTTCGAGCACGGCGCGCAACGCTCGGGCGCCGGTCTTGCGGGCGGCGGCAATCTCCGCGATTGCTCCCAGCGCCTCGGGTGTGAACGTGAGCTTCACTCCCTCCATCTCGAAGTAGAAGGCAAACTGGCGGGTGAGGGCATTCCTGGGCTTGGTCAGGATGTCAACCAGTGCTTCCTTGGACAGGCTGTGCAGACTGGCGATCACCGGTAACCGGCCGACCAGTTCGGGTATCAGGCCGTACTTCACGAGGTCATCGGGCTCGACCAGCGGCAGCAGTTCGTCCGATGTCCGCTGCCTGCGCTCGGAGATGTCGGCGCCGAACCCGAGCGTGCTTGAGCGGATGCGGTGTTCCACGACCCGTTCGAGGCCGTCGAACATCCCGCCGCAGATAAACAGGATGTGCCGCGTATCGACCGGGATGTACTGCTGCTCGGGGTGTTTTCTCCCGCCCTGCGGCGGCACGCTGGCAATGGTCCCTTCGAGTATCTTCAGCAGGGCCTGCTGCACGCCCTCGCCGGACACATCGCGGGTTATTGAGGGCGAGTCGGTCTTCCGGCCCAGTTTGTCAATCTCATCCAGGTAGACGATCCCGGTCTCGGCCCGCTTGACGTCGCCGCCCGCGGCCTGGAGCAGGCGCAGCAGGATGTTTTCAACATCCTCGCCGACATAGCCCGCCTCGGTCAGCGGGGTGGCGTCCGAGATTGAGAATGGGACGTGCAGGAACCGGGCAAGCGTCTCGGCAATCAGGGTCTTGCCGACGCCGGTCGGGCCGATGAGCAGGATGTTCGATTTCTCGACCTCGATGTCGGTCCGGCGGGAGAAGATCCGCTTGTAGTGGTTGTAGACCGCGACTGAGATGACCTTCTTGGCATGCTCCTGGCCGATGACGAACTCGTCGAGAAAGGTCTTGATCTCGGCCGGCTTGGGAACTGCTGCCGGCGGCTGGACCGGGGGCGCGTTCTTCTGTTCGAGGAAGAGCCCGGAAACCGTTACGGCGCAGCGTTCACAGATGCGGCCGGTCCGGCCCTGCACGAGCTTCGTCTGCGGGCTGCCCTCGATGCCGCAGAACGAACAGCGGCTGCGCGTGGTGCGCCGCCGCCTCGGTCCCTCCGTCATTTCCGCTTCTCGATCACGTCGTCGATCAGGCCGTAGGTCTTTGCTTCCTCCGCGGACATGAAGAAGTTGCGATCCGAGTCTTCGACCACCCGCTCGAGCGGCTGGCCCGTGTGTTTGGCCAGGATCTTTGACAGCTCCTCTTTCAGTTTCAATATCTCGCGGGCGTGGATTTCGATGTCGGTCGCCTGCCCGGAGATGCCGTGAGCCGACGGCTGGTGAATCATCACCCGGGCGTTGGGCAGCGCGAACCGCTTGCCCTTTTCGCCGGCCGCGAGCAGCAGGGCGGCAATCGACGCCGCCTCGCCGACACAGGTGGTCGAGACCTTGGCCTTGATGTAGCGCATCGTGTCGTAGATGGCGAGGCCGGCCGAAACGACGCCGCCGGGTGAATTGACGTAGAGGTTGATGTCCTTCTCCGAGTCCTCGGCTTCGAGGAAAAGCAACTGGGCGACAATCAGATTGGCGACGTTGTCGTCAATCGGCGAACCCAGGAAGATGATGCGCTCCTTAAGCAGCCGGGAGTAGATGTCATAGGCGCGCTCTCCGCGGCCGGTCTGTTCGATGACCATTGGAATCAACACTGGTACCTCCATCGGTTCCTCGGCATGCAATGTGAATTCGGGTTTGTTCGGGCTAGCTGACATTCGCTTTGTCCACGATCAGCCGCAGCACTTTCTCGCGCAGGAGCTGGTTCTTGTAGACGGCGCTTCCGAGCATCGACGCGACCTCTTCGACCGGCCGCTTCGACTCCTCAGCCACCTCCTGCGCCTGCTGCTTCAGCTCATCGTCGGTGATGGTGATGCCTTCCTTTTCGGCAATCCTCGCGACGATGCAGTCGAACTTCGCCCATTTCTGCGCGACCGGCATCAGCTTCTCCCGGGTCGCATTGTCCTCGGGCAGGTTGTACTGGGTGCCCAGCCGGTCGAGCGACGACTCGACCCACGACTCGGGCGGTTCGAACTGGTGCTCGGAGGTCAGGAAGTCAAAGGCCTGGTTCTTCAGCCCGTTCCGCTCCAGGCGCTTGCGGTCGGCCAGGATCGACTCATTGATCTCGATGCGCAGCTTGTCCATGCTCTCGAACCCGAGGTCGGTGGCGAACTCCTCGGTAACCTCGGGCATGATCCGTTCCTTCACGTCGCGGACCACGAACCTGTACGTGAGGGTCTTGCCGGCAAGCTTCTTGTCACTGTGGTCGGTCGGGAACGTAGTCTCGGCGGTCCGCTCATCACCGGGTCTGGTTCCGATCAGCGCTGTGTTGACCTCCGGGGAGTTCAACTGGTCGCCGAGTTCCATCATCACGTTGGTGCGCGGCTTGCCGACCTCTTCTTCACCGATGAACGTCTTGTGGTCGACCACAACAAAGTCGTGCTCTTGCGCGGGATGGCTGACCGGTTTGAAGGTTGCGCACTTCTCGCGCAGCTCCTGGAGCCGGCGTTCGAACTCGGCTTCGAACCCGGTCGGCTCCTCCTTCTTCAGCGCGAGCCCGGTGTACTCCTTCAATTGGAAGTCGGGAATGACCTCGTACGAAAGCTGGAACTTGATGGCCTTGTCCGGTGCGATTTCGAGATTGGTGAACTTGGGCTCGGATACCGGCTTGATCGAGTCGTCGACCAGCACTTCCCGGATGGCGTTCTCGACCAGCTCCTCGGCCGCGGCGGTCTCAAGCTGGCTGCCGATGCGGCGTTCGAGCACCGCGCGCGGCACGTGGCCCACCCGGAATCCGGGGACCACGGCCTTGGGTTGCAGCTCGACGAATGACTCTTCAATCTTCGCCTTCAGCTTGTCGGGCTCGAGTGTTACGTCAATCTCGCGCAGCCACTCTTTCGGTGACCGGACTGTCTTTTCCAAATAGTCTCCTTGCCAGAATGTAGGTTAGTGGTCCACTGCTCCGACACTGGGACACTCGACCACTAGGTCACTAGATCACTATCTGCTGCATGCGAGGAGGGGGAGTTGAACCCCCATCCGGTTAAGGACTGGATCCTAAATCCAGCGCGTATGCCAATTCCGCCACCCTCGCATGGCCGGTCAGTATAGCCAAGGGACGACGGAAGTCAAAGAGAGAGGGGCGACGGCACCGTAACCGGAGCGGAGGTCCGCAGACTACACATACTCAGGCCCGATAACCAGAAACCAGAACTGCAGCCAATGGACGCAGACATGTACCGACAGGAAAGGAGGCAGGTAACCACAGATGGACAGGGATGTGCTCCGACCGTCTGAATTCGGGCTTCGGGTTTCATTCGTCATTCGGGTTTCGTGCTTCGAGCTTCATCCCCTCTGACGTCATTTGGCGGCTATCTTGCCCGTCTGCGCTATCCAGCTCCTCTTTGTGACTTGGTGGTAAGACTCAGTCCGGCTTGGCGCTCATGGAGTCCTTGGCGGTTCGCATCGGTTCCGTGTCTGCCATTTCTGACTTCCAACATCTAGCTTCTGACATCTGACTTCGTCCGACCTCGCCATCCCTGGCGTCCCTGGCAGTGTATCTCCGATTCGGTCGCCGCCTGCGGAGCATTTGACTCTTGATCTCTGCATTCTGCGGTTTGACGTGCGCGTCCGCGCGCCAGGTTCATCCGTGGTTACCCACTCCGGTCCCGCAACTCTCAATTCTGGTTTCTGGATTCTTGACTCTGAACCATCCGACTCCGCTCTCAGGGCCTCTTCTTATATTCCCACCGCGGCCAGTTGTCGGCCTTGTGACGATTGTTCTGCCATTGGAGAGGTTGGAGGTTCGCGAGGTCGTCGGTCCCGCCCTTCTCTACGGGCTGGATGTGGTCAATCTCCCAGCCCTCCAGAGTCTCCGTGCCGTACGAGTACCGTTGGATGGCCGCCCCGCTCCCGTCCCTCCGGTGAGCGGTGAGAGGGTGGGGGGCGTCGGGTCGGCCCTTTTTCCACACGGCCTCAATCACATCATCCGCAAATTCGGCCCCATCGGCGGTCGTGCCGAATCGTCTGGTCATATGTACCTCCCGGCTGCGTCCCGGCGCAGCCTGTGAGTCATTCTAGAACTCGCCAAGACCGATGTCAAGCGGCCGGCCGAACCCCCAGACCCGATATTGAACCACGGAACACACGGAGACAACAGAGGGCCGGGCCCCGGACTTCTGGCCTCATCCTCTGTGCGTTCTCTGTGGCCTCTGTGGTTGCCTCAACATCGGTTCTGGGCGCCCCTCCTGAACTCGACATTGGAGCCATGAAAGCACGAAGGGCACGAAACGAATGGGGACGGGATGTCACCCGCCCGCTTGACTCCATTTTCGCTTCTCCGTCTACGCAGCGGACTCGGGCCTGGCGCAGACGAACGTATCGCAGGCGATAGAATCGGGTCCGGACGGCCGGAACTGCTCCACCACCACCAGAAAGCCCTGCCTCGAGAGCAGTGCAAGCCACGTGGCGCGCGAAAAGAGCCCGAGCACGTGCCGGTCATATTCCACGCGGACACCGGCAGCGTCGCTCAGGATGTAGGCGAAATCGGTGGCAAACGTCGTGCCTGCCGGGTCCGGGTCGCGCGTCCACTCGAGATAGCGCAGGCTGCGGAGCATCCGGTCGTGTCCGCCGTGGCTCGTTTGGGGCCGAAACGTCTCGCGAACCCAGGTCGGGCAGAAGAGCGCGGCGCCGCCCGGACTACAGTGCACCCACGCGGTTTCGATTGCCCGGGCAAGGTCGTCCTCGGTGGTCATATAATCGACCGCGTCGTGGACAAACACGGCGTCGAAACCCCGGCCGAGCCTTAGCTCGCGCATATCGCCGTGGATGTGCTCGCACTCCGGGTTCAGACTGCGGCTCACCCGCAGCATGGCCGGAGCAACGTCAACCAGCGTAAGCTCAAAGTGCGCCTTCAAGTGCGAGGCATTATTGCCGCCGCCCGAGCCCAGTTCGAGCAGGGTCCGGACCGGCGGCCGGCAGGCCCGGACCAGGCACCGGCGATAGAACTCCGCCTCCTCGGCGTAATCATCCGGGCTTGAAAGCAAAGGCCACCATGGCGCCAGGTCGGTATAAAGCCGCGGTAGCGTCGCAGCGCTGATGCTGTCAGCCACACTGCGATTCTAGAATTCCGAAGGCAGCTGTCAATAACGAGGAAGCGGCGAGTGGCGAGCGACGTTTGAGCGAGTGAAACGAGTCGAACGGTCTCTCCCGGTCGCTCAGTCGCGGCCTGAGGCAGCGAACTCCGCCGGACTCTGGCGTCGGCAGGTCGACAGCGCGGCTTGACACTCGTCCCAGACAGCGGAGAATAGCGGTAGCCTCCGGAGCCGGAGCGTACGAGCGGAGCCTCGGCTCTGAGTCGAAGGTCAGGATTCGACTGGGGCGTGTTCAAGCAGGTCGTGTGAACCAGGGAGGACCGAAGGATGTGTAAGCTGGTACTGCTGGTCATGCTGGCCGTCACCGCGGCCCGGGCACGTCTGCCTGCCCCGGCCCTGTATGAGAAGATGTCGGTTGGTCGAAGCGAGCAGGACGACACAATCCGGGTGGCAATCGAGATCGCCGATAGCTCCCAGGGTCGGAACCGGCCAAACGCCTGCTACCGGATTGACTCACTCTGCAAAGCACGGGGCTGGTATGACTCCATCGTCACCGGCACCGATATCGACTCCGCCTCAGAACTCGCTGGGTATGACGTGGTTGTCACCGGCGACGCCGGGTACAATGACAACGACTTCCATACCTACGAAGGCGCGCTCAAAGAGTGGGTAAAGAACGGCGGCGGATTCGTCGGCCTGGGATGGATTGTCTACGGCATATACCGCGACAGCGCCTCGCAGATGGACTCAGTAATGCCGGTAAGCTGCGCCCTGGACTACAGCTTCGTCACCTCGGGTCAGGTTCGCGTTACCGACAGCACCCATCCGGTGACCCGAAACGTGCATGACTTCAACACTCAGAGTCACGGCGAGTGGGCCATTGCCGGGCTTCAACCCGGAGCGGCAGCGCTGGGCGACTACACGGCAGACAGCGGCGAGGCCTCAATCGTAGTTCGCAGCGTCGGGGCCGGGCGTTCGGTCTACCTGGGCCCGATATACTTCGCCGACTTTGGCGGGTACCTGAACGCCCCGTACTACGATGACGCCGACGCCATGCTGCTGCTCAAGCAGGCCATCGAATGGGCGGCGCAAATGGAGTCAACCGGCATCAGCGGGCCGCGGACGATTCCACGGTCAGGGGCCGGACTCAGCCCGGCGGAGCCCAACCCGTTCGTGCGGATGACGACTATGCGGCTCATCCTGCCCAGAGAGCAGCCGGTCGAAGTCGCGGTCTATAACGGCGTCGGGCAGAAGATACGCTCGCTTGCGTCCGGACTCAGGTCTGCCGGAGTGCTCGACTTCGCCTGGAACGGTACCGACGAGCGCGGCCGAAGAGTCCAGGCGGGCGTGTACATCGTGCGGATGAACACCAACGACTACACCACGACGCAGAAGCTCGTGGTCGAACGCTAGAGGGGAGAGGGTAGTAGACACTGCAATGCGGTTCACAGCAGGGGCAG
>CAZAKP010000054.1:0-16494 GCA_964485845.1 uncultured bacterium | reverse complement strand
CTAGGCTGCGGATAAGAGCACCCAGTCTGCGCGCGTCGCCGCCGACAATCTGGGTCCCGCAATGTGTAAAGACGGCCTCGGGTACTCCCTCCTTGGCGCACCACGTGAGCTGTGTCCGTATCGGCACGTGGCCGATGAGTTCGGTCCCGGGTTTGCGCACCATTGAACGGATGATGGTCGCGCCATCGCCGATGTAGGCTCGGCAGCCGAGAAGCGCCTCTCTTCGCTCCTTGATGTAGACCACGTCCGGGACATAGAAAACCGACACCTTGCCGCGGGACAGGCGATAGCCGACCGCGGGCGCGCGGGTCGAGTGCACGAGCGCGAACGCCTCAACCGTGAGCCCGACAACACGGAATCGGTCGCGGGGAATCACCAGCCGCCGGTCATCAATCGGGAAAGCGGCGATATTCTGCCACGTCTCGGACGTCGCATACACCGGGCAAGGAGCCCCGCGCTTGAGGCCAAACGCGTGGTCGGGATGGCCGTGGGTGATGAGGATGGCATCGGGCTTAATCGTGGCCAACCTGCCGAGCCAATCCTCGCCGCAGTCCATCATCAACTTCCCCTGCCCACACGAGAAGAGCGCGGAAGCGTGGCGCCGGTGCAGCCGCGTCTTCAGGTCAATGTATCCCCGCGTGCCAAGAAATCGGACATCCATCGCCATCTATCTTAAGACTCCGTCTGGCCCGCACAGAGTTCGCTCACGGCGGGGACATGACCGAAACTCTCTTGAGTTTCGGATCGTGTCCCAAGCTCGCACCGGGGACTGGCACTGCTTTCCGCCGAGGAAAACGGTGGCTGTACCCAGCCTTCCTGTCCTCAGCGGAAAGCTACGTTCTCGCCCAGCGGCCGTTCCGCCGGCCTTGCCGGCCTTACCCACTCAAAGAACTGCCCCTGCTGGTCTCCCGTGAGCAAGCGACGTTGGAGCCCCGGCTTGGTCGAATCGGGCACCATCATCTCGCGCTCGATACAGGCAATGGTGCTGCGGCCGACCGCGAGAATCGCGGGTTTCCTTAGCCCGCTGTCGAGCACTGCTGTATCTCGCACGCTCCATACAAAGTCGTCCGGGCCCAGCCCTGCACCCTTCAGCCGATTCAGGAGTTCGACCTGTGCCTCAAGCCACGACCGGCGTGCGGCCTGCGTGCGTACCACGGGCAGAGCGGAGGATTCAGGGTAGATGGTCACCCATGTCGCGGGCAGACTAAGCATCCGGTACCAGGCGTCGCCGGGCGAGCGCGGCCCTGACCGGCCGAGGGCTGACCGCCAGTCGATGCTGTCGTTCGGGTAACGCTCGGCCAGCCGCTTGGCGAGCTCAGTGTTGCCCGGACGCTGACCCTTGGGATAGACGACGTACCAGTATTCAGCGAAGAACTGGTCGGCGGAAACAACCTGGCCCCCATCGCGCGCCGATTCGTAGTAGACGAAGTATCGGGATGAACCGACGCTCGGCCGCTCAAGGCCCGACCCGCCGAAGGCAATCCCGAGCAGTCTGAGCAGAGCCGTATCTCGCCCCAGGGCGCAGCCTTGAATCCGCAACTCGGTACGGCAATCAACGACGCTGTCGGGCAGCGGCGTGAGAGCGCCTGAGATAACGGCGAGTCGCAGCGAGGTGAGGTCAGTTCGACCTTCGCCCTCGCGCACCGGCACCGAGAGCCCGCCCCATTCGTATGAGTGCGAAACTATGTTCACTACGCCCCAGGGCATTCCGTTCGCCGGTCGGTGGTTCAG
Organism: uncultured bacterium; assembly: GCA_964485845.1. Classification (GTDB taxonomy): domain Bacteria; phylum Hydrothermota; class Tepidihabitantia; order Tepidihabitantales; family Tepidihabitantaceae; genus UBA2258. The sequence continues at coordinate 14,763 of CAZAKP010000054.1, read as the reverse complement.
CAGGTAATCGCGCACGTCAGCGAGACAGCGGAGGTTCCTCTCCAGATGTGCTGTCCGCGCGAAGGAATCGGTCGAGTAGTAATCGAACGCCGCCTGGTAGAATCGGTTGTCCGAATTCCGGTCCTCGCCAAGAATGAACGTCACGCCGTCGCGCTGGCCTTCTGGCGCCGCGGCCAGCGCCGCCTGTTCGCGCGAGAACTGGAGCAGCCGCTGCAGGTAGTCGACCATCGCCGCGTCGGTTGCACGCGCGAGGTACCATTCAACCTGCTCGGGACGCATCGCCTCCAGCCGCGCCCGGAATCCGCGCTCAGCCAGATGCTCGCGGCCCAGCCGCCCTGTACGGAACCGCTGTTCCCTGAGCGCAGGCGGCATGACCCGCCAGATCGCCACACCAAGCACAACGGCCAGTGCGAGGAAGACTAGCTTCCCCGCACTGGACCGAAGGAGTTGTGTCTGCGCTATGGCTTGAAGTTGAGGGTTACGGTAACGGTTGCCTCGCCGCTGGTCGGCTTGGAGAAGTTGAACGCCTCAAAGAGGTTGATGAGCTTGTTCTCAAGGTCGGCGGTGAGTTGGTTCGTCGTCACTCTCACGTCGCGAACCGTTCCATCGGCCTGTATCACGAACTCGACTACCATCTTGCCCTTGAGCTTCGGCTGGCTGGATAGCTCAGCAGCGTAGTCCGCCTTGATGTCAGTTAGCTTCTTCTCAACGACGCTCTTGACGGCGTGCTCGGACAGATCGCCGAGCACCCGGACACTGACGATCTGAACCGAGTTGGTTGCCGTCAGACCTGTGACAGGTAGCCGCTTGAAGTCCTCGGAGGTGACGACGCGCTCCGCCGCCACCGCCTGCCTCTGGACGTCATTGAATCGCCCGCCTCTGACGTTCACTCCGCCCATTGACGGCGCCGGGGCTGCGAAGCTCTTGCCCATGACCCCGCTCTGCGCCCCGCCGCCAACCGCGAGGTCGGAAACGCCGGCGGGCATCGGCGATGGCTGCTCGACCACTTCCTGCTTGCCGCCCACGTTTCGTATCTTCTGATCGACCGCAATGAACGAGGTGTACTGCGTGAGCAGGTTGTACTTCAGGCCGAGCGCCGTGACTTCTTTGATGCCGGCACTGTCCTGGCCGCGCCCGACGTTGCCGTAGTCCGAAAGGAGCTGGATGCGATGGCGCGCCCAGAGGTAGCGCAGCGCCACGTTCTGTTCATCCGGCCTGGTATCACTCACATCAATGGACTCGGTGTACTTGCCGCTCGCGGTCATACCGCGCACGGTGATTGCACCCGTGGCCTTGCCGCGGTACTTGCCGTAGATGAGAATCGGACGCTCCGCCAGTACGTCCGGTATGGACGGCGGCTCGACGTCATAGGCGTCGAATCCGGGGAAGGCGGCCGTGATACCGGTGAGCGCCGGTGTCTGGATGTACTTGCAGAACTTCTCGGCCTGGGCGTCAGCCACGTCCGGCTTGTCGAGAATGAACGGCTCGCCCTGCCCGACGTGGGCCATGCCTTCGATGATCAACCGGTTCACGCTGCTCCCGATGCCGAACGCGAACATGTTCGCCTTGCCCAGGTTGTCGCGAATCAGGTCGAACGCCTCGGCCTCGACGGTGACGTAGCCGTCCGTGGCAATCACGACCGTGCGCGAAGTGCCTTCGGCCCGCGGCAGGGCGAGCGCGCGCTTGAGCGCGGGCAGCAGCTCGGTCCCGCCGCCACCCTGCTGCTTGTCGATAGCCGCGAGCGCGCCCTCGATGTTCTCCTTCGTGGCCGACAGCGACTTCTCGGATAGCACGAAGTTGCCGCCGGAGAAGAAGAGAATGTTGAAGCAGTCCTTGGGACGGAGATTGGAGAGCAGGTTCCTCATCAGTTTCTTGGAGATGTCGATCGGGTATCCGTGCATCGAGCCGGAAACGTCCATGATGAAGATGAACTCGCGGGCCGGAATCTGAGCCGTCTCGACCCGCTTGGGCGGCTGGAGCATCAAGAGGAAAAAGTTCTCGTCCTTGCCCGGATACAAGAGCAGCCCGGACTCGATCTTCCCGCCGGTGAGGCGATAGTGGAGAATGAAGTCGCGGTTGCCGCCGGCCTTCTCCGACTTGTCGAGCCGGACCGCGGCTTCGTTCAGCCCGGAGAAAGTTGTCGTGGTCTTGTGCGACGGGCAGGAGATGTCCTGGATCGGCAGCCCGGCCGCGATGTTCACGTTGATGCCGAAGTCGTAGGTCGGCGCTTCGCCCTCGTGGGTGTATGGGCTCGCAATCCACTTCTCGGACTCAGGCGACTCGGCCGCGGTCTTGTTGTTGTAGCGCGGACCGACCACGGTCGGGTAGGCGAACTCGTACACGCCCTCGGTCGGGACGAGCAGCTCCGTGTACTTCATCTCGACCGTGATGTAGTCGCCCGGCATGATGTTCGCCACGTTCATCTGGAACACGTTCGGCCGCTGCTGTTCGAGCAGCGACGCGGACTTGCCTTCCTGTCTGGCCTGCTCGTAGTCCTTGCGTGCCTGCTCGCGCTCCCGGACCTTTGCGACAATCGTCCGGTCGCCGATGGTCATCTTCATCGCGTAGACCGCGGCCCGGGTCGAGGCCGGGAACGTGTAAATGGCCTCGATCGGCTTCTTCCCGTCGTTCTTGTAGACCTGGGTCACCTTCACGTCGGCAATCACGCCGGCGATGTTCACCTCGGCCGAGGTCTTCAAGAGCGGCAGCCGGTCGGTCGACGGGTCGTCGCTCTGCACGAAAAAGTAGGGCGACAGCGTCTTGTCGGTTTGGGACATGACCGATTCCTCCTCGGAATCGGATCGTGCCCCAGATCGCGTCGTTGGCTGGGCCAAGCCGAGCACTGGCAGGGCCAGACACAGCGCGCAAACTAGCTGTTTCAGGTGTTTTGACATTCTACCTCCGCTTGGATATACCGCGGTTGGGTCTTGCCTATTCCCTGCCAACCGGGCAGCCGGGGCAATCGCCATCGGCACGGCTCGATGATAGTCTCCCGCCCGACGGTGTCAACCGACACCTCGCGCTGCCCGTTGCGGTCCTCGGCGCGCGCGGTATAATCTGCCGGAGTGAAAGGAGCCGTTATGCCTGAATTGTTCCGTCGCGCTGACCCGTACAAGTTGAAAGACAATGTCTTCAAGCTGATTGATGAGGACTGGATGCTCGTCACCGCCGGGACACTCGCGCACTGGAACACGATGACCGCGAGCTGGGGCGGGCTGGGCGTGCTCTGGAACCGGCCGGTCGCGTTCGTGTTCGTCCGCCCGACCCGTTACACCTACGAGTTTATGGAAGAGCACGAGCGGTTCACACTCTCGTTCTTCACCAAGACCTGGCGTAAGGCACTCGTCTTCTGTGGCTCGAAGTCCGGCCGCGACTGCGACAAGGCGAAGGCGACCGGGCTTGAGCCCGTATCGGCCTTCAAGAACACGGTGACGTTCCGTCAGGCGAGGTCTGTCCTCGTCTGCCGCAAGCTCTACACGACCGACATCGACCCTGGGCGGTTCCTTGACCCCAAGACCGACATCCACTACCCGAAGAGAGATTACCACCGCGTCTACGTCGGCGAGATAACGCGCCGTCTGGTGAGGGCGCCGCGATGAGGACCTGGCACACGCGCCACCCCGACAAAGCGATTACCGACCCGGCCAAAATCGCCCGCATTGTCACCGGCCAGAAGTTCCTGACGCTGGCCCTTTGCGCCGAGAACCAACCCTATCTCGTCACCCTCAGTCATGCGTTCGATGCGGAGCGTGGCTGCTTCTACTTCCACTGCTCCCGGGTCGGCCGAAAGATCGACCTCATCCACGCCAACCCGCACGTGTACGGCCAGGTACTGGAGAACCTGGGGTACGTGAACGGCGATTGCAGCCACCGTTATCGCACGGTCCAGTTCGACGGCAAGGCCGAACTCGTCTCCGACCCCGGGGAGAAGCTCCATGCCTTCAAGCTGCTCATCGAGACGCTTGAGCCCGAACCGGGACCGGTCAAAGAGAAACTGCTGGGGCAGGCGCAGCTTGAAGGGGTTGCGATCGTCCGCGTCCTGGTCGCAGGCTGGAGCGCCAAGAGAGGCGGCTAGCATTCGCTTGACTGGCACCAATCCGGGCATAAGCTCATCCGGCGAACTGAGCCTAGGGTGGATTCCCTTGCTGCCAGAATAGCCAGACAAAATGCTGAGAACTTACGCTATCCGCGACAGCCGAATCGTTGAGACCCCGGGTGGGCCGATATCGGTTTACCTTGCGCCGGACGAAACCGAACGCCGGTTCCTGGTCGAATCCTGCCGGATTGACGAACACACGCTCGCCTCGGCCCTCGACCCCGACGAACTCGCCCGGCTCGAGTTCGAACCGGACCACGTCGCCCTCATCTTCAAGCGCCCGCGCAACTACTCGGGCAAAGACGGGGTGATGTTCAAAGTCGCGTCCTGCGGGGTCTTCCTGTTCCGCGACCGGTTGATTGTCGTCCAGACCGAAGACCTGCCGTTGTTCGAAGGGAAGCAGTTCCTCCGGATCAGCACCCTGCCGGAAATCCTGCTCAAGCTGATCAACCGCTCCATATTCCATTTCCTCGAGCACCTGAAGATTATCAACACCATTTCGAGCGAGCTCGAACAGAAGATCAACCAGGCGATGGAGAACCGCCAGCTCATCAACCTCTTCGGTCTCGAAAAGAGCCTCGTCTACTACGTCGCCTCAATCAACTCGAACGGCACGGTCATCGACAAGCTCAAGTTGAATTCGGCGAAGATCGGGTTCAGCCCCGAGGAAGGAGAATTCCTCGACGACATCATCATCGAGAACTCCCAGTGCGCCAAGCAGGCCGAGATCTACTCGAACATTCTCGCCGGGCTGATGGACGCCCGCGTCTCCATCGTCTCGAACAACCTGAATGTGCTCATCAAGACCCTGAATATCATCACTCTCGCCATCATGGTGCCGACGCTCGTGGTTTCCATCTTCTCGATGAACGTCAAGCTGCCCATCAGCGAAAACCATCCGATGGCCTTCTGGGCAATCATGGGAATCGCCGGGGCCGCGCTCGCGTTCTTCATGTACTTCTGGTGGCGAAAGAAGTGGTAGCATTCCTGACTTGACAGGCACCGAAAGCTGACTAGACTCCCCCCGGTGGAACGCAGGCACATACTGGTGGTAGAAGACGAACGGCCGACGCTGACCCTGATCGAGAAGCTGCTGGGCGGCGCCGGATACCGCACGACCGGGGTGCTGGACGGAATGGCCGCCATCCGAACGGCGCAGGCCGACCCTCCCGACCTCGTGCTGCTGGACCTGATTATCCCGGGGGTTGACGGGTACGGGGTCTGTACCCTGCTCAAGCAGGACCGCAATTTCCGAGCACCAATTGTCGTGCTGTCCGGCCGAGCCGGTGAGAAGGACGTCAAGACGGCGTTCGGAGCCGGCGCCGACGCCTTCCTGGCCAAGCCGATTGACCGTAATGCACTGCTTGCGCAGATAGCCGCGCTCCTCCCCGCCCGGCCGCCGTCCAAGACGGAGCCGGCGCCCTGACTCGGGTCGAAGACCGACCGCGAGCTACTTCTTTGGCGCGCGGCTGAGGGCAGATATCAGCGTCCGCACCTGACGCTCTCCCTCGCGGACCTCAGCCAGCAGGCTGTCGTTGGGCGCGTCGGGCTGGCTGGCGATGGTAGTGGTCAACTGGCGCAACGCGGCCATCTCGGAATTGAGCTGCGAGATCAGTCTCGCCTGCGCCGAGCTGGGCTGTCCCTTGACTACCTGCTTCCGCACCAACTCGAACCTCGACTCGAGATCGTTGACCTCGGCAACGAGCGCGGCGGCCGCACCGTCCCTGGCAGCGGCCCGCGTTGAATCGCGCTTCGCCTGGACCTCGGCTCGGGCCGCTTCCTCGACCCGCGCCCGTTCGGCCGTGCGGGCTTCGTTCGTCGCCCGCCGCGACCGGACGGAGGCGATGACTATCATCCCGACGACCGCGCCGACGACCAGCACAGCGGCGAAGACGAAGACCAGCGGGTTATGCGGCAGAATCCGACGGTGGGCCCGCTCGCGTACGTGCTGGCCGCAGGCGAAACAGACCGTCTGGCCCTCGGCCATGGTCTCTCCGCAATGTGGGCACCTAGCCATTGGTCTACTTTCCGGGAACGGCCTGCTCCGCGTGGCCGGAGGTTCGCCTCACGGGGTCGTACCCAGTTGCCTGGTCAGGTCCTCCAGTCGCTGCTTCCCCGCCTCGATGCTGTCCCGCTGCGCCTGTTTCTCGCCCTCCTCGGCAGAAACGAGGAAGACGATGGACTCGCGCAGCCGGGCAAGCTCGGCCTCATGTTGACTGATGATGCTCTCCTGCGGCGGGCTCGGGTGCGATGCCACCCGCATGCGAACCGACTCAAACCGGGAGTCGATATCGTCAAGTTCCGCCGTGAGTGCTTGCGCTTCGGGATCGTTCTGTGCGGCCTGCACCATCTCCTGCCACTGATGTGTGGCGCGGCGGGTGGAATCCTGGACCCGCTGCGCCTCCACCTCGGCGGCAGCCGCCGCCTGCTTCCGGGCAGTGTTGTTGCGCATCAGCAGTAACGCGCCGAGTACCAGGACCACAATCAGACCGGCGCCAACGTATACGAGCGGGTTGATGTGACGCTCATGCCGGTAGCCGCGCCGCGTGCGGACATGCTGGCCGCAGGCGTAGCATTGCTCCTGCCCATCCGCCATCGATTCACCACAATGTGGACACCGTGCCATATTTCCTCCTTAGAGCAGGACGCCGAGGTCGACCTCCAGCAGGGCTGTCGGCTGGCCGATGCCGAACGATTCCAGCACTGCCGGGTGGACCTCTCCCAACATCCCCCAAACGACCTGGCTGTTCCCGGCTCGAATCAAGATGCGGGCACAGCGGCCGGGTATGAACGTGGGGCTTTCAAACGGCTCGAACCGCAGGTCCCGGCCGTTCGATGCGCCCGGTACAGGCGGCATCGGATGGCTCAACTCGCGCGCCAGCGCGTCGAGCACCTGCTTCGCGTCGGTGTAACCGACCCGCGGCCCTGCCAACGCGGCGGCGAGTTTCCGTCGCGTGCGTACGCCCGTCTCCATTTCATCTGACAGCTCGAAACAGTCCCCGGATTCGAATACCTGCTGCGGCATCTCGCGTGTCGTATTGACGCGGAGCGTGCTCAGGAGCCCGGTGATGAGTTGCTCGCGCGCCATGGTCTGCTCGACGCTTATCGGGTTCTCGAGCCCCACGTAGCGCTCTGCCACCGGCAGCCCCAGCTTCTCGTAGTGCTCCGCAACATTGGTCAATGCCGGTGTCATAATCTCGAGAAAGCCGAGCCCGGTCATCACGCGCCGGGCAGTTGTTGAAAGCTCCTCAATTGGCTGGTGACTGCCGACGGTCATGCTCGGGACGAGCCGCGGCTTGATGTTGCGGTACCCGTAGCCGATGGCGACGTCCTCGAAGATGTCGTACTCATGCATGATGTCGGCGCGGTAGGCGGGAATCTCCAGCGCGAGATTGCCGGCTTCGGTCTTCGCGCCGTAGCGCATCCGTTCGAGCACCTTCGGCATGTCCGCGACCTCGACGCCGACTAGACGTTCGGCCGCCTTCGGGTCGATGGTGCGCATCTCCGGCTTCAGCTTCGGCGTCGTCTCCTTCGTTCCGTCCGGGTAGACGACCTGCATGGTCTCGACCTTCGCTCCAAGGTCGGCGAGACCGCAGGCGATGACTGCAATCGTCTTCTCAATCGCGTTCTTGTCCGGCCCGGTTACGTCGATAAACAGGTTGCGGGTTTTCGGCGTCACCCGCGTATCCTCGCTGTTGATGATCGGCGGCATCGAAAGCACCTTGCCGTTCGCGTCGCAGAGCAGCGGGTACTTGTCGAACTTCTCCAGCAGATGCCTGTACCCGGCGCCCTTCGGGTGTTTCTCCAGTATCTCCTTCGGCGTCGCCTCCACCATCCCCTCCGGCATGCCGAACAGAGGCACGAACCTGACGCCGTCGGGAGCGACAGCGGAGTACTCGAAGTCGGGCTCAATCGTATCGAGGTCATAGACGCCGATGGATGCACGCCGCCGGTTACGGCCGAGCGCCCAGTGCAGATTCTCCTGCATCTTCATCACCGTCTTCACGTTCTCGTCGTCCATCACGAGTCCGCGGACCACGCATGCAACCAGGTAAGGCCGGATGCTCTCCAGCCCCGGCTGCACGGTGACCTTGAAACCGGATGGCTCGACGCGGTATCTGGGCAGGCCGGTCTCGATGCCGAGATAGCCGCGCAGCGCGCGCGCCAACCCGGCCGCATCGAACATGTCCGGTCGGACCGGGAGCAGACTGATGCGGATGACTTCCGACGACCCCGTTTCGACCAAGGCCTTGCTGCCGCACCATTCGCACTCGCCGTTGAAGTCGACGCGCTCCAGTACCTCGGTCACGTGCCCGCACTTGTCGCAGCGGAACGCCGTGACGCTCGCGGTACCTTCGACGTTGTTGCCCAGTTGCTCGAGCGCGGCGACGAGTTCGTCCCGGCTCAGGCTTTTGCCGATGAGCCGCTTGAGCGTCGCCGTCGCGACGCTGACTACAGGCACGTATCCTCCGAGCCGGACAATCCGGAATCCAGAACGCAGAATGCAGAATGCAGAATTCCGGAATCCTGAACCTCTGAATTCAGGACTCTGGATTCTGGACTCTGAATTCTCCTCATCCGCTCAACCTCGCGTTTCGAAGCCAGTCAATATCCGCCATGTAGAGCTTGCGGATGTCTTCGAGCCCGTAGCGCAGCATGGCGATGCGTTCTACCCCACCGCCCCACGCCAGTACCGGCGCCGTGCACCCGAGCGGCCGCGTCACCTCGGGCCGGAACACGCCTGACCCGCACATCTCGACCCAGCCGAGCTTCCCCATCTTGGCGAAGGCTTCGGCGCTGGGTTCGGTATAGGGGAAGAATGATGGTCGGAACCGCACTTCCTCAGCGCCCATCTTCTTATAAAACGCCTCAAGCGTGCCGAACAGGGTCGCGAGCGTTGCCTGCTCGTCAATGATGATGCCGTCAATCTGCATAAACTCCGATTGGTGTGTCTGGTCGGTCGCCTCACGCCGAAAGGTCTTGCCGATGCAGAAGAGCTTTCGCGGCGGCTTGGGGTTGGCCGCGAGCGCGCGGATGGAAGCCGAGGTCGTATGCGTGCGCAGCACCAGTTGCCGCGCCTTCTCAATGTCCCACTTGTACCGCCAGCCGGTGGAACCGGTGTCGCCGCCGTTCTCGTGCGTCCGGCAGACCGCCCGCACCAGCTTTTCGTCAGGTAGTTGGCCGTGCTTCGGCTCGGCCACGTAGAACGTGTCCTGCATTTCGCGTGCTGGATGGTCCTGCGGCTGGTACAGGGCGTCGAAGACCCAGAACGCCGTGTCAACCATCGGCGACGTTACTTCTTCGAAGCCCATTTCGAAGAACGCGCGACGGATCTCCTGGATCACGCGCTGCAGCGGGTGCTCCTTGCCAGGGTACTTCGGCGCAGTCGCGAGGCCGGGGTCGTACTTCCTGAAAACGACGTCCCGCCACCTGCCGCCGGCGAGTATCTCCGGCGTCAATTGGTTCACCTCGACCGCCGGCTCGATACCACCGGCTTTGAGTATCAAGCCGGCCTCGGTCAGCGACAACTTTCGGCTCACGCGCTTCTTGCGCTTCAGCAGCTCGTTTCTGCCCTTGAGCAGATCGAGCGCCGTCTTCACGTCGAGGCCCGCGTCTGCCAGTTCGGATTCAGTGGCCTGTCCCATTTCCGCGAGCTTCTCCACGAGGGACTCATCAGCTCCCTTCGCCGCGAGCGCGGCCTCACCGGCTGCACTCACAGCCAGCACACCGGCATCGCGCGTGCACCATCCCTTGCGCGTCAGCCACTTTATCTCGGCGCGGACATCGTCCTTGTCCAAGAGCTTGGGGAGCTCCGACAGATTGGCAGCGCCGCCCGCCGCTTTGAGCACGGCGAGCGCCTTGCGCTCGGGGAACCCGGCTGCGGCTCTTTTGCCGTCGTCGGTCAGGCTGAACTCGTCCTGCGACTCCTCGGCAATCGTTACGAGCCCCCGCTGGGCGAGCAGCGTCGCGCCCGCCATCACGAGCGACTGGTCGGCTCCCGTCTGACTCACGATTTCCGCGACCGCAAGCGCCTTGCCCGCTTCGAGCGCGGCAAGGATGCGATATTCAATTTCCGGGAGGCGTACCATTCCCACTCCAATATGCCATAAATCGAGGGAAAGTCAAGGATGCGCGCGGGCCGACTTGAAAATGATGCTGCTTCTGCCTAGGCTTGAGCGACCCATGAAGACGATGGTCATTGCCCGCACGGGACGCTTGGAAGAGACGCCGCTCGAACTCCGCGACGTGCCGCAGCCGGTGCCGCGAGCGGGAGAGGTACTCATCAAAGTCTCGGCCTGTGGTGTCTGCCACACCGAACTCGACGTAATCGAGGGACGCACGCCGCCGCCGAAGCTGCCGGTGATACCCGGACACCAGGTTATCGGCACGGTAGTGAAAACGGGGACTGTCTCGTTGGACGAAAATGGGGACAGTCCCACGGTGGCTCGCGTCGGACGCTCGCCGGTACAGTCCCCATTTTCTTCTGGTGACCGCGTGGGCGTGGCGTGGATCTACTCTGCCTGTGGTAAGTGCGAGTCTTGCCTTAGCGGGCAGGAGAACCTTTGCCCTGACTTTCAAGCCACGGGCCGCGACGCCAACGGCGGGTACGCTGAGTACATGGCCGTCCCCGAGGCGTTCGCGTTCCCGATACCGGCCGCGTTCTCCGATGCCGAAGCCGCCCCGCTGCTATGTGCGGGCGCGGTCGGATATCGCTCGCTTCGCCTCTCCGGCATCGAATCGCTAGTCGCCAGTCGCCAATCGCCAAGTCTCGGCCTGACCGGCTTCGGGGCATCTGGCCATCTGGTGCTCAAGACCGTCCTGTTTCAGTACCCGAAGACGCGCGTTTATGTTTTCGCCCGCAGCGGGGAAGAGCAGGCCTTTGCCCGCGAACTGGGAGCGACGTGGGCTGGAGACACTAATGACCGGCCGCCGGAACTACTGGACGCAATCATCGACACGACGCCGGTCTGGAGCCCTGTCTTGGCTGCGCTAGAACGACTGAAGGCGGGAGGCAGACTGGTCATCAACGCGATTCGAAAAGAGGAAGCCGACAAGCAGGCGCTGCTGGGTCTTGACTACGCCAAGCACCTGTGGATGGAAAAGGAAGTGAAGAGCGCAGCCAATGTCACGCGCAAGGACGTCAGCGAGTTCCTCGCACTGGCCGGGCAGATCCCAATTAAACCTGAAGTGCAGGAGTACCGGCTCGAAGATGCGAATCAGGCGCTGCTCGAACTGAAGCAGCGCAGGATTCGCGGGGCGAAGGTTCTTCGGATCTCAGAGTAGGGGTCGAGGGGCCAAGGGCACAGGATTCTAGTTCTGGTCCTTCACTGGACTCCGGGAATCCTCGAATCCTGGGCCCCTTTCTTCTCGAACTGACTGACAACCGGACGTAACAGCAGGAACGCAACCACGACGGCCGGGGCTAGTGCCGCCAGGATGGTCATTGCCAGCGACATCGCTCCGGCGCTGTTCGGGTCGAGCGCTCGATACAGGTTCTCAAACATCGGCATTACCCAGATGAACACTGCCGCCGTGGCGGCGACGTGGACCACAATCACCGTGTACCAGCCCCACTTCCTCCGCAGGAGCAGCCCGATCGAACCAGCCAAAAGGACGAGGCTGCCGACGGTCTGGATTCGATTGAGGGACGCGGCCTGCCGCATGAGCGTCTCGAACAGGGCGACGCTTGAGCGGTCGACGTAGGGGCCGAGCTGGGCAAGCATCGCGCCCGGGTCGGCGATTGGGGCGAGAGCGATGCCAATGAGGCCGCTGAGTATCGCCAGCCCCGACTGCGTAATGAGCAGCCAGGCGGCGACTGTCAGCGTAATGCGCCAGCGCCGGAGCGTACTGTCTTCTCCGGCGCTGGTTTCCATAGTTGGCGGGTTAACCGCCGGGCTGCCGTTACTTCAGCAGTCCCTTTCGCTTGAGCATTGCGGTCAGCAACTCTTCGAGGTCCGGCTTCGACTTCTCCTTCAACTCGTAGCTCACGCGCACGACCGGCTTGTTCACCTTGATGATGCGCGTCAGGTCAATCGGCGTGCCGGACAGCACCACATCACAGTCGGCCTTGTTGATGGTATCCTCGAGTTCCTTGAGCTGCTCGGCCGAGTAGCCCATGGCAGGTAGTACGTTCTGGAGGTGTTTGAATTCCTCGAACGTCCTGGCAAGGGACCCGACGGCGAAGGGCCGCGGGTTTACCATTTCCTTAGCCCCGAACTGCTGCGCGGCAATCTTGCCCGCGCCATAGCCCATGCCCCCGTGCGTCACGGTCGGCCCGTCCTCGACCACGAGCACGCGCTTGCCCTTGACCGCGGCCGGGTCGGCCACCGTGAGCGGCGAGTCGGCATCGATGATGACCGCGTTCGGGTTCGCCGCCTTCACGTTCGCTCGCACCTTCTCGATATCGTTCGACCTGGCCGTGTCCTCTTTGTTGATGACGACGGCGTCGGCCGACCTGAGATTCACCTCGCCCGGATGGTAGCGGAGTTCGTGCCCGGGCCGGAGCGGGTCCACGATCGTGACGAGCAGGTCGGGCTTGTAGAAGGCGATTTCGTTGTTGCCGCCGTCCCAGACGATGACGTCGGCCTCGGCCTCAGCGTGCTTCAGGATCTCGGCGTAGTCGCACCCGGCATAGATGACCATCCCGCAGTCGATGTACGGCTCGTACTCCTCGCGCTCTTCGATGGTCGCCTTCTGGTCGTCGAGGTCCTGGTAGGTGGCGAACCGTTGCCAGACCTGCTTTTCGAGGTCGCCATAGGGCATCGGCTCGCGTATCGCCACAACCTTGAGGCCTTTGTTCTTGATGATCTCGTACACACGACGCGAGGTCTGCGACTTGCCGCACCCGGTGCGAACCGCGCAGACCGCGGCGACCGGCTTGTGTGCCTGTATCTGCAGGAACCGAGGTGACAGGAGCCGCCAGTTCGCCCCGGCCACCAGCACCTGCGACGCGAGGTTCATCAGGTAGTTGTGGGACACGTCCGAGTAGGCGAAGACGACCTCTTCCGCCTTCAGTTCCTCTATCAGACTGGGCAGCTCGTGTTCGTACCGGGTCGGGATTCCATTCGGGTACAGCTTGCCCGCAAGGCTCGCTGGGTACGGCCGCAGGCCGCCGGTCGTACCGAGGTTCTGTTCCTTGGCCATCGTGAACGCCACGACTTCGTACTCCGGGTTGTCACGGAAGTAGACGTTGAATACGTGATAGTCCATCCCGACCGCACCGACGATGATAACGCGCTTTCTATTCGGCATTGTTTTCTCCATAGGTCCTATAGGTCCAATAGGTCCTATTCCTAAAACCTCTCCGTCATTGACTTCGCCTGCAGGAAGAGCAGCAGGTAGTCCCTGCCGCCGGCCTTGGAGTCGGTGCCGGACATGTTGAAGCCGCCGAACGGCTGCACGTCAACGAGCGCCCCAGTGCACTTCCGGTTGATGTACATGTTACCGACCATGAACTCGCGCTTGGCCCGGTAGATCTTCTCCCGATTCCGCGAGTAGACCGCCCCGGTCAGGCCGTACTCGGTGCCGTTGGCAATCGCCAGCGCATCGGAGTAGTTCCGCGCCTTGATGACGGCAAGCACCGGCCCGAATACTTCTTCCTGGGCGAGCCGCGAGTTCCGCGGGATGTCGATGAACACCGTAGGCTGGATGAACCAGCCGCCCTCAGGTCCGGGCTTGCCACCTACGACCAGCTTCCCTTCTTCCTTACCGACCTTGATGTACTCCAGGTGCGAATTGTACGCCCGCTCATTGATGACGGGGCCCATCCAGTTCGCGCGGTCCGCGACGGGCCCGACCGTTATCTTCTTCACCCGCTCGACGAGCAGCTTCACGAACTCGTCGTAGACCTTCGCGTCGACGATGGCCCGCGAGCAGGCCGAGCATTTCTGTCCCTGGAACCCGAACGCACCGATGGCCACGCCTTCAACCGCGTCGGCCACGTCCGCCTCAGAATCGACGACGATGCAATCCTTTCCACCCATCTCAGCCACGACCCGCTTGATCCAAATCTGGCCCTTCTGAGTCCTGGCCGCCTTCTCGATGATGCCGAGACCCACGGCCTTGGAGCCCGTGAAAGAGATGAAGCGCGTCTTCGGGTGCTCGACCAGATAGTCCCCGACCGCGCTGCCCGGCCCGGTCAGGAGGTTCACGACACCCGCGGGCATGCCGGCCTTCTCCAACACGTCCACGAAGAGCGCTGCCAGCAACGGCGCGTCGGACGACGGCTTCAGCACCACCGTATTGCCCGTGACCATGGCCGCAGTCGTCATCCCGGCCATGATGGCGCAGGGGAAGTTCCACGGCGGAATCACGATGCCCGCTCCGAGCGGGATGTAACGAAGTTCCTGGCTCTCCCCCGGGTAGGGTGTCACACCCGCAGGCTGGTCGTAGCGAATGGCCTCTCGGGCATAGAACTCAAGGAAGTCCACGGCCTCGGCAAAGTCCGCGTCCGCCTCGAGCCAGTTCTTACCCTCCTCAAGCACCATCGCGGCGTCGAACTCGAACCGGCGCTGCTTCATCATCCGCGACGCGCGCAGCACGATGCCGGCCCGCTCGATGGCAGGCATATAGCGCCACGTCGCGAACGCCTTGAGCGCGGCCTTCATCGCCTGCTCGGCTTCCTTCACCGTTGCCTTCTGGAACGTGCCGACCGGGCTCTTGTCCGA
>CAZAKP010000053.1:0-16593 GCA_964485845.1 uncultured bacterium | reverse complement strand
GCCGCGAGCGTGTCGCCGCTCCTCGGCAACAGGCCTGCGACCTCGGGCTGACGCCCGACGGCCAGCTCCGTTCTACGGACGGCGACACGGGCGCAGCGTGAAGGTCATTCTCTGGGACTTCGACGGCACCCTGGCGTATCGCGACGGCATGTGGAGTGCCACTCTCCTCGAGGTGCTGCGCTCCGCGTTCCCACACACAACGGTGACCCGCGAGGCTATCCGGCCGTATCTAGAGACCGGATTCCCCTGGCACACTCCGTCTCTTCCCCACACCGACATCAAGTCGGCTGATGAATGGTGGGCGCGGTTCACCCCGGTTTTCGAGCGGGCATTCAAGGCTGTCGGTATCGACGAAACGCGCGCCCGCGAATTGGCCACGCAGGTCCGAGCCAGGTTCCTGGATAGATCCGCCTGGCACTTGTACGACGACGTACTGCCGACCCTTGCCCGTCTGGCCGAACAAGGATGGTCGCACCAGATACTCTCCAACCACGTCCCCGAGTTGGCTGACCTTGTCCGTGACCTCGAACTCGCCGAACGAATCAGAACCGTTCACTGCTCGGCACTCAGCGGCTTTGAGAAACCTAATCCTGAGGCCTTTCGCAGGGCAAGAGAGCAGTTGCCGCCGGGCACTGCGGTCTGGATGATTGGTGACAACATGGAAGTCGATATACTTGGAGCAGAGGCCTGCGGCATCCGGTCCATCCTTGTCCGCAAGCCGGACCCTCGCGCCGACCGTTACTCCGAGGGTCTGGCAGGAGTGGATGCTCTGCTGAACGTCGGCTGAGGGCGGCCGGCTGCTAACCCAAGCCGGTATCGTGCGTAGCGGCTATCCGGCGTCGAGCCGGACCGACAAGGAGTCAGGACTCAGTCAGCGAACCGGCCGGACGTCCTGCCTCGGCGGCAACCGGCGGCAGGGACCTCGCAGCCGCGGGCCGTGGTTCAGCCATGCTGTCGCCGTGGTCAAGATTGTCCAGAAGGCCCCACAGGGCAGCGTGGAAATTCTCCTCAGTGACGGCTTTCTGCCGGTACTGAAGCTGGTACCCGGCCACCGTTTCCAGTACGCGGTTCGCCGTGTCTTCAGCCAGGATATCCAGTTCCTCGGTCAGCTTGTGGAATTCGGGCTCGGTCATCGGGCCGTGCCGCTTCAGTTCCGCGAGTCGCTCCACCTGCCGGCTGGGCGCCGGCGCCGGGCCTTCGGCCTGGTCCTCGACCGCTACCAACATGTCGGCAATCTCCTGCCTGACCTTCGCGGCATAGCCGGCGTCCTTGCCCCAGGCTGAGTCCGGCCGGCTGGCGAGCAGCGCCCTGCACTCAGTCTGGAGTTTGGCGAACCGCTCGAGCGCGGCCGCGTCGGCCGGCGACTCCCTGAGCGCGGCATAGACGGACTGGAGCCGCGTGAAATAGGCCATCAGTTGCAGCCAGGCTTTCTTCGGGTCACTGACGCGTCTTTCACGGAGGTGGGGACTGAAAGCAAGCAGTACAGTTCCGGTTACCAGCACCGCCAGGGTAACCCACATTGGCAGACGAAGGAGCACGCTGAGAATCGGGAGGGCCGCGACGATGACTATCGGCCACGGACTATGCCGCCGCGATTGACGGACTGCAGGCGGCTTCGCAGATACAGGTCTGACTTTCTCGGTCACGTCAACACTCCTTTGACGATTTCTCGCTCGCCCGAAGTCGGGCTGCACAAGCACGCTGCAGGCGACAGACTTCTGCCTGAATCCGCGTGCAACAAGGCCGGAACGGCTCGCCCATGATTGGATTCTAGAACCAGCCGGCCGAATGTCAACCGGTCGGAATTGCGTGATTCAATAATCGGGTCAAGCATACCCCGGACGGACCGGCCTGCCCGTCGTCTCTCCTCGGGCCTGGCCGAAGACGTAATAGCGCGAGGGGGCACTCCCGCTATTGTGGACCTCACGCAAGTACTGGCAGTCTAGAACAGGCAAGCACCCGAGCTGTCAGCATCCCTCAAAGCTCGACCCTACGACCTCGATTGCTGCTTAGTCGCCCGCTTCTGTCCGCAGGTCTACGATGCCGACTTGGGCCGGCAAGCTGCGTTTCACACCCTCCCGGTCTGAAAACTCAAAACAGGGCCTCGGACAGGCCCTGTTGAAACGTTCGGGTGTCACAGCTAGCAGCAGTAGTCGTAGTCGTAGCAGCCGCAGCAGTTGCAGTAGCTGACCCTCCGGCAGCACGCCTGCTCCTGCTTCTCCTCAGCGGCGCACTCTTTGCCTTCCATTCTTCGGTTCTTCCTGTTCTTCATCGCTCTCACCTTCTTTCCGACCTGGGTTAGACGCCGGCCGGAGCGAAGCGGTGCGGGAAAATGGCGGGCTGTAGCGCATGCGCGATGTGCGCTCTCAGGGCACGCCGGGGTCAGCGCCGCAGCCGGGACTCGACCGACCTCAGGGCAATAAGAACGGCATCGTTGGTCGGCTCGAGCGCAGCGGCATGGACAAGCCACTGGCGCGCCGCGTCAAGACGGCCCATCCTCACGTAGACCATTCCAAGCAGGAAACTGGCCTCGAAATCGCTCGAGTCCTGTGCCAGCGACGAGCGGTAGAGCGACTCGGCTCTGGCGTGCTTTCCATCCGCGACCGCAACCCAGGCATCAGCGAGCCGCCGCGCCGGTCGCCACGCCGGGTCCGCTGTGCTGATGGCATTCGCGATGGCGATCCGGGCCATGGCGAGACTCAGGAGCGTCTTGCGGTCATTCGATCCCGCGGTCGCCCGCTCGATCTTGCGTGCTTCGGTCTCCGCGTCCGATGCCTGCCCGGCGCCGGCCAGGGCGAGCACGAGCGAGTAACGGGCGTAGTTGTAGGACGGCAGTGCGACAAGTGCCCGGTTGAACGCCCCGACTGCCTTGCCGGACTCCTCCCGCTCAAGATAGATGTTGCCTGTCTGGGTCCAGGCCTGAGCCGAGTAGCTCTTGCGGTCAACCGGGATCATGGCGGAAACAGCACATACCACTACCACGAGGGCCATGCCGACGCTGGCTCGTCCGATGCGACGCCCTCTCACCGTGTCGATAAGCTCGCCCAGGCCAAACCCGGCAAACATCAGGAGGAAAGGAATGACCGGCGCGCGCAGACGCGACAGCACGTAGAAAAGCAGGGCCGAGGCAGCGTAGGCAGCGACAAACAGGTAGGCTGGCAATGCCTGCCCGCGTTTTGGCCAGGCCCACACCATGCCCAGCAGTCCAAGCCCGAGCGCAATCCCGAAATTCACAAAGGCCAGTCTGAGCGGCAGTGACGCGGCCCGGGCTGTCTCGGGGTAGTAGTCATTTGGCACCTCGTAGTCGCTCAGGAAGAGGAGCAGCTTCCGACCGAGCAGCCTGAGATACGCACCGGGCTGGTGGGTGATGAACCCCAACCCCTGCCGCATCCAGTAGGAGGAAGCTTCGGACGCCTTCACCTGCCTCCCGCCGATGGTGCGGCTCGTCTGCGCAAGGCGCTCCAGCGAAAAACCGCCGCTCTTCTCCAACTCCCGCGTCGGCTGCCATGTACCGTCCGCCGACGGGTTGTTCCCATAGTAGAAGTTGATCCCCGAGTGAGCCGTGAACAGCACCGGGTCGTGCGCGACGATGAGGTTGCGGATGGGCACGATAGCTATCACGGCAATCGCCACAACCGCCATCGCCGTTAGCCGTGAGGGTTTGACCCTTGACGTTCGGCGTTCGTCGTTTCCCCTTGGCCAGAACCACATCAGAACGAACGGTAGTAATAACAGCAGTTCCGGCCGGCAGATGACCAGTAACCCGAAACAGATCCCGGCCAGGATCCACAGCCGCATGCGGTTCCCGGCCACGAGAATCAGCCACAGGAACAGCAGGCTCAGCAGCACCGTAACCTCGACGTAGAGCAGCGTCCCGGTGTAGAACACAAGGACGCCGCTCAGGGCGAAACCGATTGATGCGAAGACTGCCGGCTTTTCTCCAAACATCCGACGGGTCGTATCGTACAGCAGTAAGCACGAGGCAGTTGCGAGCACCGCCTGAACGAGCTGGACGGCAATGGTGTGCTGACCGAAGACCGCGTAGATCAGGGCAAGGAAGTACGGATAGAGCGGACGGAGGAAGAAGACGCCGGTTCCCCAGAAGCCGCCGTGGAGGATGTCAGTTGCCCAACGGTGGTAGTAATATGAGTCGAGCATCTGCGGACCGATGGTTGAGAACGGCTGCCCGCGCATACCGAGAATGAACCAGAGGCGAATGAGAAGAGTGAGCGTGAGGGCGACGAACAACCAGACTCGGCTCTCTCGTTGAACCGGGCGAGATTCGCTCATCTCAGGCATGCAAGGCCAGTATAGGAGGTGCGCAGGCGGCGGTCAAGGAATCAGCCATCAGCCCGGACAACCCGGACGTCAGAATGCAGAAACCAGAACTCAGAGTGACCGAAGAGGAATCAAATGCCGGCCAGAACCCAAGAACCACCAGAACCCCAGGACCCTATCTCCTGCGCCCGCCCGGCCCTTTGCCCGGAACGCGGCCGATGCGCTCGAGAGTAGCCAACAGGTTCTTGTGGAATTCCTTGGCGGTATCGATGACCTTGGACTTGCCCGGGTAGATCTCATACAGGGCGCGATACTTCAGCGGAGTCAGGTTCGGCATCCAGACGTTGGCCCCACGCTCCAGCCCCATCTCGCGTCCGTGCTCGCGATTGACTGTGGCCAGCGCCGTCGTCGAAGGGATGTTCGCGTCCGGGCAGACGAGCCGCGTCAGTGCCACCACCTTCGTCGTCATCGTGCCGGTTGCAGGGACCTGTGCCCGGCCATTCGTCATTCGCGATTCGTCATTCGTCATTTGCCCTAGAGGGGTATCAGGATGCGGTACGAACGGACCGCAGCCGATCATCTCGAGGTCGAGGTCGCGGAAGAGCATGATATCGTCGGCCAGCGACTCGTAGGTCTGCCCCGGGATGCCGACCATCACGCCCGAACCAATCTCGTAGCCAAGTTCCCGCATCTGCCTGAGAAGCTCGACCCGCTCGTTGGGGGTCCGGCTTGGGACACGATCCGAATCGGCAGCCGATTCGGTCATGTCCCGCGCCAGCGGGTGAATTCGGCGGAAGAGCGCCGGGTCGGAAGTCTCATGCTTCAGCAGGTACCGGTCCGCCCCGGCCTCGCGCCAGCGCGCGAGCTCGTCGCGGCTCCGTTCGCCCAATGCCAGCGTGACAGCTAATGGTGTCTCGGTCTTGATGCGCCGAACGAGGTTGGTGATGAACTCGCTCGTCAAGCCGAGGTCCTCTCCTGACTGGAGCACGACCGTGCCGTATTCGAGCTTCTGCGCGGTTCGCACGCACTCCATCACCTCGTCCTCGGTCATTCGGTAGCGTTCTATCTTCCGGCTGCCGCGGATGCCGCAGTAGTGACAGTCCCGCCGGCAGTAGCTCGACAGCTCGATCAGCCCGCGCAGGTGAACCTCGTCGCCGACGTGCTCCTTGCGCACGCTGTCGGCTTCCTGCCACAGGAAGGCGAGCTTCCATTCTTCCTCTTCCTTGAGCCAGGTCAGTATCTCGTCGCGGGAAAACTGGGGACAGTCCCCCCGAGCGCCTCCGTCCGACTCGGCGCGGGACAGTCCCCGTTTTCCCTGCAGCAACCTCATGACCGCGCCCGCGGCCTGCATTCCCGGTCAGCCGCCTTCCCAGGGATCAAACTCGCCCACGGCTCATTCCTTTCTTCGTTGACATCTTCTCACACTCCTCCCTCACTCCCTTTCTCCCTTCTCCCTACGGAATGCCTCCAACGCCTCCGGGAACGGCTCCAACGCCCGCTCGAAGATGCCGAGCGAGTAGGCAATGGTCAGTCCGTAGTTAGTGATGGGTACGCGCGCGTCGCGGCACCTGGCCACCCGGTTGAGCACGGCCCGCCGGTTGGTCATGCACGCGCCGCAGTGAATGACAAGCCGGTACGAGGAAAGGTCTTCGGGGAAGTCGTGCCCCTGGTGCGTAACAAACTCCAGCTTGCCGCCGACGAACTGGGTCAGCCAGCGGGGTATCTTCACCCGGCCGATGTCGTCTTCAATCGGGTGGTGTGTACAACTCTCCGCTACGAGCACGCGGTCACCGGGCTTCAGTCGGCCGATCGCGGTGGCTCCGCGTACCATCTCGGTCAACTCACCCTTGAACCGCGCAAAGAGTATTGAGAACGAAGTGAGCTTCACGTCCGGCGGCGTGTCCTCCGCGACCTTGGCGAACGCCTGCGAGTCGGTGACGACGATGTCGGGCTTGCGGCCCAACCGCGCCAGGGCGGCCTTTAGTTCGTGCTCGCGCACAACAAGCGACATCTGGCTGTGGTCGAGCAGGTCGCGGATGGTCTGTACCTGCGGCAGGATAATGCGGCCCTTGGGCGCTTCTTTGTCAATCGGCACGACCAGCACCGCCAGCCCGCCCTCGGGCAGCAGATCGCCAATAATCGGGTCGGGCGCCAGGAAATCGTCGGGCGCTGCGGCAATCAGGGAGTCGCGCACGGCCGGCACGCCCTCGCCGCGGCCGACTGCGGCCTGCACCGAACGAATGCCCTGTCCCCGCAGCCGCGACTCCAGTTCCGGCGCAGGCCGACCGAGGTCGCTCTTGTTGAACACGACGAGCACCGGCACATTCCGCTTTCCAAGCTCGGCCGCAATGCCTTCCTCGAATCCGCCCCACTCACCGGAATCGGCCACGATGATGCCGAGGTCGGTACGGTCAAGAGCCTTGCGCGTCTTGGCAACGCGCTCCGCGCCGAGTGCACCGACGTCGTCCACACCTGCGGTGTCGATGAAAAGCACCGGGCCGAGCGGCAGCAGTTCCATCGGTTTCTCGACCGGGTCGGTAGTCGTACCGGCAACATCGGACACTATCGAAACCTGCTGGCGCGTCAGGGCGTTGAGCAGCGACGACTTGCCCACATTGCGCCGGCCGAATATCCCGATATGCAGCCGCATTGACTTCGGTGTTCGTTCCATGATCACACGCACCCGGCTTCATGCAGTACAAGGACGGAAAGAGGATTGACCACTAAGGCACAAAGACACAAAGTTATCCTCGAACCCGACAGGTCCGTCCGAACTCCTCTTGGTGCCTTGGTGTCTTTGTGGTTCAATCTCCGGTCCGGCATTCGATGCTCAGAAGTACAGGTCTCGCTCATCGGTTGTCCTTATCTTCTCGATCCGGGCCTGCACCTGCTCGCGCCTCTTCTCGTCAGGTATCTGCGCCACTTCTCTCTCAATCAGGGTGAAGCCGGCGCGCTTCGTCTCCTCCGACGCGTAGTCGGTCAGGTACTCGGCCAGCGTGGTCAGGGCGTTGGGCGTGCAGTAGCGTTTGATGAAACCGGGAATGGAGAACTCCATGAAGTGCTCGCCGGTGCGGCCGAGCCGGTAGCAGGAGGTACACCAGCTCGGAATGTAGCCGTCCTGAATCAGCTCATGGACCACCGCGTCAAGCGACCGCGTATCGTGGAGCTCAAACTGCTCGCGCTCGAGCTGCTGACACTCCTCGCCGCGGCACTCCTGGTACGCGCCAAGCTCGATGCGCGAGCCCGCGTCAATCTGTGATACCCCGAGCTGCAGGCATTCGCGCCGCATTTCCGGCGTCTCGCGCGCAGTGAGAATCATGCCGGTGTAGGGCACGCTCAAACGCAGCACCGCAATCACCTTCTTGAAGTCCTCATCCGAGACGAAGTGCGAACGGTCAATATCGACGTTCGATGCCACGTTCACGCGCGGGAAGCTGATGGTGTGCGGCCCGACGCCCCAGCGCTCCTCGAGGTGGATGGTGTGGAAGAGCAGCCCCATAACCTCGAACCGCCAGTCGTAGAGCCCGAACAAAGCACCGATGCCCACGTCGTCCACGCCGCCTTCCATCGCCCGGTCGTGCGACGTGAGTCGCCAGACATAGTCGCCCTTGCGCGTGTTCTCGGGGTGCACCGCGCGATAGGTCGGGTGATGGTACGTCTCCTGGAAGACCTGGTAAGTGCCGATACCGACCGCCTTCATTGTCCGGTAGCCCTCGACATCGAGCGGCGCGGCGTTGATGTTCACGCGCCGGATTTCGCCCTTGTCCACCTTGGTCGTGTAGGCGATCTTCACGATGCGTGCCATCTCCTCGGCCGAGTAGTCCGGGTGCTCGCCCCAGACCAGAATCAGCCGCTTGTGCCCTTGCCCTTCGAGCGCGACCAGCTCGGAGTGAAGCTCGTCGTCGGTCAGCGTCTTGCGGACGACGTCGCGGTTCGAGCACTTGAACCCGCAGTAAGCGCAGTTGTTGATGCACTTGTCACCGACGTAGAGCGGCGCGAACAGGACGATACGGTTGCCGTAAACGTCGGTCTTCAGTTTCCGGGCAGCGGCGAATACTTCCTGCCACAGATCCGGGTCCTTGATGGCAAGCAGGGCTGCAGTCTCCTCCGGCTCCAGCCGCTTCTTCGACAGCGACTTCGCCAGGACCTCGCGCACGCGGGCCGGCTCGGGCTTCGCCTGCGCCAGCGTCACCTCAATCCTCCGGTCGTCGATGAAATCAACTACGTCAGACCTCGAAGCTGTGCTCATCGCATTTCCTCCGGTCCTTCTGCCATTTTGACCTTTGCATTTTGCAGTCTGCACTCTGCATTGCCCTCTTTCCTGCGGAGCGCCGCTTTGACGCTCACGCCCGGAATCGCCCCCAGCCTTCCGGTCATGGCGCCGATCTCATCATTCGAGCCGTCAACGATGACGGCGATGACGGACAGGTTGCGTTCGCGGGGACTGTCACCGCTTTCGTTCGACGAAAACGGTGACTGTACCCGACCCGCGCCGACAGACCGTGGCTGTACCGGTTCGTGGTACGGGATGCCCATCCGGCCGACAAGAATCCGGCCGTACTGGCTCAGTATCTCGTTCACCCTGGGCGCGGTATCGAGCCGGTTCTCGACGAACACGGCGACAACGCCCAGCCGGTGCTCATGGACAGCATCTGACTCATTCATGGTCATCCTTCTAAGTTAGCAGTTAGCCGTTAGGAGTTAGGAGATGGAACTGCTAACTGCTCACTCCTAACTGCTAACTAGTCTCAGATGAAGCGTTCCCTCAGCACTCAGGCCTTCGGAGGTCTGCCGTTCGTCGTTCGTACTTCGGCGTTCGGCGTTTCTCTGGCCCTGGTCCGGGGAATTGCCTCGGTTCTGATTCCTCCGGGCCGGCATACCGACCCGTCAGACGCAGAGATGTTAATATGAGAAGCCCTATAAGTCAACGGACGCGGCCGGGTCCGATTCGCCGACGCCAATCGTGTCATCGGCCCTAAACCCGATATTGAAAACCACGAAGACACGAAATATGAAATGGAGCATTGTCACCTCGCACCCATCAGTTTCGTGGCCTTCGTGCTTTCGTGGCTCCTATGTCGGCTTCCGGGCAACGGATCGGGCGTTGACACTCTGCGTGATTCCGGTAACCTGTAGCAGCAACATGACCGCGACAACGCACCTGACACCGAACGAGTCGGCAGCCGTAATGCGGCTCAAGGAAATCCTCACGCGGGACTTCGGGCTGGTCAAGCTGATTCTCTACGGCTCCAAAGCCCGGGGCGACTCCCATCGGGAGTCAGACATTGACATTCTGCTCGTGTTGCGGGACGAGTTTGACTGGCGGACCAAGCATTCCATCTACGACGTCTGCTTCGATATCAACCTTGAGTACGACGTACTGCTCCAGCCCATCATCTACTCCCAAGCCCGATATGAGGACCCGCTGACCAGGGCGACGCCGCTCTACCAGAACGTGCTGGAAGAAGGTGTGGCGGTATGAAAGAAGAGACCCGTCGCGTTATCGAGTATCGACTGTCGCGGGCTCACCGCACCCTGGACGCGGCCGAGCTTCTGCTCAAGCAGGGATTCCCCGAGGAAGCGTCGAGCCGCATCTACTACGGCACGTTCTACTCGGTCGTTGCACTGCTGACGACCAGAGGACTGAAGTCCTCAAAGCACTCCGGCGTCATGGCGCTGTTTCACCAGGAGTTCGTCAAGCCTGGCATATTCCCACGCGAACTCGCCCGTGCGCTCGACCGGGCGTTCGACTCGCGGCTGGGCGGCGACTACGAGGACTTTGTCAGATTCGAGCCGGACGAGCTCCGGCAACTACTCGAACAAGCGCGCGCCTTCGTGGCCAAAGCCGACGAGATCGCCCGCGCGGCCGACTGAATTCCGGCGGCGGAATCCCACCCAACAAGCGCTCCCAGAATACCCCGGCAGCACCTGCCCGTCAGACGGGAAGGTGATAATATGGAAAGCGCTATAAGTCAACCGAGGCAGAAGGGATCAAGGGATAGAGAGATCGAGTGAACCTGAACGCCGAACTGGCGCAGGTCGGCGGGAACTATCTTGCACGGCGTCTTGGGCGGTCTGCACGAGCCCAGTTTCGTATATGTTACCAGCGAAGCCGGCCCGAGAATCTCCTAACTTCACTATTCTCAATTCACTATTCACTCTTTCAGAATCTCCCCTACCCCGTCCCCCAGGCTATTCTGCGAGCCATTCTCCAAACTGTCTGGGAAGTAGTTCGGAAGGTTGCTCCGCAGGCAGTCCGGTGAGGAATCCGGAGAGCTACCTGGTCTGCTATTCAGTCAGCTACTTGGCGGGCTATCCGGAGAGGAACTCGGCGAGCTGCTCGGAGAGCAGCGGGGACCGTCGTTCGGCGGACTGCTCAGCAGAGTGTCCGGCGAATTGCTCGAGAAGTAGCTCGCACAGCAGTCTCCCAAGCAGCGGGGCAGTAAGTCTGCTCAGCTATACGGAGAGCTGTTCGGCAGAGTGCCCGGGAAAATGGGGACTGTACCGCGCCGCTCGTTTCTACGGTGCCCCGGGCACGTTTGGCAGGCGCTCCGTGGGACTGTCCCCGTTTTCCCGCGGACTGCCGCGCCGCAATCCATTCTCTACCCCCGACTCCCTACTCTCGACCCCCGCCATTCTCACCTCGTCACCACGACCTTGCGGATAGCTTGAGGCTTGTGGCTTGCGGCTTGGGGCTCTTCGCGTACGAAATACACCCCCGGCGCCAACCGGCTCACGTCATTCGCGCCGGGATGAAGGTCCAGCACCTTGCGTCCATCCACAGAGAGAAGTGAGGAGTTAGCAGTTAGCAGTGAGGAAGGCAGGAAGAGCACCCCACGGACGATGGTCGGCAACGACTTGACGCTTGAAGCTTGAGGCTTGGAGCTTCCCTCCATGTCGACAAAGCCGCTCGAATCGGCCAAGACCGAGATGCTGGAGCTCAGGTAATTCGCAACGTAGACGCGATTCTGGACCGGATTCCACGCGAAGGCAGTCGGGTTACTTTCTACCCGGATAGTCACCACGATACCATTGGTCGCGCCGTCTATCACGGTCACGCTGCTGTCGCCGCTGTTCGCGCAGTAGACCTTGTTGTACGTCGAGTCATAGCAGAGAGCACAGGGGTTACTACCTGTTCCCACTGTAGCAAGGACGCTGTCGGTCGCGCCGTCTATCACGGTCACGCTGTGGCTGCCCTTGTTCGCGCTGTAAACCTTGTTGTCGGTCGGATTGTAGCAGAGGGCAACAGGGTAGTAGCCACCTGTTCTCAACCTGGCGATGACACTGTCGGTCGCGCCGTCTATCACCGTCACGGCATAGCCAGTATAGCCTGCGCAGTAGATCTTGTTGTTGGTCGGATTGTAGCAGAGGGCATCAGGGTAATAACTCACTGTCACGTTGGCGAGGACGCTGTCGGTCGCACCCTCTATTACCGTCACAGTGCCGTCGTAGCAGTAGTTCGCGCAGTAGACCTTGTTGTTGGTTGCGTTGTAGCACAGAGCAGAGGGGCTCTTGCCCGCAGCAACGGTGGTGATGACCTCGTTGGTCGCGCCGTCAATCACCGTCACATTGCCGCTGGATGAGGAGTTCGCGCAGTAGACCTTGTTGTTGGTCGGGTTGTAGCAGAGGGCACTAGGGTAGTCGCCCGCAGTCACCGTGGCGAGGATGCTGTCGGTCGCGCCGTCAATCACGGTCACGTTGGCAGTAGCGTAATTGGCGGAGTAGACCTTGTTGTTGGTCGAGTTGCAGCAGAGAGCGCAAGGGTAATCACCCGTGGCCGCGGTGGCGATGATGCTATCGGCCGCGCCGTCTATCACAGCTACGTCGCCGCTGGCCCGGTCCGCGCTGTAGACCTTGTTGTCGGTCGGATTGTAGCAGAGGGCATAAGGGCCGTCACCCGCAAAAGTCACGGTGGCGTCGACGCTGTCGGTCACGCCGTTTATCACGGTCAGTGTGTTATCCGCTTTGTTCGCGCAGTAGACCTTGTCGCCGAATGTACTGCAGCAGATGTAACTAGTTCCGTTGCCTGCAGGCACGTTGGCGATGACGCTGTCGGTCACGCCGTCTATCACCGCAACGGGTGTGCCACTTGCGCAGTAGACTTTGTCGTACTTCGGGTTATGGCAGAGGCGGCCAGTTACATCATTCACGCGGGTGACGAAGCTGTCGGTCGCGCAGTCAACTACGGCCACGCCCATAGTCCTGCCCGTACAGTACACCTTGTTGTCAGTCTGGTTGTAGCAAACGGCAGACAGGTTGTAGACTCCTGTCTCCACGGTCGCGACGATGCTGTCGGTCGCGCCATCAATCACAAACACCTCATTCCAGCTCCAGTCCGCGCAGTAGATCTTGTTGTTGGTTGGGTTGTAGCAGAGAGCGCGAGGGTCCTGTACTGCGGCAGTGGCGATGACGCTGTCAGCATCGCCGTCGATCACCGTCACCTTGCCGCTCCACTGGTTTGCGCAGTAGACCTTGTTGTTGGTCGGGTTGTAGCACAGGGCATAAGGGTATTTGCCAGCAGCCACGGTGGCGACGACTGTGTCGGCCGCACCGTCAATCACCGTCACGTTGTCGCTCCAGTAGTTCGCGCAGTAGACCTTGTTGTTGGTCGGGTTGTAGCAGAGAGCACGAGGGTTTGTACCCGTAGCCACGGTGGCGATGGCGCTGTTGGTCGCACCATCAATCACGGTGACGTTGGCGTCGTCGTAGTTGGCGCAGTAGACTTTGTTGTTGGTCGGGTTGTAGCAGAGAGACACCCCATTCGACCCGGTCGGGATTCGG
This sequence comes from uncultured bacterium, assembly GCA_964485845.1. Taxonomy (GTDB): domain Bacteria; phylum Hydrothermota; class Tepidihabitantia; order Tepidihabitantales; family Tepidihabitantaceae; genus UBA2258. The sequence goes on along the minus strand of CAZAKP010000053.1, from coordinate 3,534 downwards.
GCAATCCTCTGGTTTGTGGCCCCATCGATCGCGAGCACGCAGTTGCCGTGTTGGCCGCCAACATAGACGGTGTTGTTGGCTGAGTCATACACAAGGCATTGCGGACTATCCAGCCCGCTGAGCGAGTCCGGCAGATAGATGGTCTCCTCCAGCCACTGTCCGCTGACTGCCGACAGGCAGCAGCAGATGGCCAACAGGACGGCCATGGGGCACGCGGCCCGGTTGTGGGAAGGGGCGCTGCGGTTGTGCGGACCTCGGGCGTGGCGAAGATTCACAGGTCCTCCTTTGGGCAGAAGCCCAACTCTGCCCTGCTGACGAGTACTATTATACTCCCGCTCTGTCGCTGTCAACAGCCGCCGCAGACGGTAGGGATCAAGGACTCAAGGATTCCAGGGTTCCAGTGTCGGAACCGCCTGCACAGCCTGAGGACATTCTCCGCCTCCACAGCACTCTCTTTGTGCCTTTGCGTCTTGGTGGTAGGAGTCCGCATCCGCGGCTCTGCGCGGCGGGCGCGGGCTTCCAGAGCGGAGGTCTGGAAGGTCCGCGTGGACCCAGTCCCCGAGCGGTGTCCTAGAGCCGGTCTATCCAGTACCGGGGTTCGCGGTGCAGGTGCGCGACAGCCACGACCACGATTGCAGCCGGCTCCTGCCCGTAAATGAGTCCGTACGGAAAACGGCTGAGGAGTGCTCGTCGAAGGCCGGGAACCAACTCCATGCACGAGTCCGGATAGACCTTGATGCGGCGGACCGCCCGGTCAAGCTCGTCCAGGAACTCGTAGCCCAGCCCGGCCGACTGACTCTCGTACCAGTCGAAGGCATCATCGAGTTCCTGTCTCGCGACGGAAAGGAATCGGATCTTCACTACTTGCGGCGGTGCCTGCGCATGACGGCAGCATACGGCACGTGGTCAGCGCGCCCCGACCGGTAGGCCTGCCACCTCGCGCGGGCTTCGTTAGCCCACACCCGGTCAAGCTCGGGGTCAGGTCGGTCCAGTTCCAGAAGGATGCTATCCACAACCGCCAGTTTCTCGGTGTCGGGCAGCGACTTGATATCTGCAACGACCGCCTGTACTCGTCTAGTCACGTCAGGCTCCTTTCAGGCTTCTCATCGTTGAGAGAATAGGCAGGGCTGCTTCAGATGTCAAATCACAGAATTGGCGCGAGCCCTGACATGGCTAATCGCACTTCGGAGCGGAGGTCTGGAAGGCTATGATGTCACCGACCTGGATACGGATCGAGGTGAGGACGCCGACCGGCAACTCGTTTGTCTTGGCCCCGCGCCACGACCGGGCATCCTCCACCGGGTTGTCCGGATCTCTGCCCGCGAGTCCCTACCGCGTCAGGACAACCTTCCGAATAGCCCAGGCTTGAGCTTGCGCTTGGGCTTCCCGCACGAAGTACACTCCCGGCACCAGCGCATGAACATCATTCGCGCCCGGCTTCAGGTCCATCGCCTTCCGGCCATCGATGGAAAGGAGTGATGAGCCAGCAGCTATCAGCAGGGGCTGAACGGACAGGACGCCGCGGACGATGGTCGGCAGCTTCGCCCCTGGGACATCGGACGCCGATGCGTCTTGCTGTCCGACGTAGTAGTCCATCCGGTACAGTGGGTACACCTCGAGGTTACCCGCAAACGGCGAACCCCCGCCGATGTTGTTGGTGGTCGCGGCCTGGTCTTCAAGCGGCACGGCACACACGAAGTTCTCGCCCGGAATCAGCGAGTCCGTGCCCCAGTTGTAGCTCCACAGGACCGAATCAGGGTCGACCTGGTAGGTGATGACCGCCGCGTTCCAGGGCTGCTGCGCGGTGCCGACGCGATTAAGCACACCGGAGATAGCGGTCGAATTCGGCGCCCAGCGGTTCACGGCTTTGCCGCTCAGGTCCGGGCGTGCGAGTTGCGCGGTGTCACCCGGCAGCCGGTCGAACGCCGCGCGCACCTTCGTATCCTGGACCTGCGCATCGGCTATCACCGTGACTTTGCTGGCGTCGGCATTCGCGACGTAGGTCCTGCCGGTGACCGGGTTGACCGCCACGGAAACGGGGCTCGTCCCGGTAGTCACCGAGGTCGCGGCGTTGGTCGCGCCGTCGATGACCGTCACATCATCGCTGCCGGAGTTGGCTACGTAGATCCTGTTGGTGACTGGGTTCACCGCCACGGCCCCGGGATACAGGCCTGCGGCCACGGTAGTTGTGTCGTTGGTCGTGCCGTCGATCACGGTCACGTTGCTGGAGCCGGCGTTCGCGACGTAGATCCTGTCGGTGACCGGGTTCACCGCCACAGCCCAGGGGTTCGTGCCTGACGCGACGCTGGTTGTACCGTTGGTCTCACCATCGATGACCGTAACCTTGGTATAGCCATAGTTCCCGACGTAGATCTTGTTCGTTACCGGGTTCACCGCCACTGCGTAGGGGTCGTGGAATCCGGTCAACGTAGCCGTGTCGTTGGTCGCGCCGTCAATGACAGTCACGCTGTTGCTGTATTCGTTCGCGACGTAGATCTTGTTGGTGGCCGGGTTCACCGCCACGTCATATGGGTCCTCGCCGACTGTCACCGTAGCCGTGTCGTTGGTCGCGCCGTCGATTACCGTCAGGTTGTCGCTGTCGTAGTTGACAGCATAGACCTTGTTGGTGACCGGGTTCACCGCCAGGGCAGTGGGCCACGAACCGACGGTCACTATGGCTGTGCCGTTGGTCGCGCCGTCAATCACCGTCACAATGTTGCTGTCGCAGTTCGCTACGTAGATCTTGTTCGTCACCGGGTTCACGGCCACGTCGTGAGGGCACGTGTCGGTCATCACCATGGTTGTGTCGTTGGTCACGCCATCGATAACCGTCACGAAGTGACTACCGTAATTCGCCACGTAGATCTTGTTCGTCACGGGGTTCACGGCCACGGCCCGGGGGCTGTCGCCGACCAGAACCCGGGTCGTGTCGTTGGTCGCGCCATCGATGACCGTAACGTCGTTGCTGCCTTCGTTCGTGACGTAAACCTTATTGGTGACCGGGTTCACGGCTACGGCCCATGGGCGCAGGCCGGCCGTCACCGTAGTCGTGTCGTTGGTTGCACCGTCGATTACGGTCACGCTGTGGCCGTTCTCGTTCGTGACGTAGATTTTGTTGGTCACCGGGTTCACGGCCACGTCCCAGGGCCACGAACCGACGGGGACTGTAGTAGTGCCGTTGGTCGCGGCGTCGATGACCGTTACGCTGTTGCTGCCGCGGCTCGAGACGTATATCCTGTTGGTGACCGGATTCACCGCCACGCCCTCGGGGCTGTAGCCCACATTCACAGTGGTCGTGACCCAGTCGGCCGCAGCGGTTCCGGCGAATACGGCCACCGTCGCGCAGACCGCCAGCGCTCTCATTGCTCTCATCGTCCGCTCCTACCGGGTGACTACGACCTTGCGGATGGCTTGGGCTTGAGCGTACGCTTGAGCCTCCCGCACAAAATACACGCCCGGCGCCAGCGCCCGCACATCACTCGCGCCCGGCAGTAGGTCCATCACCTTTCGTCCGCTGATGTCGAGCAGCGCTGC
>CAZAKP010000052.1:0-17097 GCA_964485845.1 uncultured bacterium | reverse complement strand
TGCGCGGGCGTGCACCTGTGGCCTACTCGATGTGAGCACGGTCTATCCCGTAGCGTCTCATCAGTCGCTGGAGCTGCCGGCGGTGCGTCGCCAGCAGCTCCGCGGCTTTGCTGACATTCCCGCTGGTCTCGCGCAGCGCGTCCATGACTTCGGCGCGGTCGAAGCGCTGGCGTTTGCTGCGGTGAGTGTCGGGCTTCGGCTCAATCGATGCAAACTGCCCTCCCAGGTCCTCGACCGCCACCCTGCGCTCCTGGGTCATGATCACCGACCGCTCGATGACGTTTTGCAGTTCCCGCACGTTGCCGGGCCATGAGTAGTTGGCGAACACGGCCAGCGCGCTCTCGGTGAACCCGTCTACCGGCTTGTCCAACTGCCTGGCGTAGCGCTTCACGAAGTAGTTGGCGAGTAACGCGATATCCGCAGCGCGTTCGCGCAGAGGCGGAACGTCGATCATCACGACGTTTACACGATAGAAGAGGTCATCCCGGAATCGCCCTGCTTTCATCTCTTGCTGGAGGTCGCGGTTAGTTGCGCAAATCAGCCGGACGTCAACAGAACGCGTCTGAGTCTCACCGACTCGGCGAATGACCTTTTCTTCGAGAACCTGCAGCAGCTTGGCTTGGACGCCGAGGGTCGTGTTGCTGACCTCGTCCAAGAAGACCGTTCCGCCCGCGGCGGCCTCAACGAGACCTTCTTTGTCTTTCACCGCGCCAGTGAACGCGCCCCGGGCATGGCCGAAAAGCTCGGACTCGAACAGGGTCTCGGGCAGCGTGCCGCAGTTGATCGACACGAACTTGTTATCCTTGCGTGCGCTCTTCGAGTGAATCAGCCGGGCAATGACGCCTTTGCCGGTGCCGGTCTCGCCGGTCAGAAGCACCGTGCAGTTCGACAGCGCGATTCTGTCAATTACCCGGTAGACTTCCTTGATCGCCTTGGACCGGCCCATGAAGCACCCGGTGACGGCATCCACCAGCATGTCCTCGCGCAGAGAGGACATCTCTTCCTGTAGCTTTCGGAATACGGTCGACTTGTCGATGGTCGCAGCCAGCAGGTTTGCCACCGACACGAGCAGGTTCATGTCTTCCTCGAGAAACAGGTGCGCGGTAATCCGGCTGTCAATGTAGATCGTTCCTATCACCCGGTTTTCCACCAGGAGCGGCACGCAGAGCAGCGACCGGATCTTGTTGAGCATGACGCTGTTCGCGCTGCTGAACCGCGGGTCGGCCAGCGCGTCGGCGCTGAAGACTATCTCGCCCCGGCGCTTCACCTTCCGCAGCACCGAGTGGGAAATCTCTGTAGCGTCCTCCAGTGTGGTGTGGTCAACGTTCCTCGCTGCCGCCGGCACCAGCTTCTCGTCTTGCACGAGGAACAACAAGCCCCGTTCGGCCTTGATCACGTCAATCACCAGGTCCAGAATGCGCTCAAAGAAATCGTCCTTCTCCAGACCCAGGTTGATCAATCCGCTCAACTGGTAGAATACCTTCAGGTACTCGCCCCGCTCACTTGCCTTGAGCTGCATGGTCGCCGAAACCTGTGTCACCGTCTCGGTCAGGTCGTCGGCCCACTGCGCGTCGAACCGGGCTCCGATCAGACGCAGGATCTCGTGCGCCTCCTTGAGATTGGCCAACGCCTCATTAATGTCCTGAAGCGCGACGGGCTGGACGGAAAGCGGCACCTTCAGGTCAACGGTCATCTCCCCGGGGCCCCGTCTGGCCAGCGCCTGAGCCGAAGCGAGCAGCGACAGTGCGAGTTCGTGCTTTGAGCCTATGCCCCGCAGCAACTCGATGCTCCGGCGAATCTCTTGGGCGCCACTCTCAGCCGGGTCGAGCAGACACTTGGCCAGCCCCGAGAGCCGCAGGGCGGCGGCGCACTCCTTGGGTGACGTGTGTTCGGCGAGCCGGACCAGCGCTTTGCGCGCATCTTCGGCAGCCCAAGCGTACCGCCCGGTGGCCAGCCGCAGGTCGCCGGCCAGAATGTACAGTTGGGCCAGCTTACGCCAGTCGCCTTCGCGCCGGACGGCGAAGAGCGTCTCGGCGATCGTCGAGCGCGCCGAGTCGTACCGTCCTGCCCTGAGCAGAAGCCTGCTTTGGCAGTCGCCGAGTATGAACTTCAGGCTCGGATTCGGGTTCTGGCCCACAAGCGTCCGGGCTTCGTTCAGTGTCCGTTCGGCCTCTTCAAGCTCTCCCTGCTTGGCAAGTAGTTGGGCGAGGTTCGCCAGGAGAATCGTCCGTCCGTATGGGTCGCCTTTCGCTTTCTCTTGCAGCTCCGTCGCCCGCCGGAAGAACGCCAGCGCTTGGTCCCAGTCACCGCGCTCGTCGCACGTCGTCCCGAGATTCGAGTTCAAGTCAGCCGCGGTCGCTACGTCGCCGATGCGCTCCGCCAGAGTGAGCGCCTCGGCAAAGCAGTCTTGTGCTTCTTCCCACTTGGCCTCATCCTGGCAAATGACCCCAAGCCCCTGCAAAGACCGCAGCAGCAAGTATACGTCGCCGGACTTCCGGTGGGCCGGCATATACCGCTGGTAGTATTCCCGCGCCTTCTCCAGTTCGCCCCTACGCCACGAGAGTGTCGCGATGAACTGGCTCGCGTTCCCGGCGTGGTAGCCATCGCTAATCGCCTCGTAAATCGCTAGGCTCCGCTCTGCCAGTTGCAGCGCTAGCACGAAATCGAATCGCGACCAGGCCAGCACGCTGAAGGAGTAGAACGTGCGGGCCGAGAGCTGGTCACGTACCAGTGCCGTCTGCTCTCGCATCTCTTCCACCAGTAGCGACGCCTGGGTTAGCAACTCCTCGGCCTTGTCGAAGCGGCCCAGCGAGCAGTAGGACCACCCAAGGTCATTGAGGAGGATGACGTAAGCGGGTGTGCGCCTTTCCGGCTGCAGTAGGAGCGCCTGGTCAAAGAAACCGAGCGCCTCCTCATTGTGGCCCTGCTTCTGGTGCACGAGCCCCAGCTTCCGAAGAAGCCGGGCGGACGTCGCTCTGTCACTCGACATCTCGCGGTCGGCGGAAGCGATTGCCATCCCCTGCTTGTAGATGTCAATCGCCTCCGGGTACTTGCCTGTCGCTCCCCTCAACTCACCGACGGTCTCAATCAGCCTAACCCTCTCCCTCGGAGACAACTGCTCCGCAAGCGCCAGCGCCGTTTCATAGAATCCCAGCGCCTGTTCACTCAACCGGTACTCGCGGGCTCGGTCCCCGGCCCGAATCGAATAGTCGTAGGCTCGGTCCCGGATTCCGGCCTGGGTGTAGTGGTGTGCCAGGTCGAATAGCAGTCTGTCCCGTCTCTCCGGGTATAACTGCTCCAGCGCGACAGCGACTCGGCGATGGTTCTCGCGTAGCTCCGCGACCGACAGACGTTCGGTCACCGCCGCTTCCAGAATCTTGCTCGAAAGGACCAACGCTGCTTCTCGGTCCCCGGCGTGGCTGCGCAGGAGGCCCAGCGTTCTCAGTTTGGTTACCGAGTTCAGGAGGGTCTTCTCATCCCGCCCCGACACCGCGCTAAGGAACTTGAGCGTAAATGGCCCCGCCGCTGCCGCGCCGATTTCCAGGATGTCCAGCTCCTCGGCCGATAGATTCTCGAGCCTCCTTCGCACGACGTCGGTCACCGTGTCCGGAGTCCGGTAAGTCTTGAGCGCATCCGCGGCCAGCGCCCAGCGGCTGCCTCGGGTCACTAGGACTTCGTCCTCGATCAGAGAACGCACAGTCTCGATGACGAACAGGGGACTTCCGCCCGTGGTCCGCATCAGCCAGTCCACCAGCACCTCGCTACTGGGCATCTCGCCGACGAGCGATGCGACGAGCGTATCGACCTCGCTCGACTCCATCGGTGAAAGCGGTATATGCCGGAAGTGGCTCATCCGGTCAAAATCGTCTATCAGGTCAAGGAACCGCTTCTCCTTCAGCCCGGAAACGATCACCATCATCCGCTCGTTCTTCAGGCTAAGCACGAGATAGCGAAGAAACTCCAGGCTCGTCGGGTCGAACAGCTCGAAGTCGTCGACCACCAGCACAAGGCTGTGTCCCACGCGGGAGGAGGAACTCAGTTCTCTCAACTGCTGGGCCACGGTTTCGAACAGCCGGTATTTGACTTCGTTCGAGGCGGCGACCTCATCTTCCACAGCAATTGGCAGGGCTGCCGTCGTATATACCCTCAGATACTCGATTGCAGATTCGATAAGCGACTGGGACCTGGCTCCGAGCGAGACCGGCTCGAACGGGAAAATCGTGGCGCCCTCGAGCTGGGCCATGAACTTGCACTCGGAGAGCAATCGGCTCTTGCCGACGCCGCGCTCACCTGAAATGCAGGCGGCGCCCGCCCGACCCCGGCCCGCATCATCCAAGATTCTCTTCAGCTTGGCCAACTCTTCACCGCGTCCCACGAAGCCGGGCGCCATAAGGGACCTGCGCAGCCCCTCGTCCGCCACCGCACTCCTGCTCGGTCCGGATAGCTGCTCAATCACCGCTGCCGCCGACCGCGGCCTTCGTTCCGGCTCCTTCCGGATGAGAGACATGATCACAGCCTCGAACTTCTCCGGGATTCTATCATCGGACTTGCGGGGTGCTTCGAAGCCGCTGTAGTACTGCAGCTTGAGCCAACTACGGAGGTCCTTTGCTTTGCCCGGGCCCCGACCGGTAATAATCTCGTAGATTACGAGGCCGAGCGAGTAAAGGTCGGCGCGCGCGTCCGCATCCACGCCCTTGAACAACTCCGGTGCAACATAACCCAGGGTTCCCCGCGGCACCGCCGCGTCCGACAGCGCCACCCGTTCGGCGAAGCCGAAATCAAGCAACTTGGCCCGGGGCATCCCGCCGCTCTCAGCCACCAGTATGTTCTGTGGCTTCAGGTCGCAGTGAATCAGGCCCTGCGCATGGATGCTGTCAAGCGCCTGCAGCAGTTGGAGCGTCACGCCGGTCAGTGCCGGGCTGAAACCATTCGCAAAGTACGCGTTGATCGGCACGCCCTCGAAGAACTCCATGGTGAAGTACGGCCGGTTTTCTGGAGTAGATGCGTAGTCAATCGCAGAGACAATGCCCGGGTGGGTAAAACGCGAGAGGTAGTAGAACTCGCGGCTGAGCCGGGACTCAGCCTCCTGGGGGGCATCCTCCCTCAAGATCTTGAGCGCGAGGACCCGGTTGCCGATGACATCCCTGACCTTGTAGGTCTCGGCCACTTCCCCACCCCCCAAAAAGGAAAGCACATCGTAGCGGTCAGAAACCAGTCGCGACGGCGCAAGTGCGCTCTGGGACTGCTGTTGCACAGGCCATAATAACAGCAGTCCCATCCCCTGTCAAGAGGTGCGACAATGCCAATGCGACACTGCATCGTTCCGCCCGTAGTCAATTATCTGATTGGCCACAGATGATTTATGACTTGACTGCGGTCTCATGCTTGTTGTCGCAGCTCTATCGATTGACCCCACTCCAGCTCAAGTTATACTTGGCCAATGAAGAAACGACTGGTCCGTGAGCTAGGGCAGAGCGCCTACATCGCCGTCGGCTCTGCTGTCATGGCTCTGGCCTATGACCTGTTCCTCATACCCCATCACATAGTGCCGGGCGGCGCCGGCGGCGTGGCAATGGTCCTCAACTACTTCTTCGCAACACCGGTAGGGCTGACAATCCTCGTCATCAACATCCCGTTGTTCGTGCTTGGTGTCAGGACGCTTGGCCGGAGCTACGGCATCCGGTCGATACTCGGCATCGCGCTCTCCTCCCTGCTCATCGACGGGCTCGCCTACGTCTTCCACCTCGGCTCCGCGACCGACAACCCGATTCTGGCCTGCATCTTCGGCGGCATAATGCTGGGAGCCGGGCTCGGCTTGGTCTTCCGGGGCGGCGGCTCGACCGGCGGGTCGGACATCGTCGGCCAGGTGCTCAACCGCTACACCAACCTCTCAACCGGTACTTCGATTCTGGTAGTGGACTTCCTCGTCATCACCGCCGCCGGTATCTGCTTCGGCCGGTTCGAGTCGGCGCTTTATGGCTACCTTAACCTCTACCTCCAGACCCGCGCAATCGACCTTGTGCTGGAAGGGCTGAGCTACACCCGCGCCCTGTTCGTCATCTCTGATTCCGCTAATGACGTTGCCCAGGCGCTAACCACCAAGATGAACCGGGGTGCAACCGTGTTGAATGCAACCGGCGCCTATAGCCAGGAGAAGAAGGATATGGTCTTCTCGGTAATGGCAAAGCGTGAGGTCGCGCGGGCGCGTGAAATAGTGCGCGACGCTGACCCGCGTGCCTTCGTCATCATAACCGACGTCTACGAGGTCCTTGGCGAAGGGTTCAAGCCCCGGACCTGAACGTGCTTATCGGTCTACTCCAGTTTGCCCCCATACCGGGCAATGTCGAGGCGAACCTCAGGCACATCGCCCGCGCGCTATTCAACGCCCGTGCCGACCTCATCGTCCTGCCAGAGTTGTGCACGACCGGATACCTCTTCGCGTCGCGGCTAGACCTGGTTCGCCTCTCTGAACCGGTGCCGGCCGGCCCGACCTGTTCGGCGATGGCCGAACTCAGCCGCCGTACGCATGCCGCGATCGTCTGGGGCATGCCCGCGCTCGCCGGCTCCCGTGTCTACAACTCTGCGGTGATGGTCACGCCGCAGGGTGAGTTCCACGTCTACCACAAAGCCCACCTCTTCGTCGACGAAAAGGACCTGTTCGACCCGGGCGACTCGCCGTTCCCGGTCTTCACCTTGGGCCAAGTCAAAGTAGGAATGCTCGTGTGTTTCGACCATTTCTTCCCGGAGGCTGCCCGTTCCCTTGCCCTGCGCGGCGCCCAGATCATCTGCCACCCCTCCAACCTTGTTCTGGAATACGCCCATACAAACTCCGTCACGCGGGCGGTTGAGAACCGGGTCTTCTGGATACTCGCGAATCGCACCGGGTCGGAGACGCTCGGCGAGAAGACGCTGACCTTCAACGGCAAGAGCCAGATAGTTGCGCCCGACGGCAGACTGCTGGCCGTCGCCGGGCCTGACTCAGAAGAAATCCTCCTCGCCGAGGTCGACCCGGCCGAGGCCCTCGACAAGAAGGTCACGCCCCGCAACGACCTTTTCCTCGACCGCCGCACCGACCTCTATTCAATCCAGTAGCCTCGAAAACTCGCCGGCCATCGAACCGGAGTAACAGTTGACACACTGCGACTAAGGTGTATCCTTAGTTGCAGCCTGGTAAGCAGCCAATCGGGAGTTTGGCGCGAAGTTTCCACGGTTCACCACTGGGAGCATCACACCGATCGTTACCGTTCAAGCTATGCCGACCAGCTATCAAGGAGATCAAATGCGATTCAGAACTCGGTTCGTGGCGCCGGTTGTTCTTTTGCTCTCGGCGACGCTGTCTGCGTCGGTGCCGTGCACGCTTCCCAGCGGCATCGAACGACTTCCGAACGGCAACACGCTCATCACTGAGTCGGGCTCGATGGGTCAGCCCAACGCCAGGGTAATCGAAATCGACAGCAATGAACACCTCGTCTGGGCCTATGTCCGCAGCGACATCCAATGGGCGCATACGGCCCGCCGCACTGCCGTAGGAACCACGGTCATTACCGCCACGGACAGCAACCGCGTCCTCGAGGTCAATGCCCGGGGCGACGTGGTATGGGAAATGAGGTCAGGCCTGAACTATCCGAACGAGGCCTACCGGCTGGCTGATGGCCACACGCTGATTACCGACCGCGACAACGACCGAGTCATCGAGGTCGACTCCAACCACAGCATCGTCTGGAGCTACGCCAATCTGAGCGGGCCGCACAACGGCAACCGGATTGCCAATGGCCACACGCTCGTCAGCAACTCCGACCAGAACAAGGTGGTGGAGGTCGATTCGGCCGGCACCATCGTCTGGCAGTACGGAACCGGCCTCAACTGGCCGCGCAGCGTACAGCGTCTGGCCAACGGTAACACGCTGATAGCCAGCAGCCGCAACAGCCGGGTCATCGAGGTCGATTCGGCCGGCACGGTCGTCTGGTCGATTACCTCCGGCGTACCGATGCCGTACCAGGCAACGCGTCTCGCCAACGGCCACACCATGATATCCACCGGTGCTCGCGTCATCGAGGTGGACTCGGCCAAGAACGTAGTCTGGCAGTACCCGCCGGCGATGGCCTCCGCTGTAGTCGTTGAGACGCTCTGGGTCATCAACCCGACATCCGGGTGCAGTCTCTACGTTCACATCCACCGGCCGGTCGGCGCCGGGCCGAGCGCCACCGTGCCCGGGGTAGTGCTGGTTTCCGACTTGAGCGGCGCAGGAACAACGTTCGAGGGCTTCGCCGATTCAATCGCGTCCGAGGGTTTCGCGGTCATGCACTTCGACGCCGACGGCCGCGGCCGCAGCGGCGGCAATGAGAACTACGACGGGTACGTGCACCAGGACGGCCTGGCCGCGTGCGCCGAATCACTCGCGTCGCGACCCTATGTCGACGCAAAGAACCTCGGCATCTACTCGCGCGGCTACGGTATCGTCATGGCGACCGGCATGATTGCCCGCCATGCGACGCCGTTCGTCAAGTTCCTGATGGACTGGGAAGGCCCGTCCGACCGGTATCAGTCATCGAGTGATTCCGGCGGCCACGTGCCGGTCCCGGTTGACTCGGAATCGTTCTGGCTTGAGCGCGAAGCCGGGCGGTTCATCAAGAGTGTGCCCGGCGCCTATCTCCGAATCCAGACCGCAACCGACCACACCAGTCGCATCCCGGATAACCATCACGCCATCGCGCTCATCGACAGCGCCACATCGACCGGGTACGGCGGCTCCGGCATCGCGGTCTGGACCCGGGTCAACGACTCCGTGATGAACCCCAGGAATCACGTCTATACGGTGTCCGACCCGCCGGCCTGGATTCGGGAACAAGAAGAGCGCCATCGGATCTGCCGCGAGATCCTCTATCTCCACGAACTCGCCGACAGCGGCTTCACCGGCATCGCGTCAAACACTCCGCCCGCCGCCGTGCGTCCATCGTTCTCAGTTTTCCCCAATCCCTGCCGTGCATCCGGAGTCGTGCACCTGAACGCTGGACCGCTGGACCGCCCTGCCACCCTTCGCATCTTCGACGCCTCCGGCCGCCTGGTCTCGTCGTTCATCGTTCGTGGTTCATCGTTCAGCGTTCCGACCCCTGCTGCGGCCGGGGTCTACGTTCTCCGGCTCTGCGCCGGTGGCCGCTTTGTGACCGCCCGCCTGGTTATAGACTGAACGCCCGGCTGGAACCGCGGCCCGGCTCAGTCCGCCGGCCGCGCCGAGAGCAACTTCCACTGCTCCCAGGCGGGCTTGGCGGTGCCGTCGCGTCGGAACAGCCCCATGCGGTCGGTCGAATCAAGGTCGCACAGCCACGGCCAACCAAGAAGGTGCAGGCCGATGCCCTGCCCGGCGGTCAGCCTGCCCCCAAGCTCAACGATGAAGTCCGCCTGTGACTGCTCGCCGCCGAACGCCTCGAACGAGGGCCACCCAACCTCGCTGAAACCAATCAGCTTGCCGGGCACAATGTTGAGGGCGCGCGAGTAATAATCATCAGGAATGCTTTCAGGCCGGCTTCTCCCCTGCACCGCATGCGGATAGCTGGTGAACGCCAGCAGGTCGAGCTTCTCCTTCGGGAACAGAGAGAGCACCGAGAGGTCGGCCTCGCAGTTCTCTGCGACAATCTCGCGGGCAAAGGTACAGAAGACCACAATCCCGGGTGACAGTGTCTTGAGTGTGTCGTACATGTCACAGAACAGCGACACGTAGTTCTGAAACCCATTGGCCCCGCTCATGCCGTACTTCTCATACCAACGGTTCACCTCGTTCCCGATGGACAGATAGCGGGGCCGACACGCGCGCACCACGTCCAGGGCGGCCTGTTCGTAGGCCCTGCGCCAGGCGGAATCACTCAGGGTTGCACCGGCGAGTTCCGGCGGCGTCTTGAGCGTCATGCCGGTGTCCATAAACGACATCTGGACCAAAGGGAACATGCCCTTGTCCCGGATGAGCTGCTCGACGAAGGTCCTGCCCCAGTCGCCCTTGAGGTCATCGGCCAGGTCGTAGAACGAGCTCGGCTTTCCCCAGACCGGCACGAACTCGGAATAGGCCGCGGCCACGGCATATGCCGAGTCGAACGACTGGCCCTCGGCCGGCATCGGCAGCACGCCCATGTAGAATCCCCGCGCGGGCAGTGCCACCGAGTCCGCCGGCGCTGCCGGACCTCTTTCCGACCCTTGGCACCCAACCACATGCGCGGCTGCCAGGGCCGTCGCGAGCAGCAGACCGAACCGCAGGTGACACATCTGCATGGATCGCCTCACGTCCGCCTGCTCCGCATTCGAGCTTCGGACTTCGCGCTTCGGACTTCCCTCGTCATGGCTTGTTTGCGCCACGAGGGCGGCATCTTCTCGATGGCGTAGCGTAGAGCGGTACGCGGCATCCGGTCCTTGCGTGCCATCACGAACTCGAAGACCTCGCGCGGCCGCTTGTTCGCCAGCTCCTTCAGCATCCAGCCATAACCCTTCTGAACCATGTCGTCCTCGTCCAACAGCAGTATGTCCGCTGTCTCGTACGCCTGCGACACATACCTGCTCTGCACTCCGACTTTAGGTCTCTCGCATGCCCCGTCCTCGCTTTGGCTGTTGGCTCTTGCCTTTTGGCCTTTGACTTTGATCTGCATTCTAGCTTCTGGCTTCTCGCTTCTGACCTCGTCCGTAGCCGCTTTGAGCGCCGGAATCAGCGTGACCGCCGAAGCCCTCCGCAGCCACCGGTTCTTGGACCTGGCCCAGCCCCGCACTCGAGGCAGGAACTCAGGAAACCTGACCAGGAACTCGCCGACCGCGCCGCCGCAGAAGGTGTCGCAGGCGGCCCAGTTGGAGACGTAGTCGTTCAGCCAGCGTTCCAGGATGCGGAAGTCAGCGGGCTCAAGCCTCGCGACGAGCTTACCCGCCCAACTGAAGGCGATGCCATGCTCCTCGTACTTCGTGCCCTTATGCAGCTGTTCGCACATCTCGAGTATCTCGTCCTCGGTCAGATGCTTGACTTTGCTGAAGTACTCCTTGTGTATCCTGCGTTCATCTGCGGTCCTTACGCCATAGACGTCAATCGGCTCCTTGAAGAACCGCTGAATCGACTCGCGGTACTTCGCGTCCGCCGCCGCCTCGAACTCGCGCCTGATCTCCGCGACTAGCTTGTTCGGATCAGTTGCCCGATCCGCCTTCTGACTTCTAGCCTCTGACTTCTGACATCTGACTGCGGTTCTCATGTCATATCACTTCCCCTCCAACTGCGCCAACCGGTCCTTGAGAATCTGCTCGTCCGGGTGCTTGGCCAGCGCCTCCCTGCAGACGCGCAAGGCTTCGGTTTTCATGCCGTTGGCCAGATATGCCTCAATCAGAGTGTCCCAGATGTTCGGGTCTTCGGAGAGTTCAGTTGCACGCAAGGCATACTTGAGAGCCAGGCTCCCGCTCGCCGACTTCGGTGCTGTGGCGAGATTCCAGGCGATGCCGTTGAGCTTGCCGGCGAGCTCCTTCTTCGCCCGCTCATACGACGGGAAGCGCTCCAGGAACGCCTCGTACCGCGGAATCTGCGCCGTGTCCGGCACGTCACGGAGCAACTCGGTCAGGTTGGTCCACACTTTGTACGCATCGGCGTTGAACTTGATGTTGATGCTGTCGCGGTGCGTGTCGAACCAGGCCTGCCACTTCGCCTGCACGTAGCGCTCCGAATCCGGAAGGTCGAATCCGGCAAACGTCGAAATGTAGTTCGGCACGTTCAGGCCGTAGTTATAGAACGCGTCTATCGATGGGAACGACATTGACTTGATGAGCAGGTCGATGCCCTCGACCTGATAGAGTGCGCAGAGCGCCTTGCCGCAGGCACGCTGCACGTACACGTCGGTGAAAACGGGGACTGTCCCGCGCCGAGTCCGACGCAGGCGCTCCGAGGGACTGTCCCCTGTTTTCGTCGGACCGCTTGGGACACGATCCGAAACGTCAGACGTTTCGGTCATGTCCCCGCGGACCGCGCTGCGCAGCGGCTCCACCGCACGCTGGTCGCCGAGGTTCCCCATCGCATCGGCCGCGGCGCAACGCACCGAGGAGGCGTGGTCTTCGGCAAGCAGCCAGCGGAACAGTCGCAGGTCCGATGTATCCGGCTTCACCTTGCCCACCAGCGTCACTGCCATCCGGCGCACATCCTCGGACTCATCCTCGGTTGCCAACTTCCGTGCAAGCGGAATCGCCTTGGCCGACTCAAGCCGGATAAGTGACCGCAGGGCAAACCTCCTCACCTGCGCGTTGCTGTCCTTTTCGGCAGCATCGAGGAGAGCGCCCTCTGCTTTGCTCATCTTCCACAACCCGAGGTCATCGGCAATCGTGAGCCGGACCTCGGGCTCACTCGACCAAAGCAGTCCCAGTACGTAGGGCATCTCCGAGTCGCCAATCTCGCCTCCGGCAAACCACTGGCCGATACACTCCAAGGCATCGCGGGTCGACGACCACATCTCAGCGTAACCCATGTTTGACACCTCGCGCAGCATGGTAGTGCCTGAGTCTAGGACCCGACCAATACCCCAAAAGCGCTCAAATGGATCACTGCGATGCTCGAAGCATTCCGCGAACCACTCCCTGACGCCAGGCATGGGTATGCCTGAATTGCCTGCGACGATCCCCAGACGTTCTACTGGCTTGACCTTGCCGATGACGTCTCCGCCGTTCCATTCCATGTCGAGGAACATACCGTGACCGAAGCTGTGGGCCTCAGAGTTGTTCGCGCGGTTGCGGACCTGATAGTCGTCCTTGCCGCCAAGGTCGAGGCAGACGGCGTACGGCCAAGCGTTCGGGTCCGACTCAGGCCACACTCCACCAAAGCTGTGCCAATCGTTCATCAGCACCGGCCCCTTCGGCTTCTCGCAGATGTACTTGTCGTTACCCTTGTAGTCGATGAAAAGGGAGTAGGCGAGCGGCTTGCAGGCAGTCCCGTAGGAAGACGTGGCCGACATGTACATGTCGTTCCCTTCGTAGTCAATCAGGAACCCGGGCGAACGGTCGCTGCCCGAGCCGCCGGCACGGAACCCGCCCTCATACACGTCGTCGCCCTTCTTGTCTATCAGGATGGCATTGGTGACGTGAATGCCTGAGCCTTGACCGGTGCCGCAGATGTAGTGGTCGTTGCCTTCATTATCGACCAAAGCCCCAAGGGACATGATGTAGCTGCCCCCCTGGGAATTCCAGCCTTTGCTCGTGTACGTGTCGTTTCCCTTGTCGTCAACCAGTAGCCCGACGCCGCCATAGGCCGTCAGAGTCTTGTCCCAGGGGTAGGCGCGGAACGAGAGTGCTCCGCCCTGCCCGCATCCGGGAATCCCGCCGAGCGCGTCCTTTGTCGTATCGCACGCGAGGCGGTACTGGTCGTTCCCGTCCAAGTCTGATAACACGCCCATGCCGAGAGTCGTCGCCGAGCCCTGCCCCATGGTCGCGCAGTCGAACACGTCGTCGCCCGCGTCATCCAGCAGCGTACCGAACCCGAATGCGCCCGCCCCCTGGCAGAAAGCGTGGGCGCTGAAGGAGTCGTTTCCGGCCTTGTCCCAGAGCGCCCCCAGACCCATGATGCCTACGCCCTGCGAGAAGTGCTTGGCCTTGTACACATCATCTCCAGCCAGGTCGACCAGCATGCCAACGCCGAGATAGCCGAAGCCCTGTACGTAGCTTGAATCGGGCGCGAGATACTTGTCGTCCCCCGCGTGGTCAATGCAGACAGCGACCCCGCCGTGGCGTCCGCAGCCGCCCGCGTTGTCCGTGTAGACGTCATCCCCGCCGAGGTCGATGAGCAGAGCGGAGTTGTCCTCATGCCGGTCGTTGCCATACCCGGAAATCACGACTCGCCCGAAGGACGCCTCGAATGTGAACGTGGCATAAGACCGGCTCGTATCTTCGAATACGTCCACGTTCTTCCAGCCGGCGGTATTCTTGCAGTACCACGACACCCCACGGCCGGCATCTTCTGCCGCTCGGAAGATACCGCTCAATCTCACTATGCGAGATCTCTCGATGAAGCTGTCCTGCTGGGTTCTGTCGCCTGTGAGCTCTGGCATCCGCTTACCATCTGGCGCAAGGAAGTACCCGGGGTTCCGAGCAAAGAATGCGGAATCTCTCGCCGACAGACCTTTCTTTGCCTCACGCGCCGCATTCCATACCTTGGTCATCGCACTACACAAAACGGCGACTTCCTTAGCATAGGTTGGAGTGAACCCGTGGAGCCTGAGTGCCTGCTCGCATCCCGGTTGAGGACCGATATATGGCGGGTGAGGCGTCCAAGACGGTTCAGACGACCACCCAGCTCCCTGTCCCGGATAGTAGGACGCGCAGAATTCCTGGTAGCCGCACCCCGCGGCGAGGATACCATCGTCGCGATGCCAAAGGGTAACACCCCGCGACACACCCTCGGCCCACTCCTTCATGAATAACGGGCGATCGGAGACGTAGTCAATTAGCGGAACTCGGCAGCAGTAGCGGTAGCCGCCTTCCCAGCCGCGCGGAAGCTCGACGTTCCGCACGTCCAGGCCGATACGCGCTCCGGCATAGTCCAGCGGATTCCCGATTGACTCCGCCTTGACTGGCACCGGGGCCGGGTCCTGCTCAAACCAAGCCGTCTTGGGATAGGGACCGACTCTGGCGAACACGGACGAGGCGAGCACAACCGCCAACGCCAAGCGACGCCACGACATGGCTATCACGCTTCCCCTTTCACGAACTGCACGCTCAAAACATGCGGACGCTCGCGCTTCATGGTGTTGCTGATTCTAGGAGTTCGCAGGCCTGAGTCAAACCGCCCGGCTCGCCGCCTTGCGCTCTGAGCGCGCTCTGATGTTGACTTCGTCTACCCGCGTGCTACATTGACTCTTGGATGACGCCAAAAATCAGGACGGTTCTCGCCGAGCTCCGTGCGCGGCTCAGGGAACTCTATGGCGAGAGACTGGTCAAGCTGGTCCTCTTCGGCTCTCAGGCCCGCGGCGACGCCCGGCCCGATTCGGACATCGACGTGATGGTCGTGCTCAAAGGAGAAGTCGAGGTCGAGACGGAACGACGCCGGGTACTGCCAATCACATTGGAGCTATCCTTGGAGAACAACGTTGTGATCCTGTGCAGTTACGTGTCGGAACGTCGTTTCGACCAGGAACAGAGTCGCTTGCTCCATAATGCACGGACCGAGGGCGTCGCAGTGTGAACGAACAGCAGAAGGCACTCCTGGCCAAGGCACAGGAGAGCCTGGACGTAGCCCGGCACATTGGATGTAGTGAACTCTGCACTCGACCTGCTCCAGTGCGGACTCCGGTCCCTGTCGATGGTCCTTGACGCGATGGAGCCTGTCGGCGTCCGACCTTGAGACAAACGAAACCGAATACGCCGGATTGCGCAGGATCCCTTGCGTGGAGGCAGATATGAAGCTACAGTCAGAACTCTCCGGGCTCGGAAGATTCGCATTGTCGCTCCTTGCGTGTCTTGGAGCAGCCGTGGCGGCGACCTCGACGGACATCCAGTCGAGGGTGCACGAGTACGACTTGAAGAACGGGCTCCACGTCATCGTCTACGTCGACTCGTCAACGCCGGTAGTGACGACGAGCGTGTGGTACAAGGTTGGCTCCTACGACGAACCGACGGGGAGCACCGGACTCTCGCACATGCTGGAACACATGAGCTACAAGCGCACCGACGTCTACGGGCCCGGCGACTTCCAGCGCCTCGTGAACTCGGCAGGCGGCAACATGAACGGCTTCACGACGAAGTACTACACCGGGTACTTCGAGGATTTCGCAAGCGACCGCTACGAGCTGGCCATGAAACTGGAGGCCGCGCGCATGGGGACGTGCGTGTTCCCGGACTCGGAGTTCGAGAGCGAGCATGGAGTCGTATCCGAGGAGAGGCGCATTCACGATAACTTCCCGGCCACTCAGTTCCGGGAGCAGTTCGAGGCGACCGCGTTGCTCGCCAGTCCCCAGCGTAACCCGACCATCGGCTGGTCGGATGACGTTCGGAGCTTCACGGTCCGGGCAGTGAGAGACTGGTACAAGGAACGCTACAATCCGGCGAATGCGGCCCTCGTGGTCGCGGGCGATGTCAGACCCGAGGACGTGCGAGCGAAGGCCGAGAAGTACTTCGGGAAGCTCCGGGGCAGGCCGGTAGAGCGCCGGGATTTCTACAACTCCGAGCCGGAGCAGAAGGGCGAGCGTCGCCTCACCGTGACCGGGCGGACGAGCCTGCCGAGTATGGCCTTCGCCTACCGTGTGCCGGGAATTCGGGATTCGGCCTGGTACGCGGGAGTAGTTGCCGCGTCCATCCTGGGAGACGGCGAGACCTCCTGGTTGTTCAGGAAGCTGGTTATCGAGCTCGGGCTTGCCACCGGTGTTTCTGTCTACGCTTCGGTTGAACGCGACCCGGGCCTGTTCGAGATAAGCGTCACGCCCAAGGCCGAGAGCTTGATTCCCCGCATCGAGCAGGTAGTGCAGGCTGAAGTCGAGCGCGCCGGCAAGGAGCTTGCATCGGAACGCGAGATGCAGAGCGTGCGCAACAAGGTACTTGCCGACGTGACCTTCGCCCGTGATTATACGTTCGGCATGGCCTATTGGCTCGCTACCAGCTACATCTTGTTCGGGGACTGGCGCCAGGTCATTGAGTATCCGGAACACGTCGGCCGCGTCACGGCCGAACAAGTCCGAGACTACTGCGGAACATATCTCAAGCCCGACAACCGTACCACGGGCATTCTTCTCCCGATGAAGGAGGAAAAATGAGGAGTACCTCGGCGGCGACGTTCTGCCTTCTGACTTCCCTGTTCTGCTTTGTGGCTTCGGCCTTCGGCCTGCCAATCTATCGTGACTCGCTGCCCAACGGCCTGGTTGTCCTCACCTATGAGGACCATCATTTGCCGGCCGTCTCCATGACGCTCGTCTGCCGGTCGGGCGGCGCTTGCGACCCCAAAGGCCTGGGCGGCGCCGCGGCGATGATGGCCGACCTGCTCACGCGCGGCACCGCCACGATGTCCGGCGACTCGGTCAAGTCCGTAGTCGAGTTCCTTGGCGCCCGGTTCGCGGGAGTCGTCGAGGACGATTACTCAGGGGTCGAGCTCAAGGCGCTGTCGAAGGACCTGGG
>CAZAKP010000051.1:0-17108 GCA_964485845.1 uncultured bacterium | reverse complement strand
GCCGCTGGTCATAAAAGCCAAGGTCGCGAGTGAAGAACGTCACCGGACTCAGGCGGTGTAACAGCGGGATGATAGCCGCGTCCTTGGTGCCCGAGCGACCAACCTCGTGCCCGATCTGACGAACCGGAATACGCCAGCCTCTCAGCAGCTGGCGCTGGTTCTCTGGTATGTTCTCGTCCAGAACGTTCACGCCGGAACGAGTTCGGGAGCATGCGCGACGAGCGCTTCGCGAGCCAGCCGAACGGCCTCGGCAATCGCCTCGGGCGTCACCGAGCCGCGCCACTCCTCCGCTATCGCTTCCCAGGACATCCCGCTCGCGACCTGCTCCAGCACGTCGGCGACCAGTATCCTCGTCCCGCGGAAGACGGGCTCGCCGTGGCAGACCTCGGGGTCGGTCACGACGAACCGGCCAACAGTCTTGACTTTCATGCGCTCAGTATAGCCTAACTGACAGATGGGTCAAACACGCCAGTCGGGTGTTCCTTACTAACCGATGTCTCTCGTGACCCTTCCCTCGGGCCGCCGGCCGTTGGCCGTCAGAGGCAGGCCCTCATCGCCGTAGGCCGTCGGGCATCATCGCGCGGTCCCCCAAACTACCATCCAGAATCAGTTGCCGCAGCCAGCAAGTCACCCAACGTCTTCATCGGGTGATGCTCATCATTATCCTGCTGAGCTTCATAATCGGGATGGCGATACGCGGCGCGGTGTAGCGGACTGGTTTCCGGCGGATGCAGGTCTCCAGATGGTCGACGGCCTTCTCAACACTCATCATGAACGGTTTCAGGTTGCCTTTTGCCATCTTGGTGTCTACGAACCCGAACCGCACATTCGTTACGTGCACGCCCTTCGGCCTCAGGGCCAGCGCAAGGCTGGCGAGATAACTGGAGAAGCCTGCCTTTGAGGCAAAGTACGACGGGGCCTCGGCGGACAGCAACTCGTCAGCCATGCTGGAGATGCCGATGAAGTGGCCCTGTCCGCGACTCACCATCTGCGGAATCACCGCTGCGGCGGTCCTTACCATCCCGGTCAGGTTCACATCGAATACGCCCGCCTCATTCTTCATGTCGGCGAGGTCGATGAATGCGCCGATCCCCGCGAAGTAGATGCAGAGGTCCACCGCCACGTCGCCCAGGAATTCGCCGAGCAGCTCCGAGTATCTGTGGTCGCCGACATCCAGGACGCGGTGACGATACCGCGTGCTCTGAATCGGCGACTCGCTCCGGGATACCCCGATGAGATTCCACCCGCGCGCGAGCAGGCGCTTCGTTGTCGCGAGCCCCATGCCGTCGGAGTTGCCGACCAACAGCGCCGTGCGCTGCAGGGATCCTTCGGTCATGCTCTGGGCTTCTGCTCCATCAGCCGACAACGGGATTCACGACGCCGTCCGCGTATCCGACTCCGCCAATCTGCCATCGACGACCGCCTTCGGCTTGCGGCTTGCCGCTTCGGACAGCCGCCTTCCGGCCGTCAGCCGTCGGCTGTGAACTGCTAGCCCAAACGCGCGGGGTCTTGGCCTTGGGCAACTGCCCGTGCTGAGCCGGCCCTTCGAGTTCCTCAGGGCAAGCTCTGAGCCTGCCGAAGCGTCGAGCATCCGTTCCACCAGCTCGACCATCTCGTCAGTCCGCCCTTACCCTCGTCATCGAATCGAGTGACTGGCCATGATTCTCTACGGAGTCAACGAGACGGGGGCGCCAGAGCGGTTGATGTGGAGGACCTTGCCGCCGATCTGGACGACGGCCAGGCCGTGTGCAAACGACTCGGTTCGGTCGTAGGTGGGCTTGATGGCCCAGTTGCCTGTTCGGTCGAGATAGCCCCACTTCCCGGCTCGTGCACGGCCAGACTTGTCCGCTGGCCCTGCGGCTTGAGCAGCGGCGAGACCATCACTGAAATCACGTACGTCAAGGAGACTCGGGGAAATGGCGTATTTCCCGGTGTGGTCTATGAAACCCCAGCGGCCGCCGTTGGGTCTGCCGTCCATCCACCAAGCTCCGGTATCGACCGCTGCCAGACCTTCGACGAATGACCGTGAGGCATCAAATGCCGCCGGAATCGCGACCTGACCACTGTGGTCTATGAAGCCGTACTTGCGTCCTGCGGAGTCTTGCACACATGCGAGACTCTCGCGAAAGGGCATCGCATCGGTGAATCTAGGCGCGATCTTGAGCCGACCCGTTGTGTCGATGTATCCGAATACCCCCTGCTCAGAGTCGTAGCCCACCACCGCTGCGAGGCCTTCAGAGAAGTCGCATGCTTCATCAAACTGCGGAGCAATGACGAGCTTGCCTGTCGTGTCGCAGTAGCCGTACGGCTCCCATGGCGTGAACTTGTGGCCGAATCGGATCGCGCAGAGACCCTCCGAAAACGTCGAAGCTGCAGCCATCCTGGCCGCAATCGCCATCCGGCCATTTCTGTCAATGAATCCCCAGCGCTCAGGGAGTGTAACAACCAGAGGGCCGCTGTCTGGAATGGAAATGTCGCTGTATATCGGCGGTATGACGTACTTGCCGGTGTGGTCTATGCACCCGCAAAACCCATTCTGCTCGACCTGTGTCCGACAGAGCCCTTGGTGGAACTCCACGAACGCGTCGTAGGACTCGACCCGAAGGGCAACCTTGCCGGCCGTGTCGATGAAGCAGCTCCTCGGAGCTACTCGCCTGCCGGTTCCCGGAATCCAGTCGGCATTGGTGGGGCCCCCAACTGACTCAGCCAGTTCGGCGAACGCCAGTCCTTCTGAGAAAGACTCGATATTGGCAAACCGGGGAGCGATGACAAGCTTGCCAGTTCGGTCTATGCACCCTTGGGCGTACTCACCTCCGCCGGTGTCGATGTCGACGACCGCTCGTCCCTCGGAGAACCCTCCCTGCCCAAAGAACTGGTTCTTGATCACTAGTGTTCCGGTCCGGTCGATGAATCCCCAACCGGCGCTGTCGAGGACTCCTGCCAACCCCTCGTGGAAGTTACCGACGGAACTATAGGCGGGCTCGACGAGGTACTTTCCGGTCGTGTCGATGAATCCCCACTTTCCGTTCTTCTTAACCTGTGCGAAACCCTCGCTGAAGGCTTCCTCTTCCTCGAATACAGGTTCGGCAATCACGCGCCCACGGGCGCCAATGAAACCACAACCCCCTCCGACTTCGACTATCTTGTAGGCGTACTTCCCCTCGGGCTTCTTTACCCGCCTGCTATTAATCGCGACGCGGAATGGGCCACCAAAGAAAGACGACACTCGGTCGAACTTGGGACGAATTACCCACTTTCCACTACGGTCGATGAACCCAAGCTTCTTGCCTTTCTGGCCTCCCGCGACTCCACCGTAGAACTGCCGAGCGCCGTCGAAGGAGAATGGCACCACAGTCTTGCCGGTGCGATCAATGTACCCCCATCGGCCGCCTGACTCAACCGGGCAAAGGCCTTCGGCAAAACTGTCGGCCCAGCCGTACACAAAGGGAATCACCGTGCGCCCGGCTGTATCGATGAAGCCCCAGTGCCCCAGGGACTCGACGGCGGCCAGGCCTTCGTGAAAACAGGATGCACGGTCGAAACGAGGCGGGACCAGCGTCCTGCCGGTGCGGTCAAGGAAGCCGGATTTGGATCCTACAAGCACCGCGGCTCGGCCATCGTGAAAGGCCGTCGCAGACGTGAACTGAGGTTCGGCCACGAAACGACCAGTCGTGTCTATGAATCCCCAGTAGCCGAGGGCGAAGGTACTCTCTGCTCGGTACTCGTTTTGGACCGGATAGTACTTGCCTCCAACGTTGACTACGGCTCGACCTTCGTGGAAGTCTTCCGCTGAGTCAAATTGAGGCGCAATGACCATGCGGCCGGTGGAATCGGCGTATCCGTACTTCGAGCCGATCCGAACCGGGACGATAGACTGATCGGCGCGCACCGGCGTGACAAGACCGACGACGGCCGCAAGTAGTGCGGCCGTCACTGACGGACTTGGGTGAATCATTGGTTTCCTCTTGAGCATTGGTCGGAAGCGGCTTGAGGCTCGCCAGATGGGTACATGGTCGAAATGGCAGTTCAGCGGACAGGAAGACCTTGCGGTCCCTCTTGAACCGCTCTGCAACTGGACTACCGGCTTCGGCGCAGGCGTTTCCACTGCGGAGTAGGATATTCGAGACCTGGCAGCTGTCAAGTTGAAGGTTCCGCGAGGAAACGAGGCACGAGTTTTGGCTGGAGCCTTAGGAGGTATCTTCGCGGTTGTCGTGAGGTGAGTCGTGACAGCAGTCTTGGCAGGAAACCTGAGATGAGTCGTGGGAGCAGTCTTTGCGGGAGATGTGGGAGGAGTTTTGGCCGGTGTCCTGGCGGGAGTCTTCGTCGACATCGTGACGGTTGACGTGAGAGAAGTGGTGGCCCGTGTCTCTTGAGGAGTCTTTGCCGATGACTTCCCAGCAGTCTTGGTGGAAGTTCTGGCTGGAGTCATGATTGAAGTCGTGGCCGGTGACTTGGCCGGAGTTTTGAGAGGTATCGTGGGAAGAGACTTGGCAGAAGTCGTGACAGGTCTCTTGGCCTGAGTCTTGAGCGGTGATTTGAGACCCCATATGGCTCCCCCGGGGGTGGGGGACTTCCCGGAAAACTGCACCTTTTTCCGAGAAGTGTCGTATCAATACCTGCCGGGCGACGTATCCCTTCGGGTCGGTTTCCGATTGCCTGGATCGCAGATACGGACAGGAGATCTCTCGTCTATATGTAGTAGTTGGGCTGCTCCCGACCACAATTCTGGCGCCGGGGGGATGGTCCGGAGGCCGCCCAGGTAGCTGCAGTCGCGGACACATCGCGAGACGCATTGAAGCATGGAATAACCGAAGCTTTGAGTTGAGCTTTGAACCGAGCGATGAGGCAAGCTTTTTCCGGTGCAGTGCACCGAGCAATGCCGCGAGCTTTGACTCGCGCAATGCCGCGTGCAATGAGCGATGCAGTGCGCGATGCAGTTCGAGATGCAGTTGACGACGCTCTGGCCGATGCAGTTCAGTATGCAGTGAACGATGGGTCTGCCGATGCTTCGGTCGGTGCTTCGACGCATGCTTTGACGAGTGCCTGTCGGCTCCAGTTGCGCCTCGCTCTTGGTTCCCTGTGCTGTCTATCTCGCAGTCCGGGCCGCTGTCCCGCCCTGAGTTCGGTAAGCCTCGACGACCCGCCGGTGTTGAGGAATGGCCGCTTCTTTGTCGGCCGCGATCAGTTCTGGCCGGGCCGCATCAAATTGAACCGGACGCGAGTTCCCATCTTTTGACTATCCCGCCGTGAAGGTCATGAATGTACCTGCGGTCGAAGTCGTCCTCTTCGGCGAGCATCCGATCCTGTTCTTCGACCGAGAAGTAGCGCATGGCCGGCAGGAAGAAGTGCCGGTCCTCCTTCTGGATGTGCTTCGGGTAGAAATCGACGAGGGACTTTATCGACGAGACGATGTCAGCGAGCGCGGCTTTGTCGCCGGCCACGTAGCGGGATCTCGCGCCGTCCAGGGCGGTTACGGTCTTGCGGCCGATTCCGTGCTCGGCAATCAGTTCGTCCAGGATCCGGCGATGCTCGGGTGCCAGTTGCCGGCGAGCAAGGTCGCGGAACAGAATGCCTTCCTCTTTGCCATGGTGCAGCCGGTGCGCGTAGGTCCGGATGAAGTCAATGGCGGCGTCGGTGAACGGGACGTCGGCAGCGTGCGACTCCTCCATTCCCGCGGACGCACGTCGCATGACCGCTATCATCCGCTCGATGAGCCGATGCTCGATCATGAGGCGCGCAATCGGCAGTATGTGCCTGGGCACGGCTATCTCTGCCTATTCCTCGTGGTGGCCGCCACTGCTCTCGATGGCGGCGTGCAACCCTTCTACGTAGTGGGTGAAGTCGACGTATGCCTCGACGTACTCCCGGCCATCATCGACGTTCGCGTCCCTGGTCTTCGAGCTGGCCAGTGCACGTTCGAAACGGTGCCGGACTCCCTCTGCCACCGCATCCTGAAGCAAGTTCACCACATCATCGACCGATCCTGTGGCAAGGGCGGCGTCGGTTTTGGCGATAATCGGTTCGACCGGCTCATCCTTCAGCCCGGTGTAGGGCGCGCCCTCGCCCGCGCGATGCACGCGTACCAGGGTTTCGAAGAAGTAGCGCTCGGCCAGATTCCGTGCGTCGTCGCCTTTGCTGCGGACCGAAGCGGCCTGCTTGAACGCGCCTCTGATTTCGGCCTCCGACTCGGGCTTCACCCACTTGAGGGTCGGGGTCACGTCGTTGGCGGCGAACGCTTTGCGCGCGTCGGCAACGACCGGGCCGTTCATTGTGTCGCAATGGCCGAATGCGGCGACCGGCACCAGGAACAGAAGTCCCAGCACGAGTCCCAATAGACCTGCGGGCAGTACCAACGGATATGTGGACATGGACCCTCCTCAGTTTACCAGTTAGACCGACTGGCTGTTCTTCCGGTTTCTCGCTTCCGGCAAGCCTTCGATGGAAGCGAAGTCAGTTTCGACTATGCTGTTGATGTGAAAGGCGTGACGGTCATCGGCGCCGGACTGGCCGGGTGCGAGGCGGCACTGCAGTGCGCGCGGCGCGGCGTTTCGGTGCGTTTGTTCGAGATGCGCCCACAGCAGATGACTGACGCGCATGAGACCGGCGACGTGGCCGAGTTAGTGTGCTCAAACTCCCTCAAGTCCGATGAGCCGACGAACGCGCACGGACTGCTCAAAGCCGAGTTGCGAGTTCTGGGTTCGGTCCTGCTTGAGTGCGCGGAGCGGGCGCGGGTTCCCGGCGGGAAAGCCCTGGTTGTGGACCGGCGGCGGTTTTCGGCCGAGGTGAAGGCTGAACTGGAATGCGCAGGCGTCACGATTGAGCGTGCAGAGATCATTTCACTTCCGTCGACGACGGGCGAAAACGGGGACAGTCCAGAGGGGACACGTCCACGGAGCGACGCGTCGAACGCGTCGCGGATGTGTCCACAGCGCGAGGACGCGTGGTACAGTCCCCATTTTCGCTACCGCTTGCGGTGTGTTTTCTCCGACCCGTACCAGCCGACGGTGGATATGACAGGACCTTCAGTCATTCCGAGGGAGTCGGACGAATCGAGGAATCTCTCGGGCGAGACCCCTCGAATCGCTGCGCTCCCTCGGGGTGACAGAGCGCGTAGCATCACGATCATCGCCACCGGGCCACTGACCTCGCCGGCGATGGCTGACGCGTTGCAGGCGCTGCTTGGCACCGACCGGCTGTTCTTCTACGACGCAATTGCGCCGATTGTCAGTGCCGAGTCGCTGGATATGACGCGCGTCTTTGAGGGCTCGCGTTATGACGCTGGGTCAGACTATCTCAACTGCCCGATGAACGAAGAGGGGTACGACCGCTTCGTGCAGGCGCTGTTGGCGGCGGAGCTGCATCCGCTGCACTCTTTTGAGCGAGTCGGCTTGGGACACGATCCCGATTCCGCAGAAGGAATCGGGTCATGTCCCGCACCCCAGTTCTTCGAGGGTTGCCTGCCGGTCGAAGAGATTGCCCGGCGCGGCAGGCTGGCGCTCGCGTTCGGGCCGATGAAGCCGGTTGGACTTGCCGACCCTCGTACCGGCAAGCGGCCGTTCGCCGTGGTCCAGCTCCGGCGCGAGAATGCGGATGAGACGATGTACAACCTCGTGGGCTTTCAAACCCGGCTTAAGCAGGGCGAGCAGGAGCGTGTGTTCAGAATGATACCCGGGCTGGAGAAGGCCGCGTTCCTGCGGCTCGGCAGCATGCACCGGAATACGTATCTTGACTCACCGCGGGTCTTGCTGCCGACGCTGCAGACACGGCCAAGGCCCGACGTCATTATCGCCGGCCAGTTGACCGGCGTCGAGGGCTACGTCGAGTCGATCGGTGCCGGGCTGGTCGCCGGCATCAACGCGGCACGGCTGGCAAAGGGAGAGGGACCGCTGGTGCTGCCGAGGGAGATGATGATGGGGAGTCTGCTGGCGTACGTCGCAGGTTCCGGCCGCTTGGGACACGATCCCAATTCCGCCGTCAGAATTGGGTCATGTCCCGCACGGTTCCAGCCGATGAACGCAAACTTTGGCCTATTGCCGCTACCGGAAAACCGGGGACAGTCCCCGGCCGCGAAGACGCGGCCGCAATCCGGTACAGTCCCGGTTTTCCGGCTGCGCGGCCGCGACAAGCGCCGGGCGATCGCAGAGCGGGCGCTTGCGGCCGCCCGCGAGTTCGCTTCGGCTTCGACAGGCAGCAAGGGACCAATAGGCGGTCAGGACACAGGGAATGATCTTCATGAGCAATCTGACGCCACTGCCTGAGCAGGCAACAGAGATGCTGAATTGGCCCTGGTCGCAGGTCGAGGCCTATTATGCAGAGCTGTCTGAACGAAGCCTGTCCGCGAGCACCGTTGATGCATACCTCTCGGATTGGACGCGGTTGCGGGAGCGGGTGTACGAAGTCGAAGCGCGTCTTGCCCTGGCTGTAGACGTGAACACCGCCGACAAAGAGGCAGAGCAGCGCTACAACCGTTTCCTTGCGGAGGTGTATCCAAAGTCGCAGGAGGAAGAGCAGAGGCTCAGGTCGAAGCTACTCGAAAGCGGCTTGAAGCCTGCGGGGTTCGAGTTGGCGCTGCGGAAGATGCGGGCTACTGCGGCGTTGTTCCGCGTGACGAACCTGCCCATGAAGGTTGAGGTGGGGAGGCTTTGCCATGAGTACTCGAAGGTCACCGGCGGCCAGACCTTGCGGTGGGAGGGAGAGGAAACCACGGTCACGCAGCTTCAGCCGGTGATGAGGGAGACCGACCGCGCGCGGCGTGAGAGGGCCTGGCGGCAGGCGGCCGAGCGGCAGCTCGCGGACCGCTCGGCCCTGAACGGTATCTGGCAGAATCTGCTCAAGCTACGGCTCCAGATGGCGGCCAATGCCGGCTTCCCGGATTATCGATCATACCGGTGGCAGGAGATGCTGCGGTTCGACTACACGCCCGATGACTGCAAGCAGTTCCAGCACGCAATCGAGCAGGCAGTGGTGCCCGCGGCCACGCGCTGCCACGAGCGGCGGAGGAAGCAACTCAGACTGGCCACGCTTCGGCCGTGGGACCTTGACGTTGACCCGCTGGGCAGGCAGGCGCTCGCCCCGTTTCAAGACCTCGAGCAGCTCAAGTTGGGAGTTCACGCCGTTCTGGAGCGGGTTGACCCGCGAATCGGCGCGCACTTCCGGACCATGATGACCGAACGACTGCTCGACCTGGACGACCGGATCCACAAAGCACCGGGCACTTACTTCGCGACGTTTCAGGCCGCGAAGCGCGAGTTCATCTTCATGCATGCGGTAGGGATGGGAGGCGACGTGATACCGCTCATCCACGAGAGCGGCCACGCCTTCCATAGCTCTGAAGCGAACCGGCTGCCGTACTTTCAGCAGCGGGACCCGGGCGTTGTGTTTTCCGAGACCGCAGCCATGACCATGGAATGGCTGGCAGTTCGGCATCTCGCCAGGGACGCAGGGGGGTTCTACACCAGGAGCGAGGCGGCGCGCGCCCACGCGATGCACCTGGAATCGAGCATCCACCTCTGGCCGTACATCGCGGTGGTTGACGCATTCCAACACTGGGTTTACGAGAATCCGTCGGCGGCGATGGAGCCCGAGAACTGCGACCGGCAGTGGACCGAGCTTTGGAGGAGATTCATGCCCGGCGTCGATTGGACCGGATTTGAGGATGCGATGGCGACCGGCTGGCAGCGCAAGTTCCACGTTTTCCTGATGCCGTTCTTCTACATCGAGTATGGGATGGCTTTGATAGGCGCGGTGCAGATCTGGGCCAACGCGATAAGAGACAGAGCCAGCGCCATTGCCGCCTTCCGGCGCGCACTCGCGCTCGGCGGCACGAAGCCGCTGCCGGAGCTGCTTGCGGCCGCCGGCGCCAGGTTCGCCTTTGACGCAGGCACGCTTGGTGCCGTTGTCGGTCTGATGGAAGATGCGCTGGCAAAGTCGAGCGGCCAATGATACGAGGCCATGCCGTGAATCTCTACTGCACGACCGGGAGGAGCGCCGAACCCAGGACGAGCACGCCGGAAGCCGCCCCGTGGGTTTGCCTTGACTGTGTGCGATAAGCTGGCATGATTGCCGGACAGAATTGAAAGGACTCGCTACGTGGACAACATGAAGTCATTGCCGGAAAAAGCTACCGAGATGCTCGGCTGGTCGTGGTCGCAGTTCGAGCCTTACTATGCCGAACTGGCCGGCCGCATGCTGTCGGCCGCGACGGTTGAGAGATTCCTTGACGACTGGACCCGACTCAGCGACGTGGTCGACGAGGTCGGGACGCGCCTGAGCATCGCCAAGGACGTGAACACGGCCGACAAAGAGGCGGAGCAGCGCTTCAACCGCTATCTCGAGGAAATCTATCCGAAGGCGGCCGAGGCGGAGCAGAAACTGAAGACGAGGCTGCTCGAAAGCGGACTGAAACCCAGGGGTTTTGAGCGGCCGCTGCGCCGCATCGAGGCCGACGCCGCCATCTTCCGCGAGGCGAACCTGCCGCTGCACGTCGAAGTCGAGAAGCTTTGTACCGAGTACTCGAAGATCATCGGCGGCCAGACCATTGAGTGGGAGGGTAAGGAAGTCACCGTGACCCAGCTCCGGCCGGTCCTTCTGCAGACCGACCGGGCGAAGCGCGAGAAGGCGTGGCGGCTCACGGCCGAGCGGCAGCTCCGGGACCGCGCGGCGCTGAATGAGCTTTGGCGCAAGTTGCTCAAGCTGCGCCTCGCGATGGCCGCGAACGCCGGCTACCCCGACTATCGCGCCTTCCGCTGGCAGGAGATGCACCGGTTCGACTACACGCCGGAGAACTGCAGGCAGTTTCAGCAGGCGATCGAGCAGGCGGTGGTGCCCGCGGCCACGCGCATCAGCGCGCGGCGGGCAAAACAGATGGGGCTTGAGGCGCTGAAACCGTGGGACCTGGACGTGGACCCGCTCGGCCGTGAGCCGCTGGCCCCGTTCAAGGGCGTAGACGAGTTCAAGGCCGGCGTCGCCTCGATCCTGAATCGGGTCGACCCGCAGGTCGGCGGCTACTTCCAGACGATGATGAAGGAAGGCACGCTCGACCTCGAGAACCGGAAGAACAAGGCGCCCGGCGGCTACTGCACTTCCTACGATACGCTGAGGCTGCCGTTCATCTTCATGAATGCGGTCGGGCTGCACGGCGACGTGATGACGCTCATCCACGAAAGCGGCCACGCGACGCACGTCTTCGAGGCGCGGCCGCTGAAGTGGCACCAGCAGCGGCACTCGGGGCTTGAGTTCGCCGAAGTCGCGTCCATGGGTATGGAACTCCTGGCCGCACCCTACTTCGCGAAGTCGAAGGGCGGATTCTATTCAGACGCCGATGCCGCGCGTGCCCTGACCGAGAATCTCGAGAAGGACGTCCAGTTCTGGCCGTACATGGCCGTGGTCGACGGATTCCAGCAGTGGGTGTACGAGAATCCCGAGGCGGCGATGGAGTCGGCGAACTGCGACCGGCAGTGGACTACGCTCTGGCACCGGCTGATGAAGGGCGTCGATTGGAGCGGATTCGAGGACGTGGTCGCGACCGGCTGGCACCGCAAGCTCCACATCTTCCAGGTGCCGTTTTACTATGTCGAGTACGGTCTTGCGCAACTGGGCGCGTGTCAGGTCTGGGCCAACGCGCTGAAAGACCAGCCATCGGCCGTTGCGAATTACCGCAAGGCGCTGGCACTCGGCGGCACCGCGTCTCTTCCCGTGCTCTACGCCGCGGCCGGCGCTAAGTTTGCGTTCGACGCCGAGACCCTCGGCGCAATCATCAGGCTCATCGAGGGCAGGCTTGCCGAATAAGAGCAACTTCGGACTGATCATTCCAGCAACTGCAAAGGAGGCATTATGTCCTGCAAGTTCGTGACGGTCCTCTCCCTCATCGCCGCGGCCGCCTTCGGCCAGTCGGTGGATACGACCCTCAACGTCCCCGGCGCGCCCTGACGCTTCTGCCACAACACAACGAACGACAAGGTCTACTGCACGCTGATTGACAGCAGCCGGGTCGTGGTGATTGACGGCGCCACGAACGCCATCCTGGCCACGGTGCCGGTCGGCTCCTCACCTCAAGACGTTGCCTATGTGCCGACGGGCAACAAGGTATACTGCAGCAATGAAAACGGCCGGAGCGTAAGCGTGATTGACGGCGTCACCAACAACATCACCACGACCATCCCTTTCGGTGAGTATCTTTGGCGTCTCGCCTACAACTCGGTCAACAACCGGGTCTATTGCCACAACTCGGGTGGGAACCCGGGAAGGGTGTTCGTCATCGACTGCGCGACGGATGCGGTAATAGACACGGTCACCGTCGGCCAGGATGCCCGCGTCATACGCCACAATCCCGCAACCAACCGGCTGTACTGCGCCAACCGGGGG
Source organism: uncultured bacterium (assembly GCA_964485845.1). Lineage (GTDB taxonomy): Bacteria > Hydrothermota > Tepidihabitantia > Tepidihabitantales > Tepidihabitantaceae > UBA2258. The sequence continues at coordinate 4,745 of CAZAKP010000051.1, read as the reverse complement.
GACAGTTCGCTCACCGTGATTGACGGGGCAACGAGCGACATCCTCGCTACGGTTCGCGTCGGCCGCGACCCCGAGGCGCTGTGCATCGACGAAACCCGCGACCGAGTGTGGGTCGCCAACTTCGATGACAGCACGGTATCGGTGGTCGATACGGACAATGCCGTCGTGGCCACTGTCAAGGTTGCCGTCAACCCTTCATCGCTGTGCCGTGACCCGCACGACGATCTCGTTTACGTCGCCAGCTACTGGGACCAATCGGTCATCGCCATCGACTGCGCAGCCAACACCGTGGCAGCCACGATAGACGTCGGTGCGACCGTCGACGACCTCAGCTACGACGCAGCCGGGAACAGAATCTTCACCGCCAATCGCAACGCCGGTTCGGTTTCGGTCATCAACTGCTCGAGCAACTCGGTTGATACGACACTGACAGTCGGTTCTCAGCCCTATTACCTTGGCGCAAACCCGACGGACAACAAGACCTACTCGGGCAACAGCGGTTCCGGAACGATCACGGTCATCAGCAACGGGGCCGGAATCGAGGAGTTGCCCGGCAGCGAGCTGAAACCCGGGCTGGTCGGAGCGACGGTCTGCCGCGGCATCGTGAAACTTGCCGTAGGCACCGGTTCCGCCGGACTATTCGACCTGACGGGAAGGCCCGTGACCCGGCTGCGAGAGGGTGCGAATGACGTGTCGTTCCTGGCTTCAGGCGTTTATTTCGTCCGTGCCGGTCGCGCATCGCTCCGCGTAGTGCTGAGCCATTAGCATTCACAGCTACCGCGTGCCGCAGGATGAAGCAGCCTTTCGGCACGCGGTTCCGTTGCGGTTGTATGACGGCCGGTCCCCGGCTATATTCTTCTAATGGCCAAACCCGGGAAGGCGGGCACCGCCGACACCGCGTTCTGGGGTGTTTCGATTGAGGAGCTGCTGCAGCGGTTCAACACCACCGCCCAGGGACTGACCGAGGCCGAGGCCGCAGTCCGACTCGACCGCGCCGGCGCCAACCGACTCAGGCCGAGGCACGAGTTGAGCCGGCTCGGGGCGCTCTTCGCCCAGTTCAAGAGCCCGCTCGTTCTGATACTCGTGGCAGCGTCCGTTCCCGCCTTTTTCCTGCACGACCGGACCAACGCGGGGATAATCCTCGGTATCGTGGCCGTCAGCGCCGTGCTCGGGTCGTGGCAGGAGTACGCCGCGGCCGGCCGCCGTCGCCAGGCTGCTCGCGGCCGTGCAGGTCAAGGTGCAGGCGCTGCGCGACGGAAATGAGCGGGACGTGCCGGTTGACGAAATCGTGCCGGGCGACGTGCTGGCGCTCAATGCCGGCGACGTCGTTCCGGGCGACAGCCGGGTGCTCGAATCCAAGGACCTCTTTGCCAACGAAGCTGCGCTGACCGGAGAGAGCTACCCGGCCGAGAAACTGGCCGGCGTTATGCCGGCCACGACCGCGCTGGCCGGCAGGACGAACGTGCTCTACATGGGTACCCACGTGGTGAGCGGCACCGGACGGGCGCTTGTGGTGCGGACCGGCCGGGAGACAGAGTTCGGCAAGGTGTCGGACCGCCTGCGGCTGCGGCCGCCGGAGACCGAGTTCGAGCGCGGCCTCCGCCGGTTCGGGTATCTACTGATGCAGGTCACGCTGATTCTCGTCGTCGGCATCTTCGCCTTCAACGTATTCCTGAAGCGGCCGGTGTTCGACTCGTTCCTCTTCGCGCTGGCGCTCGCGGTCGGGCTCACGCCGCAGTTGCTGCCCGCGATTGTGAGCGTGTCCTTGAGCCGCGGCGCCCAGAAAATGGCGCGGCAGAAGGTAATCGTGCGGCGGCTCGCGTCGGTCGAGAACTTCGGCAGCATGAACGTCCTCTGCTCGGACAAGACCGGCACGCTGACACGCGGGGCCGTGCAGGTGCGCGAGGCGCTGGACGAGGCGGGAAACGCGAGCGAGAAGGTGCTCCACTACGCGTTTGTGAATGCCGTGTTCCAGACCGGGTTCACCAACCCGATTGACGCGGCGATAAAGACCCAGCATCCCTCCGATCTCGCCGGCTGGGTCAAGCTCGACGAGGTGCCGTACGATTTCGTGCGCAAGCGGCTCAGCGTGCTGGCCGAGCATGATGGCCACTGCCTGCTCATCACCAAGGGCGCGCTGCCGAACGTGCTGGAGGTCTGCACGCATTCGGAACAGGCCGGGAATCCGGTGGATATCACCGGGCTCCGTGAAGAGATCGAGGGCCGGTATCAGTGGCTCAGCGCGAAGGGTTTTCGCGTGCTCGGGGTCGCGTATCGCGACACCGGCGATAGCCGAACCATCACCCGTGAAGATGAGGTCGGGATGACTTTCCTCGGGTTCGTGGTTCTCGAAGACCCGCTCAAGCCCGACATCGCCGAGAACGTCGCCCAACTGCGCGGTAAGGGCGTTCGCCTGAAGCTGGTCACCGGTGACAATCGGCTGGTCGCGGCCAACATCGGGGTCCAGGTCGGACTCGAGAATCCCGAAATCCTGTCCGGACCGGAGATGCACGACATCTCCGACGAGGCGCTGCCGGTGCTGGTGGACGACGTCGACATTTTCGCCGAGGTCGAGCCGGGACAGAAGGAGAGAATCGTCAGCGCGCTCAAGAAGGCCGGCAACGTAGTCGGGTTCCTCGGCGACGGCATCAACGATGCCCCGGCACTGCGGGCCGCGGACGTCGGCATCTCGGTCGACAGCGCGGTCGACGTGGCCAAGGAGGCGGCTGACATCGTCCTGCTCGAACGTGACCTCGGAGTGCTGACCCACGGCATCGAGGCCGGGCGCCGGACATTCGCCAACACCCTGAAGTACGTGTTCATGGCCACCAGCGCGAACTTCGGCAACATGTTATCGATGGCCGGCGCGTCGCTGTTCCTGCCTTTCCTGCCTCTGCTGCCGACGCAGATACTGCTCACCAACCTGCTGACCGACCTGCCGGAAATGACTATCGCCACGGACTACGTTGACCCGGAACAGGTCGAGCGACCACATCGTTGGGACATTCGGTTCATCCGGCGGTTCATGGTCACTTTCGGCCTGTTGAGTTCGGTGTTCGATTACCTGACGTTCGGTCTGCTGATGTTCGTTTTACACGCGAACGTGGCCAGCTTCCGGACCGGCTGGTTCATCGAGTCGGTTCTTTCGGCCTCGCTCATCGTCCTGGTCATCCGGACACGGCGGCCGTTCTTCCGAAGTCCGCCGCGCAGCTATCTGGCGCTCGCCACGCTCCTCGTCATCGCTTTCACGGTGGCGCTGCCCTGGACGCCCCCGGGCCGGCTTTTCGGGTTCGTGCCGCTGCCGCCGGAGTTCGTCGCGCTGCTCTTGGTGATCCTCGTCCTCTATGTAGCCGGTGCCGAAGTCGTGAAGCGGCTGTTCTATCGTCGGGTAGTGTAGCACGTTGGGCGGCGGCCGCGGCTCCTGGACTTGACTTCTGTCGATTTCTGACCGAGAATCGAACCGGCGCGAGTCCCTGAATAACTGACAAAAGGAGGATCGAATGCACACTAAGTCGCAGGTGTTCATTGCTGAACTGGTGGGCACGTTCGTGCTCGTGTTCGGCGGCTGCGGCGCCGCAGTTCTTGCCGGCACGCATATCGGCTACTTGGGCGTGGCCTTCGCTTTCGGGTTATCGCTGCTTGTCATGGCGTACGCCATCGGCCCGATATCAGGCTGCCACATCAACCCGGCAGTGAGTATCGGTCTTGCCCTGGCCCGCAGAGTCCCCGGCCGGATGCTTCCTATCTACATCGTCGCGCAGATAATCGGCGCGATCCTCGCCGGGGGAGTGCTGCTGGTGGTTGCGACCGGCACGCCCGGGTTCAACCTCAGCCAGGGTTTCGCCTGCAACGGGTACGGGGAGCACTCGCCCGGCGGCTACAACCTGCTCGCGTGCCTCGTCGCCGAAATCATCCTCACGTTCTTTCTGGTGCTCACCGTGCTGGGTACGACCCACCCGAAATTCCCGGCCGGGTTCGGCGGGATACCCATTGGCTTCGTGCTCGTGCTCATCCACCTAGTCGATATCCCGATCACCAATGCGAGTGTCAACCCAGCCCGCAGCATCGGCGTGGCCGTATTCGAGGGCGGCTGGGCGCTCGCCCAACTCTGGCTTTTCATCGTCGCCCCGGCACTTGGCGCGCTGCTGGCGGCGGGGATACACCGGTGGCTGCGCGCGCAAGCGACGGAACCCGCAACAACGTGAACAACAGTAAACACCGGATCGAGAAAGGAACACTCACATGATCAAAGAGTTCAAAGAGTTCATCATGCGCGGAAACGTGATGGACATGGCGGTCGGTATCATCATCGGCGCCGCGTTCGGGACCATCGTCAACTCGCTCGTGAAAGACGTCATTATGCCGCCCATCGGCCTGCTGCTCGGCAAGGTGGATTTCTCCAACATGTTCGCCGTGCTCAAGAACGGCACGGCGCCCGGGCCATACCCTACAGTGGCGGCGGCCCAGGCTGCGGGCGCGGTCACGCTGAACTTCGGGGTGTTCGTCAACACCATCATCAACTTCCTCATCGTTGGCTTCGCCATCTTCCTCTTGGTCAAAGGCGTCAATCAACTCAAACGGCAGAAGCCGGCGCCGGCCGCCGCGCCGACGACCAAGGATTGCCCGCGCTGCTTCTCGGCGATACCCATCAAGGCGACGCGCTGCCCGAACTGCACGTCGGAGCTCACGGCCTAGCGTCGGAACTGAACGAAAGGAGACGCCATGACCCGCATCGGGGTAATACT
>CAZAKP010000050.1:0-17189 GCA_964485845.1 uncultured bacterium | reverse complement strand
AGTGTATAAGATATAGGTGACCCCAAATGGCGGGGCGCAACGAAGAGCAGAATGCATGTTTCGCTCGGGCCTTGACCGGCCGCAGGTCTGACGCCGGCGGCGCCAGGGCGCTTCGGACTCCGAGCCTTCGGTCCCGATCGAGTGGAGTGTTATGCCGGGTGGGCCGCCGCGAACGCACGGAGTTCGTCGAGCGAGGTGACGACCTGGCCGACGCCGGCGCGGCGGCAGGCTTCGGCATCGCTCGCTTTGTCGCCGAGCCCGAGGCTGCGTCCGAGGTCAATGTCCCAGTCGCCTGCGGCCCTGGTGATGAGACCGGGCTCGGGTTTGCGGCAGGTGCAAACCTGCCGGTAGGTGCCGAGTCCGTACTCGGGGTGGTGCGGGCAGAAGTAGAAGGCGTCGATGTGGGCGCCGCGCGGGCGAAGCTCGGCGTTCATCCAGGCGTGTAGCCGTTCGACATCCGATTCCGTGTAGTAGCCGCGGCCGACGCCGGCCTGATTGGTGACAACGATTACGAGGTAGCCCAGATCGTTTAAGAGTTTGACGGTTTCCGGCGCGCCCGGGAGCCAGCGGAATTCTTCGGGCCGGTGGACATAGCCGGTGTCTTCGTTCAGCGTTCCATCCCGGTCGAGAAAGGCAGCCGGCCGGTGGAAGTGGCGAGGGAGGTCAATCTGTGCCCGGCGGTAGTCATCTGGAATCCCGATGTCAATGAAGAAGCCGTCGTAGGCAATGCCGGCGAGCGACCGGGGCGGGAGATTGGGGAAAACGTCCCGCTCGAGAGAGCATTTCGGGGATAAGTAGTCGAGCACGCGCCGGCGCAGGAAGTAGACCCCGCCGTTGACGAGACCAGGGCCGGAGGCGCCCTTTTCGGCAAACCCCGAAACCGATTCCCCGTCCAGGGTGACAGTTCCGAATCGGGAGGCATCCGTCATGCGCCGGAGCGCGAGTGCGCCGACTGACGCCGGCAGCGCTCGTGTCGGCAGGTCCAGGTAGTTGATATCGAAGACAGTATCGCCGTTGACGAGTATGAATTCATCGGCCAGATGGCCACGCGCATTGTGGAGTGCGCCGCCGGTTCCGAGCGGCTCGGGTTCGATGATGCAGGCAAGTTCCGCCCTGCCGGTCCAGGTGCGGGCAAAGTCGAGGACCCGCTCACCGCGGTGGCCGGCCAAAAGCAGGATCGAGCTGAACCCGTAGCGGTCCAGGTTGTCGAGCAACCAGCTAAGAAATGGGCGGCCGGCAACGGGGAGAAGCGACTTGGGTACGATCTGCGTGAGCTCGCCGAGCCGCGTACCCAGACCGCCGACTAAAACGACCGCCTGCAGCGTCAAGCCAGTTCGGCTTCGATGATCTGGCAGAAGGCGTGACCGAGGAGCGCGTGTATCTCCTGGATGCGCGCCGTGTCCTTCGACGGGACCGCTATCACCACGTCGGCCAGGCGGGCAAGTGTCCGGGTGTGGGCGCCCAGCAGTGCGATGACGCTGATGCCGAGGCGCCGCGCCGTTCGGGCAGCCTCGACGATGTTCGGTGACCTGCCGCTCGTCGAGATACAGACGAGCACGTCCCCGCGCCGGCCGATTGCCTCGACCTGGCGCGCGAACACGTCCCGAAAGGAGGCGTCGTTCGCGACCGCGGACAGGATGGACGTGTCGGTCGTCAGCGAAAGGGCCGGCAGCGCGCGTCGCCGGCGACGGAACCGGCCGACTACCTCGGCCGCGAAGTGCTGCGCATCGGCGGCCGAGCCGCCGTTGCCGCAGAACATGACCTTATGGCCGCCGGCAATTGCCCGGCAGGTGAGCTTTGCCCCGTCAGCAAGTTGCTGCGAGCACTGCCGCTGGGCCGCGGCGGCCAGTTGGGTCAGGGCGGAGAAGCTGTCGGCGATAATCGTTTGCATCAGGCGAGCGTCCATGACCGCACTCCTTCCTGGGTGAAAGAGAAGTTGACGACCTCGGCCCCCATCCGTTTGAGCCGGTCCTGGACGCTGAAGCGCTTCCGCGGGTCGCAGAAGAAGTACATGAAGCCGCCGCCGCCGGCCCCGGACAGCTTGCCGCCGATGGCGCCGGCCTGGCGTGCCTGCTCGTAGATCTCGTCGATGCGCGGGTTGCTGATTTCGTCGGCCAGCAGCCGTTTGCATTGCCAGGCTTCGTCCAGCAGTTCGCCGAACGCCACGAGCCGGCCGAGCAATAGCGCGTTCTTGGATTCGTAGGCGAGCCCGCGCAGCCGCGCGAACGCGTCCACGGTTTCGGCTCGACCGCTGCTGAAGCGCGACATCTGATTCTCGATGATGTGTGAGGAGAAGTGCACGCCGCCGACATAGACGAACAGGAGCGAGTATTCCAGCTCCGCGATCAGCTCCGGCTTGATGCGGAGCGGATTGACGATGGTCGCATCCTTGCGGAATTCGATGAAGTTGATGCCGCCGAACGCGCAGGAGAACTGGTCCTGTTTGCCGCCTTTGATGCCGACGTCAACGCGCTCGATCTGGTAGGCTGTCTCGGCGATGCCGTAGGCATCCATCGGCGACTTAATGTGCTCGGAAACGGCCTGGACCAGCGCGACGGTCAGCGCGGAACTGGAGCCGAGGCCGGAGCCGGGCGGCGCGTCGTTGTGCAGCCGGATATCGGCGCCCCGGGCCAGGCGGCCGGACTGCTGGAAATGGCGGACCACGCCCTTGGCCAGGTCCAGTTGTCCGTCGTAGACGACCGGGTCATTCAAGTCGAAACTGACCGTCAGGTCGTAGTCGATGCTGTCGACCGTGACCGAGCTGTCTTGCCGAGGTTCGAGGGTGGCGAAGGCGTAGCGGTTGATGGTCGCGGAGAGTACCGCGCCGCCCTGCTGCTCGTAGTAGGGCCACACATCGGTGCCTCCGCCCGCGAAACTGATGCGGAGCGGTGCCCGCGCGCGGATGATCACCGATGCTCCTGAAGCTGTGGGCGGATCATGGTTGAAGCTTACGTAATCCATCGAATTGGTCAAGAATTGGCAGCTTTGCGGAACGGATTCGGAGTTGCGAAAGTCGGCGACGAGGGAGAGGGCCCGGACCGATGTCGGCCTCAATCGGCGCTGAGTTCTTGACATCAGGGGCGAGAGGAGTATCCTTAGCGCCTTGAAGATACTGGTGACGAGCGCGTTACCATACGCGAACGGGGAGCTCCATTTTGGACACCTGGCCGGCGCTTATCTGCCCGCCGACATCTTCGTAAAGTACCACCGTCTAAAGGGTTCGGACGTCGTCTACATCTGCGGCTCGGATGAACACGGCGTTCCGATCACCATCGCCGCCCAGCAGGCCTGCGTATCTCCGCAGGAAATCATCGACCGGTATCACCCGTCCATCAAGAAGTCGTTCGAGGAGTTCGGGATGGAGTTCGACAACTACTCCCGGACTTCGCTGCCCATCCACCACAAGACCGCGCAGGACTTCTTTTCAAACGTCTATCAGAAGGGGTTCCTGCAGCCAAAGACTACGCGCCAGCTCTATTGCCCGAAGGACCGGATGTTCCTCGCCGACCGCTACGTGGAAGGTGTCTGTCCGAACTGCAAGTCCGAGGGCGCGCGCGGCGATCAGTGTGAGGCGTGCGGACGCTGGATCGAGCCGTTTGACCTCATCAATCCGCGCTGCAAGACCTGCGGCACGACGCCGGAGATACGCGAGACAACACACTGGTTCTTCGCCCTGTCGAAGTTCGAGCCGAAGCTCCGGCGGTGGCTCGACTCGAAGACCGACTGGAAGCCGAACGTGAAGCGGTTCTGCGAGGGCTGGTTCAACCGGGGCCTGCAGGACCGGGCGGTGACGCGCGACCTGACCTGGGGTGTGAAGGTGCCTTTGCCCGAGGCAGGGGACAAGGTGATGTACGTCTGGTTCGACGCGCCCATCGGCTACATCTCATCCAGTAAGGAGTGGTCCGAGCGCATCGGCAAGCCGGACCGGTGGAAGGACTACTGGCTCGACCCGGACACGAAGCTGGTCCACTTTATCGGGAAAGACAACATCGTGTTCCACGCGATCGTCTGGCCGGCGATGCTCATGGCACATGAGGGCTTTGTACTGCCGAAGGACATCCCGGCGAACGAATTCCTGAACCTGGAAGGGCAGAAGATATCGACCTCGCGCAATTGGGCGGTGTGGCTGCCCGACTACCTGAAGCAGTTTCCGGCCGACCCGCTGCGCTACGCGCTCGCGGTGAATCTGCCCGAAAATCGCGACGTCGATTTCACCTGGCGCGACTTCCAGGCGAGGAACAACAATGAGCTGGCCGACGTGCTCGGCAACTTCGTGAACCGGGTCGCGGTCTTCATTAAGAAGAACTACTCAGGCAGGGTGCCGGAGGCAAACCCGGATGACGAGCAGAGCCTTGAGGTGCTGAAGGCAATCGAACAAGCGCCGGCCAGGCTAGGCCGGATGATTGATGCCTACCAGATCAAGGACGCGGCGCGCGAGGTAATGACTTTGCCGGCATTGGGCAACCGCTACTTCGACTACGAAGCGCCCTGGAGGACGTTCAAGACTGACCGCGCGAAGTGCGACCGGACGATGAACGTCTGCATGCGTCTGGTCTCGTCGCTTGAGGTGCTGCTCTATCCATTCCTGCCTTTCACGAGCAGGAAGATATCGAAGCTGCTATGGGGACCTACCGCAGTCCAGAGTCCGGAGTCCAGAGTCCAGAGTCCGAAACGGGGATGGGACGATGCGGCAAAGCCCGTCCTGCCGACTGAGCTGGGCCCGGCCGAGATACTGTTCAGCAAGATTGAAGATTCGGCCATCGCGGTGCAGGTGGCGAAGCTGGGCACGGAGCCGCCGGCGCCCGGCACCGGAACGCAGGCTCCGAGCGCCAAGCCGAAGGAGAAGGGCGTGATTACATTCGACGATTTCAAGAAGCTGGAACTGAAGGTTGCGAGAATCCTTGCCGCCGAAGCGGTGCCGGGTGCCACCAAGCTGCTCAAGCTGCAGATTGACCTCGGGACCGAGCAGCGGCAGATTGTTGCCGGCATCGCGCTTGCCTATAAGCCGGAGGAGTTGGTCGGGAAGTCGATAGTGGTCGTTGCCAACCTGGCGCCGGCCGTGATTCGCGGGGTCGAGTCGAACGGCATGCTGCTTGCCGCCACCGGCCCGGCCGGACTCGCTCTTGTTATGCCTGACCGCGAAGCCGCGCCCGGTTCGTCGGTATCATGATGCCCATGAGTGGAAAAGAGATAGAGGGACAAAGGGATCGAGTGGCGGACTGCGGGCACTTGATCCCTCGATCCCTTCATCCCTTGATCCCTTCTCTCTAGCCCTATGTCCCGCCGTTCCAAAGAGAATCCCGACGGCCTGAAGATATTCGATTCGCACTGCCATCTGACTGATGCTCAGTTCTCGGTCGACCTCGTGGCCGTGCTCAAGCGGGCCCAGAGCGCCGGCGTGCGCTGGTTCATGGTCGCGAGTCAGAGCGTGCCGGACAGCAAGCAGACAGTCGCTCTCTGTCGTCACCGCGAAGGCCTCTACTGCGCGGTTGGTGTGCATCCGCACGAAGCCGACCAGTTTCGTTCCTGGGATGTACAGGCCCTCAAGGACATGTGTATCGAGCCCAAGGTGAAGGCAATCGGCGAGGTCGGGCTCGATTTCTTCCGCGGCATCTCATCGCGCGGTAACCAGGAGACTGCTTTTCACGCCCAGGTCGAGCTCGCCAAGATGCTCGACATGCCGATGATCGTCCACATCCGCGACGCAGCGGGCAGGGCGCGGGGGATTATTGACGAGCACGGGTACTATTCAGGTGTCCTGCACTGCTTCTCCGCCGACAAGAAGCTGGCGGAGTGGGCGGGAGAGAAGGGCCTGTACGTTTCGTTCGCCGGCAATATCACCTTCGGTGAGGAGCGCAATGAGGAACTCATCAAGATGGTTCCCCGTGAGCGGCTGATGGTTGAGACCGATGCGCCCTATCTTGCTCCGGTGCCGAACCGCGGACAGCGCAACGAGCCGGCGATGATTCGGCTGACAGTGGAGAAACTTGCGCAGGTGCTCGGGATTACTCCTCTCGAAACAGCGGACCTGACCCGCGACAACGCTCTGCGCTGCTTCAGAATATGATGGTTCCCGGGGTCCTGGGGTTCAGGCTCCGAACCGGAACCAGTAGACCCCTGAACCCGAGAACCATCCTTCTCTTCTGAGACATCTCTATCCCCGCCGCGGGCTCGGTCAGTCATTCCTGACGTACGAGCCGGTGGCCGATGAGCTGGTAGCGGCGCTTGGCGTCGGTCCGGCCGACACCGTGCTCGAGGTCGGCCCGGGCAAAGGGATGCTGACGAAGCGGCTCGTTACCCTGGCGGCCAGGGTCATTGCGGTCGAGATCGACGAGCGGCTGGTCGAGGGATTGCGCGCCGAGCTGGGTGGCTCCGGAAAGCTCGACGTCGTCCAGGCCGACTTCATGGAGTTCGACCTCGCGCCGTTCCGGCATCTGAAGGTGATGGGCAACCTGCCCTACAATCTCTCATCGCAGATTCTCTTCAAGCTCCTTGCGTCACTTGAAGCGTGGGACGCCGCGGTGCTCACTACGCAGCGCGAGTTCGCGTACCGGGTCGTCGCCGTACCCGGGTCAAAGGCCTATGGCGCTCTCTCGGTCTTCTTCGACCGCATGACAATCAGAGAGCGGCTCTTCAACATCGGGTCGGAGAACTTCAAGCCAAGGCCCGACGTAGTATCCACGTCCCTCCGCCTGACCCGGCGCGAGCAGCCGCTGTATCGTGTGCAGGACGAGAATGCGTTCCGGCAGGTCGTCAAAGCCTGTTTTGCCCAGCGCCGGAAGACGATCGCCAATAACCTCGTTGCGGGTCTGAAGCTGACGCGGGATGATGCCGTGGCCGGCCTGGAGCGGGCGGGAATTCAGCCGGCGGCGCGCGCCGAAACGTTGAGCGGGGAGCAGTTCAAGCGGCTTGCCGACGCGCTCGCGGCGCCCGGCCGCTGTTCCATTAGCTGAGCCTCTCTCTAGCGAGGGGAGTGAGGCGAAGTCAGCAACTCACGGTAGAAATCGAGAGTTCGCTGCGCGACTCTGGGCCAGGCGTATTCCTGCGCGCGCGCGGGCCCGGCCGCGGCCAGCGCCCGGCGCCGCTGTTCGCTGGTGAGGACGCTGACCAGGGCAGCGGCCAGGGCGTCGGGGTCGGCGGGTGGAACCAAGATGCCGTCAACTCCATCCCGGATCGTTTCGTCATAGCCGGGGATGTTTGAGGCCACGACCGGCGCGCCGCTGGCCATTGCTTCGAGCAGGACGATGCCCAGGGTCTCGCCGCCCAGCGATGGCGCACAGCAGACGTCGGAGTCGGCATAAATGCGGGGCAGGTCCTCGGGCCAGGCCGTGCCCAGGAAGTCGACTGCCGCCGCGATGCCAAGTTCCGCCGCAGTCCTGCGTGCCTGGCTTGCCATCGGTCCCGCGCCGACGACTGACAGCCGGGCGCCCGGCACCGCCCTTGTCACGGCGGGGAAGGCCCGGAGCAAGACTTCAATGCCCTTGCGTTCGTCGAGCCGGCCGACGAACAGCACGCGGCCCGCGTGCGTGCGAGGCTGGCCGGCAGCCGGCCGGAATCTGTCCAGGTCGATCCCGCAGGGGATTATCCGGAATTCGCCGGGAATGTAGGGCTGCGCGGCCTGATGCGCGCGTTCGGAGATGGCGATGCGGCCGTCTATTCTCGCAAGCTGGTTCCTGAAAAATGACTTGAAGACGCCTGAGCCGGCGGTGCGAATCTTGAAACCGGCGGTCAGGAAGGTAATCAGGTTGACCGAACGGCTGTGGCGAATCGCCCAGTATGAGATCTCCGGCCAGAACGTGCCGTGGCAGTGGACGATGTCGAACTTCTGCTCGGCAAGGAAGCGTTTCACCTGGCCCGGCATGCGGAGGCCGACCGGCAGCGTCGCGTAAGAACGGTTCAAGGGTATGAGCAGGGCGCGGCCAAAACGCGTGACCGGCGGAGAACCGGCGGTCGCAGGGTGAGGGGATCGAGGGAGTGAGTGATGGCCGAACGAGGTGGTGAGGACGTGGACCGAGTGGCCGCGCCGATGCAGTTCCATGGCCAGGTGGTGGACGTGTTCGCTCACGCCTGATGGATAGGGGCGATACGCGGCCGATACCAGGCAGATACTGAGCCGGGATTTCAGAGGACCTCCCGGTAGACGCGTTCGACCCGTTCGGTGATGTCGGGCCAGGCGAATTCCCCGGCTCGCGACCGCGCCCGGGCGGAGAGCTCGGTCCGCAGGTCGGCCGACAGGAGTACGCGCGTCAGGGCCGCGGCCAGCGCGTCCGGGTCTTCGGCCGGCACCAAAAGCCCGTCGAGCCCGGTGGTCACGACTTCGTTGTAGCCCGTTATATTGGAGGCGACGACCGGGCGGCCGGCTGCCATCGCTTCGATGAGGACAAGACCGAGCGCCTCACCACCGGTGGCCGGTGAACAGAACACCGTGCATCCCGCGTAGTACCCGGGCAGGTCCGAGGTGCTGACCCGGCCGGCGAAGACGACGTGGTCGCCGATGCCTGAGCTGATCGCGAACCGGCGGCACTGGTTTTCAAGCATTCCGCCGCCTACGGCAATCAGACGAACTGACGGTACTGCCGCAATCACTCCCGGCATGGCGCGGAGCAGTACCGGCAAACCCTTGCGTTCGTCGAACCGGCCGACGAAGAGGACCGTCGGGCGGCCGTCGCGCATCGGCAAAGGAGTCGGTGCGCGGTCGCTGAAGTGATTCAGGTCGATGCCGCAGGGGATGACGTGATATTCGCCCGGGAAGAGCCGGCGTGCAAAATCGGCACCGGCCCGCGACATCGCGATGCGGGCAGCGATGCGGCGGTTGAGCCCGGCGGTGAACAGCCGGAATGCCTTGACCAGTGGCTTCGGAGGCAGCTTGCCCACGGTGTGAAACGTCACGACGGCAGGCATGCGCGTTTCCATCAACGCCCAGTAGGCCAGCTCCGGCGGGAATACGCCATGGCAGTGGATGAGGTCGAACCGGTGTCGCCAGAAGAACCATGGCACCTGGAACGGTATGCCGAGCCCGGTCGGCACGGTGGCGTATGACCGGTTTATCGGGAGGAGCAGGGCCCGGCCGAAACGAGTGACCGGCAGAGAATCCGTGGTCGAGGGATCAGCGGATTGGGGGATCGAGCGGCGGTCGAATGACGTGGCGAGGATGTGGACCGAGTGACCGCGGCGCTGCAGTTCCACCGCGAGGTGGTGGACGTGTTCGCTGACACCGGATGGGTAGGGCCGATAGGCGGCCGTTACCAGGCAGATCCTCAATCGGTCGCTGGTCACTGGTCCAGATAGTGTAGGCCAAGGCTAAGGCTAGGATCGAACACGAGTCCTTTCGACCTCGACCTCAACCTTAGTCCCCTGTATGCCCGAACCCGCCGTGGCCGCGTCCGGTCTGGGAGAGGGAGTCGGCTTCGACCAGCTCGACGTCGGCGAGGATGCTGAAGACGAGTTGGGCGATGCGGTCGCCGCGATGGACCAGAAAGTCCCGGTCGGAGGCGTTGAACAGGACGACCCGTACCTCGCCGCGATAGTCGGAGTCGATGGTCCCCGGGCTGTTCAGTACCCCGATGCCGTACTTCGCTGCCAGCCCTGACCTCGGTCGCACCTGGGCCTCGGTCCGGGCGGGCAGCTCAATGCTGAGGCCGGTTCCAACCGAAGCGAATCCGCGCGCGGCGACGGTCGCGTCCTCAGCCGCACACAGGTCAAAGCCGGCCGAACCGTCGGTCTGGCGACAGGGGAGAGGAACGTCCGACCGGCGCTTCACTTTGACATTCATGGCTTATCCTGCCACGCCCCCCTGAACACCAGCCACTGGTCGGGAAACCGGCGGATCAGGTCGTTCAGCTCAACGGCTATAAGGCGGGTAAGCGCGGCCACATCGCCGTTCGGTTCCGTTGTCGGCGTCAATTCGACCTGCTTGTAGACAAGCCGGTAGGGTCGGCGCCCCGGTTCGTGCTGGAACACCAGCGCGGCCACCAGGACCGGCGCATCGAAACGGAGCGAGTAGACTGCCGCGCCTTTCGGATAGTAGCGATAGGAGTCGAACGCGGGGCAGAGGATGCCGTTGCCGGTCAGGTCGCGGTCAGACACGAGTGCGAGCATGCGCTGCCGCTTCAGCGCCCGGAGCATGGCTTTGCGGTCGGGCATCGGTATTATCTCCATGGCGGTCGCGCTGCGATAGCGGTTGTAGGTCTCCGCCCAGCCGTTCGGCACCGGCTCCACCACCGCGGACATCGGATAGCCGCTCGCGGCCATGAACACGCCGGCGAGTTCGTAGTTGCCGATGTGGCCGGTAACGACAACGACGGCGCGGCCCTGTGCGACAACCCGGTCCACCAGCGTCGGGTCGAACTCAACCATGCTGGTAACCCTGCGCCTGATGACCGGGACTCGCACCAGGTCAAGTACGTTCAGGACGTAGTGAAAGAAGAGGCGCCGGGCGGTTGCCTGGATTTCGGATTCAGTCGTTCCCGGCGGCAGGACGTGGCGGCAGTTGACAATGAACTTATCGCGGCCCTTGCGGTCGAAACGGTAGACGAGCGCCCCGGCCACGCGTGCCATCCGTACAATCAGCCACCGCGGCAGCATGAACTGGATGAGCGTGCCGAGTGGCAGCAGCCAGGTGACGGCGGCGCGACGTTCCTTCTTACCGGCCATGCTGCGGTTGGTCACGCGCGGCCTCGGCCGCGGCTTTGGCCAGTTTGTCGGTCTCGCGATTCTGTTCGCGGCGTACGAGTTCGATGCTGACGTTGGGCAGGGCCTCGGCCAGCTCCCTGGCCCTGGCGTGCAGCACCTTCAGCCCCGCGTTCTTCACCTTGTACCTGCCCGCCATCTGGTAGTAGAGCAGCTCGGAATCGGTCCGTATCACCACCGGGCCGGAACCGAGCGCGCGGCTCTCAGCCAGGGCGCCGAGCAGGCCCTCGTACTCGGCCTGATTGTTAGTGCGGATGCCGATGAAGCGGCTTATCTCCTTGACAACGCTGCCGTCCGGGCGCGTGATCCGGACACCGATTCCGGCCGGACCGGGATTGCCGAGTGATGAACCATCGATCTGAACCAGGAATCCGGCCGGCCGGTCGCCGGCTATTCCTGGGCGACGATCAGAATCCGGCCGCAGGCTTCGCAAAGATAGAGGCGGTCCTGCCGCTCGATTTCGAGTATCCGCTGCGCCGGAATCGGGCTCAGGCATCCGCTGCAGCGTTCCTTGCGGACGGTGGCGACGGCGATTCCCCCTTTGTTGGCGCGGACCCGTTCGTAGCGCTTGATCAGCTCGGCCGGAATCGCGGCGGCCGTTGTTTCCCGCTGCTGCTGCCGGGTCGCGATGGCGGCCTCGATTTCCTTCTTCTCGATCTCCAGCATCTCGACCTTGCGGGTCGTTTCGGAATCGAGTTCGGCGCTCTTCTTTTCGTTCTCCTTGACCTTCCGGTCCAGCGCCTCGGTTTCCTCCATCAGCACGATCATCCGGTCTTCGATGCTTGCCTTCAGTTTCTTCTGACCCTCAATCTCCTTGAGGAATGCCTTGTACTGCTCGTTGGTCTTGGCCGAATAGAGCTGCACCGAGTAGCCGGCCACCTTCTCCTCGGTGCCCTTGAGTTCGACCTCGCAGAGCTTGTACTGCTTCCTGTGCTCGATGATGTCGTTCTTCGCCTGGTCCAGGTCGGACTTGATGGTCGCTGCCGCCTTCTTCAGGTCGTCCACCCGCGCCGGTATCCGGCTGAGCTTGTCGTTCAGGGTGCGGAGTTCGGTATCGAGCTGCTGCAGGGCCCACAAGTGCTGGAAGGACTGCTTCATCGAGTGCCCCCGGAAAGAGGTCGGGGTGTGAAGGCACCTGCCGTCACACCCCGTGGGATGGGCGATACCTGACTTGAACAGGTGACCTCTTGCATGTCAAGCAAGCGCTCTAACCAAAGCTGAGCTAATCGCCCGGTTGTCATGGAGCGTGCCACGGTGGACTGACTATATTGATTCCTTGACCATAAGTCAAGGTCGTCCCGCCCGCTCTGAGTCTGACCCGGGATTCTACCACGAAGGCAGAAGCGCGGCCAGCCTGCCGGTTTCAACCCGCAGCCACCGAAGTTCGGCTGAGGCCGGTGTTTCGCGGCTCGGGGCGCGCCCTCACTTTACGACTATCAGCCGCTGACAGAAACTCCCGCCGGCGCGGTTCATTTAAATGAACCGGGTGGTTCGGCTCTCGGACTTAGGGGAGAGGAACGAAGAGGCCAGAGGACAAGACATTGGTCGGAAGCGGTCAGCCGTGAGCTGTCAGCCGTCGGCAGGGGAGAAGCTCGGGTCGGGTTCGTCCCGAGTCACAATCTAGACCTTGACCTTAACCTCAACCTCGTCCTCTACCTCAACCTCGCGTCGCAGCCGCGTCGGATGTCCCGAAGCTTGCCGAATAGAATGCGTGTCCCTGGTTCCCTTGGTTCCTCTGGCAATTCGACCCCCGGAGTCTTCTTCGTGCGTTCTGAGGGATATCGCCCACCAACCGCCGAGGTCAACGACAACGCCGATTGAATAGAAGCCGCGGTAGCGATCCCATGGCGCGGCGTTCGCTGAGACCGACGCCGGCTTGGGCCTGCGGCGCGTGCCCTGAAGCTGAATCTGCCCGAAGCTTCCCGAAATGGGGTGCCTGTCCTTGATATCCCCCGCTGATCATCCTAGTCGTGCAACTGCGTGTTTTGTCTGAACATAGTCTCGAAGGATTCACAAACAGGGAGTTCGATGGTACGAAGGCCAAGCGAGCTCACGACGGTGATCGTCACTGGCACGAACTCGACTATGACCACAGTCTGTGCCATGAACATAACTTTCCTGACTTTGAGACGCGGAAGTCCTGAAGCGAGATCGGAAGTGAGTCGAGCCCTCACCGATTCTGAACGTATGGGGTTCAGACCAGACTCCAACACTGAAGTTACGGTGGAGGAGGCTTCTTTGTGGCTGCGGAACATTCGGGGCCGTGCTTCCATATCCAGTCGAGCATGATCAATCAGGCACGTCGCGTTTACCGCCACCACGCCGTAGTCGATTGCTGGCTTCTCCAGCTGCTTAGCGCCATCCACTATTGACTTTATCAGAGTATCGGGTTTCCGTGAGTGGGGAAATAGGGACACTTCCCATACTTCTATGCTCCGTCAAGTCTTGGGCGCGTCATTGCAGTTGCCTGACTGCGGTCTGTCGCTGACCGTCACCTGGCGGCGCGTTTCCATCTCATTCCTTACCTTCGTCGCCTCCCGCGCACACTCCCGCAGGTAGTCTGCGCCGGACAGGCCGCGCCGTTTGCGGTCAGCCTCTGCCGCCCGGCGCTGGTCGTGCAGCCATTCCAGGAAATCGACGTCTTCATTCGTCATAGCGTAACACCTCTTCGGGCGTTCGGACTCCGATAAGCACGTATCCTTCGCGTGAATTCACAGAGTTCAGCCTGCGCTCGGCCCACTCGTTCGCCAGATGCCGGAGGTTCATGGATACGAGTACGTCGGCGCCGGCGATTGATGCATAGGCCGCGTGTCGGGCGTCGTCGGCAAAGTCGGCCGGCACCACGCCATCAGCCAGGTAGGCCTCTGCCAGCCGTTCTACCTCATCCTCGTCGAGCGTAAGCTCTTCGACGCGTTCGACCAGGTCCAACAGCTCCGACCGCAGCGGTTCGGCCGACCGGGTCAGTTCTTTGATGGTTAGAGGCGACGTCACCGCCCGGAAGATTCCAGCTTCGACCTGCCTGAACAGTGTCTCAGCCGCCTGCCTCCGCAGGGTGTTGTACGGCTTGCGGTCGAAGCAGAAGCCGAATACTGAAGTCTCAAGATACAGCAGGGGCCGTTGTTTCACGTCCAAAGGATACCTCTGCTCAAACGAATGTCAAGAGGTATCATCAGAAGTTGTGGAAAAAGAGAGAGCGGTGTCTACGATTCCATGTGATTGTGATGACGGGTTTTAGCCCGAGAAAGGAGACACCGCTGTATGTCAGACTATCAGAAAGAACAGGAAGCCGCAAGGAGAAGGCAGGAGCGACGTGAGAAGCGAGCCGAGCGCCGGCGAAGGCGAGTAATGAAGCAGGAGGCAGCCAGTCTGTTGGACAAGATGGCACTGACCGGAGCCCAAGAGAAGATCCAGGATACGCTGGAGGCGGAGCGGGACGAGTTTCTTGCGCGTGAGCCGTATGTGCGTGCCGGTAGGGCCAAGCTTCGGGGATACCGGAACGGGTACGCGAAGCCACGGCGGGTGCATCTGAGTGGCGGCAGCGTCGAGGTTGAGCTGCCGCGGGTGACAAGGGATGACGGGGACTTCCGATCTGGCCTTCTGGCGCCCTATCAACGGACGAGTCCTAAGGTGCTGGAGACATTACCGCAGCTCTATCTCTACGGCATCTCGACCGGTGACTTTGAGGCAGCTTTAGAGTGTCTGTTGGGAGTCGGTGCGGCGCTGAGTCCGGCGACGGTCTCCCGGCTGAAGGAGAAGTGGGCGGAGGAATACGATGTCTGGCAGAAGCATAAGTTGGCCTCACACTATGCTTACATCTGGGCCGATGGCATCTACATCAAGGTAGGTCGCAACAAGGAGAAGCTGGCGCTGCTCGTAGTGATGGGTGCGGACGTGGACGGTCGAAAGCAACTTCTGACCCTGATCGCCGGCCAGCGGGAGAGTGCCGAGCAGTGGCTGGAAGTGCTGCGGCATCTCAAGAAACGGGGTGTGAAGTGGATCGGGCTGGCGGTGGCGGACGGGATACCAGGCTTCTGGAGTGCTCTGCGAAAGGCATTCCCTGCTACCGGGCGGCAACGTTGCTGGGTGCACATGATGCGTAACGTCATGGACAAGCTGCCGAAGTCAAAGCAGGCTCAGGCTCACAAGTCACTCCAGCGTATCTACGGTGCGGAGACTCGAGCCGATGCGGCGGCACGTATCGGCCGCTTTGCCGAGAGTTACAGAGCCTACCCACCGGCGGTGTCCTGCCTGATTGACAATCAGCAGGACCTGCTGACTTACTTCGACTTCCCGCGGGAGCACTGGCGGCACATCAAGACGACGAATCCGATTGAGTCGCCCTTCTCGGCGGTGAAGAGCCGAGTGAAGCGGGCGAAGCGGATGATGCAGCATTGGTCGGCACTCGGGTTGGTATTCAAGCTGATGCAGGACCAGCAGACACGCTGGCACCGGCTCAACGCGCCGGAACTGATTGCGGCGGTGGTAGCTGGTGCCAAGTACCGCAATGGCCTTCAAGTGAAAACAGCAGCATGACCACAAGACACCGCTCAGCTATTTCCACAACATTTGACAGGACCTCAATGTCAACGTGACTGCGACGGAACTGACGACGAAGTCAGTGGCGAACCGGTCGGCGAAGTCGGAGTCGAACTCGTCCTCAGACTCAGCGACGTTGTTGCTGCGGAAGGTAGTTCGAGAGGGAAGTCGAGACGCAAGTCCAAAGGGAAGGCGAGACGCCGGTCGGAACGAACTGAGCAAGGGAATCCGCAAGGAGTTGCGCTTGGGGTCGAGCAAGGGACCTCGCAAGGAATCGAGCAAGGGGTCGCGAAGGGAATCGAGAAACGCAAGTCGAAAGGGGTCGCGAAAGGAGCCGCGAAAGGGAACTCGAAAGGGGTTCAGAAAGGGAAGTCGAAACGAAGTTCGAAAGGAGTCTCGAAACGCAATCGGAAAGGGCTTGCGATAGGGCCTCCCAGGTAGGGGAGGTGGGCGGGGGACTATGCGTCTTCTGAAGGAAATCGGGTGCGGACATGCCGGGAACGGGAATTCACATGGTGATGAGGAGGAGAAGGGCGGAGCCATTGAGATGGCATGCGTTGTTGTCCGGTTCGGCGGCCTGGTCAAGTGCCGAATTGTCTGCAAATGGAGTCTCTTTCTGTACGTATTCACGGTGTGGATGTCGGCGCTGCCTGCGGGTGTAGCTTATCCCAGCGTTCGAGTTCTGCCATGTCCAGATACGTAACCTGAGCGGCCCATTCCGCCGCCTGCTCCTGCGCCAGCGCCGTCATCAGTCGGAGACAGGCCGCAGCATTGGGGGAAGATGCTGACGACCCGGCTCCGACGCCGCAGTTCCTGATTGAGCCGTTCTATCATGTTGGTCGTCCGGATCCGCACCCGATGCCCGGCCGGAAACTGGAAGCAGGCCAATGTATCTTCGGTCTCCGCTTCCAGTTTGTCGGCAAGGTCCGGATACCGCGGGCGCCACTCTGCCACCACTTCCGTCAGCCGTGCCTTAGCATGCTCCAGCGTCGGTGCATCGAAGACCGATCGCAACGCCTGCCACAGGGCTCTCCGGTCACACTTGGTTACCAGCGCCAGCACGTTATGCATGAAGTGCGTCTGACAACGCTGCCAGAGCGCTCCCTGAAAGCACCGCCGGACACTGGCCACCAGCCCTTCATGGTCGTCCGACACAACCAGCCGGACACCGGCAAGCCCACGCCGGGAGAGGTCACGGAAGACCTCGGTCCAACTCGTCTCGCTCTCGGTGTTGGCTACCGCTACCGTGAGGATGTCCCGCTGTCCTTTGCCTGATACACCGGAGATTACCAGCACCCCCTGACCCTCGATCCGCTCGTTCTGACGTACCCGCTCATACCGGGCATCGACAATCAGGTACGGGTAAGACTCCACCAACCGCCGGTTCCGCCACCGCGCCAGGTCCTCATCCAGCCGCTTCGTCAGTCGCGACACCGTCGAGGCCGATATCGCTGTCCCGCACAGCTCCTCGGTGATCGCTCGCACCTTCCGGGTCGACACTCCCGCAAGGTACATCTCCTGCAGGGTCAACACGAATGCCTGCTCCGAGCGTTGGTAGCGGTCAAAGACCGCGGTCCGGAAGTGCCCGGTACGCTCGGTCGGAACGTCCAGACTCAGCGAGCCGGCTCGAGTCACGAGTTTCCGCACACGGCGGCCACTCCGGTAACCGAGGCGCCCGGCCGACCGCTCATAAGGGGCAGCATGGAGGTAATCGGTCATCTCCTGCTCCAGCAGGTTCTGGAGGAACTTCCGGACTACGTCCTGCATGAAACCCGGGTCGTTCACCAGGAACGCTTGCTTCGCAGTATCGGAACGGCTATCATCGACCGTCATCTCATTACTGGCCATTGGGGTCTCCTTTTCTTGATTCATCCCTACATTCTACGAGACCCCATGGCCAGTCGATGACCTACCATCCTGCGCCGTTTCGACTGACCATTTTGCAGACATTCTGGCACACAGTT
>CAZAKP010000049.1:13948-17982 GCA_964485845.1 uncultured bacterium | reverse complement strand
GTCCTTGAACGTGCCCGGCTCGCCCTCGTCGGCGTTCGCGACGATGAACTTCTTCGGGGACTGGGCCGCCGCGCACAGGTTCCACTTCACCGCGGTCGGGAACCCGGCGCCGCCGCGGCCGCGGATGCCCGACTCGCGCACGGTCCTGATGACTTCGGTCCGCGCCATCGACAGCGCCTTCTTCAGGCCGGAACCGGCCTCGTAGCGCTCCATGATATGGACGACGCTAGCCATGGTGCGCCTCCTTCTCTTCAAGTTGCGAGGCCGGGCCGAACATCCTCCGGTACTTGTCGAGGATTTCCGACACCAACTCCGGGCTCACTTCGGTATACACGTCGTTGTTCACGAGCAACGCGGGCCCGTGGTCGCACATACCCAGACAGTTGCAGTACTCGAGCGAGAAAAGCCCGTCCGGCGTGGTCTCGCCGAACTTGATTTCGAGCTCGTTCTCGAGCTGGCGCGCCACTTCCTTCTTGCCCGCGAAGTCGCAGGAGAGGGTGCGGCAGAGCCGGATGGCGAACTTGCCCCGCGGCTCAGTTGACAGGAATGAGTAGAACGAAGCCACACCGTAGACCTCGGTTGGGAACACGCCGAGCTGGCGGGCGATTTCCTGCATCGCGAAGTCGGAGACGCAGCGGTACTTCTCCTGGATGGCCTCGAGGATGGGCATCATCCCGTCGCGCTTGTGCTCGTACTTCTCCGCCAGTTCCGCGACTTCGTGACGGAGCGATTCTCTTTCAGTTGCCAGCATCTTCATTTCCTCAGGAACTTCTTGACCTTGGCGACAAGGTCCTTGGGCGCGATCGGCTTCGAGACGAACTCATCCACCGGCGCCACTTCGGAATCCTTGCCGAACTTGTAGCCGGTCACGTGGCCGATTGAAGAGAGGATGATGATCGGCGTTCTTATGCCCTTGTGACGCAGGTCCTGGGCCACCACGAACCCGTCGTCCGGCTGCTCCATCATCACGTCGAGAATGATGAGGTCCGGTTTCTCTTTCTCGACTCCCCGCATCGCCTCTTCCCTGTTCGTGGCCGCAGCCACAGCATATCCCTCGGCCGAGAGGATAAGCTTCAAGGAATCGACGATATCCGGGTCGTCGTCTACGATCAGTACTTTCGCCATTATGACTCCTTCAGGTTCTTGCCTAGCTCTAGGTCAGGGCTTTTTCAGGATAGGGGCGGTGAGCGGAGAATGACCTAAAGAATCAATTATAGCACAACAAGGAAACGGCTGCAAGCCGCGTTAGCGGCTTCACAGCACGCGCAGGACTCCCTCGAACGGGACGTGGGTGATAGCCTGCTCGTTGTCCTGCCGGGTCACCCCTCCTTCTGGTCTGAGCCGGACTGGCTGGATGGTCGTCGCCTCAAGGTAACGGCGAACGTGCTCCCGACGTCCGGAGTCGATTCGACCCGGACATCGCCGCCGTAGAACTCGGTCGCGAGCTTTTTGACGGTTGAAAGGCCAAGACCCGAACCCATGATGTTCTTGGTCTTCGCGTTCTTTATGCGGACAAACTCGTGGAAGAGCTTCTGGGTCTCGGTCTCGGTCATCCCGATACCGGTGTCGCGGCAGGTGATGGTGGCTAGTTCATCATCGAGCGCGATGGTGAGGTCGACCCGGCCGTTCGGTCGGTTGTATTTCACCGCGTTCGATACCAGATTGTTGAAAATGATGTCCATCTCGCCTCGGTCGGCGACCAGCGCCGCCTTTTCCGGAGCATGCAGTTCGACAGTGATACCGTGCTCCTGGGCCGAAGGCAGAGCGGTCTCGATTGCGGCCTGGGCCACTTCGCGCAGGTTGGTCTCCACGAGCTCGCGCTTCTTCTGGCCTGACTCGATGCGGGTCAGGTCGAGAATGTCGAATATCATCTTGCGCATGCCCTCGAGCCGAGTGATTGAGCGGCTGACCATGGTGTCGTAGGCGGCGAGGGTCTCCCCTGCCGACTTCGCCTGGATTATCCTCAAGTATCCTTCAACCGCGGCCAGCGGCGACTTGAGCTCGTGCGCCAGCACCGATATGAACTCAAACCGGACCCGGCGTTTCTCTTCGGAGAGCTTTCGGGCCTGGCGCGACAGTACCAGGTGTTTTGTCGCTTTCTGCACCGCCGTCCTGAGTTCCTCCGGAGTGAACGGCTTGGCCAGGAAGTCGTAGGCGCCGTAGCGCGTGGCGCTGACCGCCGTCTCAAGCGATGCATAGGCGGTAATCATTACGGTCAGGATGTCGAGCTGACGCTGGGTGATGCTGTCGAGCACGTCGAGCCCCTTGATGCCCGGCAGCTTGTAGTCGAGCAGGAGCAGGTCCGGCGGGGTCTTGTCGATGAACTCGAGCGCTTCCTCGCCGGTCCCGGCTTCGGACAGGTCAAACCCGTAGTCATCTTCGGCATAGGGCAGGCTGACTGTGAACTTGCGGAGCGCCCGGATCACGCCTTCGCGCATCGGCTGTTCGTCATCAACCACCAGGAGTTTCAGTCTTTCCATCTCACACCTGCTTTCTCGGAAAACAGGGCTGTCCCTTGTTTTCCCAGGTTCTCATACCATCCCGGCCTGGGGCCGGCGCGGCAGCTTCACAATCATCGTCGTGCCGGTCGGCCCGACCTTGGGGTCGGCATTCGACTGGACCATAATGCTGCCGCGGTGCATCTTCACGATGCCGTAGCAGATGGCGAGCCCGAGCCCCGTGCCTTTACCGCCCTGCTTGGTCGTGAAGAACGGCTCGAACACCTTCTTGACGATTTCCCGGGGGATGCCGACGCCTGAGTCGCTGATGCTCACCTGCACCGATTCGGCGTCGCCCTCGGCCTTGACCGTAAGCTTCCCCTCGCCGGGCATCGCCTCGATGGCGTTGTTCATCAGGTTGGTGAACACTTGCATCATCTGGTCGGGGTCGAGTTCGATTTCGGGGTCGGGGATACGACACGCCATCGTCAGTTTCACCCGCTCCGGGACCACGACCGCGTGGCCGCAGGCCGCGAGGAACTCGTCGATCTTCACGGTCTTCAGGTTCACCTGGTTCTTGCGGGCGAAGTTGAGCAGGCCGGATACTATCTTCTTGCACCGGTCCGCCTGCTCCGCAATCTTCTTGAGGTCGCCGTACTGCTCGGACTTCGGGTCGCATTCTTCGAGCAGGAGCTGGCTGTAGAGCAGCACCACGCCGAGGGGATTATTGACCTCGTGAGCGATGCCCGCCGCAAGCTGACCCATGCTCGCCAGCTTCTCCGACTGGACCAGCGCCTGCTGGGCATTGGCAAGCTGGCGGTTGGTGATGCCCAGTTCGCCGATCGCCTCGTTCAGGCGTGCAATCGTCGCCGGCAGGCACATCTCGCTCTCGGCCAGCCCGTCGAAGATAGCGATGGCGTGCTCGCGGCAGCTCTCGTAGCCGCAGGCGCCGCAGTTCAGCTCATCGGCCGGCGTGGCCTTGCCCATCCGCTCGAGGATGGTCTTGATCTCCTCCTGGGACGGAATCGGCATGGACGTGTCATCCGGATAAAACCAGGCGTTGAGGTCCACGGCGTCTTCCTCGCCCGGTTGCTCTCCGTCGGCCAGGCGCTCGCGCGCGTACCGGCTGACCGCGGCCCGGCGGCTGAAGAGCGGCGCGTGCGTGCTCGCGCCCGCACCCATGATGCAGCCGCCCTTGCAGGAAAGCACCTCGAGCAACCGCACGTCAAGGTGCCCGTCGCTGAACTCGCGCAGGGCATGGCCGAATTCCGAGCCTCCGTCCGCAGCTACGACGTCGCCGGCAACGAGGTCCTCGGCGATCTCCGCCGCCTGCAGGATACCGCGTTTCACCGAGAAGAGCATGCCCTTGCCCGGCCGGGGCGGGTCGAACTCGGACGGCTCGGTTGATTCGGGCGTGATGCCCTGTTCCTCAAAGAGCTGCCGCAGTTCCATGAAGGTCAGGGCGGCGGAAACGTCATTGCGGTACCGCTCGGCCGCCGCCTCGGCCTTCTTGGCGATGCAGGGGCCGATGAAAACGACACGGGCATCCGCGCCGTAGCGCCGGTGCACGACCCGGGCCGTCGCAATCATCGGCGA
>CAZAKP010000049.1:0-13848 GCA_964485845.1 uncultured bacterium | reverse complement strand
GCGTGCTGCGAGCAGACCCGCACGCAGTTGCCACAGCCGATGCAGCGCTCGGGCACGACCTCGGCCTGGCCGGCGCGTATCCGTATCGCCTTGGCCGGGCACTCACGCACGCAGGTGTAGCAGACCCGGCACTTCTCCGGGATGGTGAGGACGAGCCCGCTTTTCTCAGGCATCAGAATACGTCCTATCGGTCCTATAGGACCTATTGGCGTGGAACGGCGGACGGCCTTGGGGCCGTTCCGCCGTTCTCCGCATATCGATTCCTAGCCGGCCAGCAGTCGCCTGACCTCGGCCTTCAGTTGCTCGGGCCGCACCGGCTTGTCAAGCAGGACGTCGGCCTTGACCCACGAGCCGGCTTCGGCGGAACGGGCCTTGAAATCGAGCCCGGTCGCGGCCTGAACCGCGGTCAGGATGATGACCGGCGTGCCGGGGTAGAGCTTCTTGATGTCGTGGCAGAGCACGAACCCGGAGTCCATGTTCTCCATCATCAGGTCCACGACGGCGAGGTCGGGGATGTAGCTCGTAAGCAGTTCCTCGGCCTCTTCCTGGCCCTGGGCCTGACGGACTTCGTAGCCATCCCCGGTCAGGATGGTCGAGACCTGTTCGAGCAGGTCGATGTCGTCATCGACGACCAGTATCTTCTTGGGTGTATCCATATTGGCCACCTCTAGACCATCACGTCGCGCTTAGCGTACTTGGTGTGGAGCAGCTTGTGGCTGCGCTCCCCGAGCGGCTTGCCGAGATACTCTTCGTACAGCCGCTGGACCCACTTGTTCTTGTGGCTGACCCGGAGGGTAGCGTCGCGGTCGATCGTGTAGAGGGCCTTCATCCGCGCCTTGACCGCTTCCAGGTCGGCGCCGATGGGCTGGCCGCCGCCGTTGATGCAGCCGCCCGGGCAGGTCATCACCTCGATGAAGTGGATGTCCTTCCGGCCCGCCTTCACCTCGTCGAGCAGCTTGCGGGCATTCATGAGGTTGGAGACGACCGCGGCCCCGATTTCGAGGTCCCCGATCTTCACCTTGACTTCCTTCGAACCTTTCATGCCGCGCAGGTCCTCCAGCTTGAGCTCGGCGAGCTCCTGGCCGGTGAGCAGGAAGTAGGCGGAACGAACCGCCGCTTCCATCACGCCGCCCGACGCGCCGAAGAGCTTCCCGGCGCTCGACCGCTCGCCAAAAGGCGTGTCGGCCGCTTCCGGCTCAACCACGGACGGGTCCACGCCGGTCATCCGGAACAGCTCGGCCAGCTCGCGGGTCGTCAGCACCAGGTCCACGTCCTGCGTGAATTCGCGCCCCATCTCCGGCCGCTGGCACTCGAACTTCTTCGCGGTGCAGGGCATGATCGAAACCGACACGATCTTCTTCGGGTCGATCTTCTCGCGCTCGGCGAAGAAAGTCTTCACAATCGCGCCCATCATCTGCTGCGGCGATTTGCAGGTCGAGAGGTTCGGCATCATGTCCGGGTAGAACTGCTCGACGAACTTGATCCAGCCCGGCGAGCAGGAGGTCATCATCGGCAGCACGCCGCCGTTCTTGATGCGGCTCACAAGCTCCGACCCTTCCTCCATGATGGTCAGGTCGGCGGTGAACGACGTGTCGAACACCCGGTCAAACCCGATCTTCCGGAGCGAGGCGACCATCTTCCCGTCGAAATCGGCGCCCGGCTTCATGCCGAACTCCTCGGCAATGGACACCGACACCGCCGGCGCGTGCTGGGCCACAACGATTTTGTCCGGGTCGTTCAGGGCCCGCATCACGTCCTCGACGTAACTCCGCTCGTGCAGCGCTCCGGTCGGGCAGACCAGGATGCACTGGCCGCAGTTGATACAGGAGGAAACGTTCAGGCCCTTGTTGAAGGCAGTGCCGACCAGTGACTTCGAGCCGCGCTGGACGAAATCGATGGCGGAAACGCCCTGAACTTCCTCGCAGACGCGCACGCACTTCCCGCATAGGATGCACTTCTCCGGGTCGCGCTGGATCGACGGCCCCGAGATGTCTTTTTCACGCTTGCTCTTCTCGCCGCGGAACCGGCGGTTCCTCACCCCGTGCTCCTGGGCAAGCTCAGCGAGCTGGCAATCCCCGCCGCGGATGCAGTAGAGGCAGTCATCCGGGTGGTTGGAGAGCAGGAGTTCGATGATCGTCCTTCTCGCTGCCATCACTGCCGGCGAATTGCTCTTTATCTTCATCCCGTCGGCCACCGGGAAAGAGCAGGAGGGCACCAGGTTCGCCGACCCTTCCACCTCGACCACGCACATCCGGCAGGCGCCGGACGGCGCCAGGTTCTCGAGGTAGCAGAGGGTCGGGACTTTGACATTCTCCCGCTTGAGCGCGGTGAGGATCGTCTCGCCCTTCTTCGCTTCGACCTTCCGGCCGTTAACTTCAATCGTTACAGTGCTCATCTTTCACCTCAAATCGGCTGGGTAAACTCGACGTCGCAGCGCAGGCACCGGCGTGCCTCGCATTGCGCCGCCTCCGCGCCCGGGCAGAGCTCGACCTCGCGGAAGTTCTTCTGCCGCTCGCGGGCCGCGAGCAGCGCGTGCTCGACCCGGTGGGCCGGCTCGCCTTCCTCCTCGGGCTCGGCGACCGGCTCGATGTACACGGTCGGCAGTTTGACCCGCTTCAATACCTTCATCTGCTTGCCCGACAGGTAGCGGTCCATCATCACCGCCGCGTTCTTGCCCGCGGCAATGGCTTCGATGACCGTGTTCGGGCCGGTAACCACGTCGCCGCCGCCGAACACGCCCGGTCTGCCCGCGGTGTAGTTCTCCGCGTTCACGACCAGCGCGCCGTTCTTGGCAACCGAGAGTCCCGAAAGCGGCTCGGTTTCAGGATCTTCGCTGATCGCGGCGATCAGCGTGTCGACCTCGACCTTATACTCGGAACCCTTGATCGGTACCGGCCGGGCGCGCCCGCTTGCGTCGCGCTCGCCGAGTTCGTTCTTGATGAACTCGACTGCCGCGAGCTTCTTGCCCTCGACGATCAGTCTGGTCGGCGCCACGAGTTCGACTACCTTGATGCCCTCTTCGAGCGCCGCCTCGATTTCTTCGGCGTATGCCGGCATCTCCGCCCGGGTCCGTCGGTAGAAGATGGTGACGTCGGTCACCGCCTGTTGACGGATGGCCACGCGTGCCGCGTCGAGCGCCGAGTTGCCGCCGCCGATGATGCCGACGTGGCCTTTGCCGAGCTCCTTGCCCTCGAGATTGTAGGCCTTCAGGAACTTGATACCCGGGATGACACCCTGAGCATCTTCGCCTTCAAGTCCGAGCTTCTTCGACTTGTGCGAGCCCATGGCGACGTAGATGGCCTTGTAGCCGTCCTTCTGCAGGCTCTCGATAGTGAAGTCGCGGCCCAGCGCCTGGTTGAGCTTCAGCTCGGTATTCTCGTTGAGCAGCGCGTTGATTTCTTTCGCGAGCGTCTCGCGCGGCAGCCGGTAGGCCGGTATCGCGCAGACGAGCATCCCGCCTGCCTTCTTCTCTTTCTCGAAGATGGTCACCGGGTAGCCCGCGAGCGACAACTGGTGCGCGGCGGCAAGCCCGGAAGGCCCGGCGCCGATAACGGCGACCCTGGCTGCGCCCGGCTTCGCCTTCTTCACAACCGGTTTGTAGCTCGACGGGTCGACGCTGTCGACCACGAAACGCTTGAGCGTCCGGATGGCGATCGGTTCGCCGCCGGTGGTGCCGGAACGGCAGACGTCCTCGCACGGGTGGTTGCAGACCCGGGCGCAGGCCGACGGGAACGGGTTCGCCGTGCGGATAACGCGGTACGCGTCCGAGTACTCGCCGCGGCCAACGTGGGCCACGTAGCGCCACACCTCGGTGCCGACCGGGCAGCCGTTCTGGCACGGCGCGCCGACCAGTTCCTTGCAGGCGCCGGCCGGGCAGTTGCGCTCGAAGATGTGAGCTTCGTACTCGTCGCGGAACCAGCGCAGAGTCGAAAGCACCGGATTGGGCGCGGTCTGTCCGAGCCCGCAGAGCGAAGTCTTCCGGATGTTCTCGCCCAATTCCTTGAGGTACATGATTCCCTGGAACCGGAGCAGCGCGTCGGTGTCGTCTTCCTTGCGCCGCGGCCGGGTGATGGCCTGCAGGATTTCAAGCATCCGGCGCGTGCCTTCGCGGCACGGAATGCACTTGCCGCAGCTCTCGTTCTGGATGAACTCCATGAAGAACTTGGCCACGTCCACCATGCAGGTGTTCTCGTCCATCACGACGAGCCCGCCCGAGCCCATGATGGCGCCGAAGGTCTTGAGCGCCTCGTAGTCGCAGGGAACGTCCATGTGCGGTTCAGGGATGCAGCCGCCTGATGGTCCGCCGATCTGGACGGCCTTGCACTTCTTGTTGTTCGGTATCCCGCCGCCGACGTCGAACACGACCTGCCGGATGGTCGTGCCCATCGGCACTTCCACGAGGCCGGTGCGGTTGACGAGGCCGGACAGCGCAAAGACCTTGGTGCCCTTGGAACCCTGGGTTCCGACCGCAGCGAACTTCTCCCAGCCCATCTGCGCGAGCGCCGGGACATTCGCCAGCGTCTCAACGTTGTTGATGACCGTGGGCTTACCAAAGAGCCCCGCGGTCGAAGGATACGGCGGCCGGGGCCGCGGCATCCCGCGCTTGCCTTCAATGGAGTGCATCAGTGCGGTCTCTTCGCCGCAGACAAAAGCGCCCGCGCCCATCTTGATGATGATGTCGAGATTGAAGCCCGAACCGAGGATGTTCTCGCCCAAGAGGCCATACTCCTTGGCCTTGACGATGGCAGCCTTGAGGTTGCGCACCGCCAGCGGGTACTCAGCCCGGATGTAGATGTAGGCTTTGGTCGCGCCGATGCCGTATGCCGCGATGACCATTCCTTCGAGCAGCCGGAACGGATCTGACTCACATACCGCCCGGTCCATGAACGCGCCCGGGTCGCCCTCGTCGGCGTTACAGATCAGGTACTTCTGGTCACCGGCCGAAGCCCGCGCCATCTGCCACTTCTTGCCCGCCGGGAATCCGCCGCCGCCCCGACCACGCAGGCCGGACTTATACGTGGCGTCGCAGACCTCGTCGGGTGTCATCTTATGCAGCACCCGGTGCATCGCCGAGTAGCCGCCTCGGGCGATGTACTCGTCGATGTTGTTCGGGTCGATGATTCCGCAGTTGGCAAGCACCCAGCGCTTCTGGCGGACAAAGAACGGATGCTGGTCCAGGTAGGTAACCTTGGTCCATTCCTGACACTCGCACTTTTCGGAGCAATCACAACGGTACTGGCCGAGCACCAGGTCGGAGACTTCACTCAGGTCCGGTTTCTTCGCGAATACCGCGTCGAGGATTTTCTCGACCTTCTCAGCCTGTACGGTACGGAAGCTGATCCGGTTCCGACCCGGCAGTTGCACGTCGACGATCGGCTCGTCCGAGCAGATGCCGACGCAGCCGACCTCGACCAGGTCCGCGTCAATCTTCTTATTCTTCAGATAGTCCTTGATGGCTTCGAGCGTCTTGGCCGCTCCGGCTCCGAGCCCGCAAGTACCGGTACCGATAAAGACCACCGGCTTTGAAAGCGTCTCGCGCCGCAGAGAGGTGATGAGCTCGACCTCATTCGACTTGCCGAATGGACCAGCCTTCAGCGCCTTGAGCAACTCCGCCGCCGGCATCTGCGGCTTGTGCCAGCAAGCCCCGACCGTGCTCGTTTCTGCCTTAGCCATTGGTGCGCTCCTTTGCCCGGCACTCTTCGATTATTCGCTGCAGCTTCATCGGCGTCACCTTGGCGTAGAACTGGCCGTTCACGTTCACGACCGGCGCGAGGCCGCAGGCGCCCATGCAGGCGACGACTTCAAGGCTGAACAGCTTGTCCCGGCTGGTCTTGCCAGGCTCGATCTTCAGAAGCTTGGTCACCATGTCCAGCCCCTTCTTCGAGCCCTTTACGTGGCAGGCCGTTCCCCGGCACACCATCACGTGGTACTTGCCCTTGGGCTGGAACCGGAACTGATTGTAGAACGTCGCCACGCCGAACACCTTGCTTGCGGGTATATGAAGGTGCCGGCCGATACTGACGACGGCGTCTTCCGAAAGGTAGCCTTGTTCTTCCTGGACTGCCTGCAGAATCGGAATCAGGCTGTCCCGGCCGGCCTTCGGGTAACGCTGCATCACTTTCTCGACGGTAGCGTTTGCCATTTTGCCTAGACCTCTCTCGCTTTCTCCTGCTTTGCGAAATGCGCCACCTTCTCGATGGCGCGCATAATGTCAACTTGTTCGACGTGGACGCCGGGCCGCACGTACAACGGTACCGGCGCGAAATTCAGTATGCCGGTTACGCCGGCATCAACCAGCGCCTCGGCCGCGGCCTGTGCCTGGAGTCCCGGTACCGCGATGATGCCGATGAAAGCTCCCAGCTCTCGGACGTGTTCCGGCAAAGTTGCGATGTCGTAGACCCGGCACCCGGAAATCACCCGGTCGATTTTGGACGGGTCACTATCGAACGCCGCGGCTATCTCTATTTTCAGCCCCCGTCCGGCGAGGAAGGCCAATAATGATCTTCCGATGTTGCCGACCCCGACGAGCACGGCCCTCATCCCGTCCGGGGCGTCAAGAATCCGGTCAATCTGACCAAGGAGCTGGTCAACCTCGTAGCCACGACTCGGGCTGCCCGAGAACCCGGCTTCCATCAGGTCGCGGCGCACCTGCACGGCCGTGACCCTTGCCAGGCCGGCGAGTTCGTGCGAGTAGATGTGACGGGAACCTGCCTCGCCACGCGAGCCAAGGACCCGCCGATATACTATGAGCCTCTCGACGGTTCGGCTATTAAGCTGTCTCAAAGACTGTTACCGTGGTCACACTGTTACTGATTTAACAGCAAGAATGACACAGCCCCACGGTCCGCTGTCAAGCTCGGGGCGATGCCCGCATCACTCCAAAGCGAATTGGCGCGAACCCGATGCACGTTCCGAGAACATCAAGCGACTCCTTCGGTCATATCGGTCCCGTGCCCGGGGAAGTCGGGCGGCGTAGACGCATCCGGCACTGGATGAATCGACATCACCGGGGGCGTGCGGCAAAAAGAACTGCGGGTTGACTGGTGGCCGGAAATGAGCTATCTTGTTTCGGCCACAGACAGCGAAGGACACCAATGAGTGAGCCAGACGCGAGTAGCCACGAGGATTCGCCCGGCCTGCACGAGGCGGCCGTCCAGATGGTGCTCGAGGACCTGAAGCACCTCTGGTTCTCGGGCAAGTCGCTGTTTGAGGTGCTCGACGTCGTCTACGAGACAATGCGCCACATCATCCCGTTCGACCGCATGTCGGTGGCATTCTACAACGAGGAAACCGGCCTGGTCGTTTCGCGCTGGGTTCGGAGCGAAATTGAGGTCAAGCGCGTAGACAAGGGCTACTGGGCGGAGCTCAAAGGCTCATCACTGGAGCCGATCCTCCGCACCGGGCGTCCGCGGATTATCAACAACCTCGTACACCACCTGGCAGGTCGGCCCGACTCAAAGGCCACTCAAGACATCCTCAGAGATGGGGTGATGTCGAATCTCACCTGTCCGCTGCGAGCCGGGAACCATTCAATCGGCCTGTTGTTCTTCAGTTCGCACCGGCCTGACGCCTACCAGCCGAGCCATATCGACACGTTCCTCGCCGTGGCTGACTCGCTGTCGCTCGCGGTCGAGAAGGTGAAGTATCTCGACGACCTGGCTCAGGCCAAGCACAACTACGCCCAGATACTGTACTTCGTCGCGCACGAACTGAAGGCGCCGTTGGCATCAATCGCCACCATTGGCCACACTCTAACCGAGGGCTATCTCGGCAAGCTGACGCCGCAGCAGTCCGAAAAAGTCCAGCGGATGATCGCCAACTCAAGCTACCTCACCAACCTGGTGCGCGACTACCTCGACCTGTCGCAGATTGAAACCGGAGAGATGAGGTACCAGCCCGGTCCGGCCGTTGACCTCGTCGAGGAAGTCATCCGACCGATGGTGGAAATTCAATCCCCGGCCGCCAGAGCCCGGGGCATGGCGATTGAGACCGACCTTGAATACCTGGTCGCACCCTGCGATGCCACTCTCCTGAGGGTCGTCTTCAACAACCTGCTCGGCAACGCGGTCAGGTATGGCCGAGAGAATTCGCAGATCCTGGTCCGGCTCGTGCGCCGGAGTTTCTCCGACTACGCTGACTCCGGCGAGCATGTCCGCCAGTACTGGGCACTCTTCTCGGTGCGGAACGAAGGCGTCGGGTTTGCGCCCGGACAGAAGCAGAAGCTCTTTGCTCGGTTCCAGCGCCTCAACCATCCTGAACACAAGGGCGTGTCCGGTTCCGGTCTTGGCCTCTACATCTCCCGCCAGATCGTCATCCGGCATGGCGGCGAGATCACGGCCGACTCGGAACCAAGCAAGTGGGCTGAGTTCCGTTTCCGCATCCCGCTGCGGCAGGACGCTCCGCTCGTCAACGCGCCGGCGTGAGGACAAAGGTGCCTGGACATCCGGTCGATCCCGGCCTGAGGTGAAAGCGGTGAAACATGTCTTGGTGATTGACGACGAGGCGCCGGTCAGGCTGCTTCTCCAGAAGATACTGGAGTCAGCGGGCTACCGTGTAACAACGGTCGCCGATGGAACGTCCGCGCTGAAGGCGGCGCACGAAGACCCGCCGGACCTGGCCATCTGCGACCTCCTGATGCCGGGACTGGATGGCCTCACGCTCTGCACCATGTTCAAACGCAGCCGGACGTTCAAGGCTCCAATCCTTGTCCTCTCCGGACACGTTAGCGAGAAGGACGCGGCGGCT
Organism: uncultured bacterium; assembly: GCA_964485845.1. Lineage (GTDB taxonomy): Bacteria > Hydrothermota > Tepidihabitantia > Tepidihabitantales > Tepidihabitantaceae > UBA2258. The sequence goes on along the minus strand of CAZAKP010000049.1, from coordinate 5,103 downwards.
GCGCTCAGGGCCGGAGCCGACGCTTTCATCCCGAAACCGGTGGAGCGAGAGAAACTGCTGGCCGCGGTCGCGGAGTGGCTCGCCCCGGGGAAAAGCGGACTGAAGAAGCCTGGTCCGGACGAGTGACAGGCGCGGGCCGCTGGCCGCCTGCGTCAAGCGCATGCCGGCTCGGTATCAGCCAACCCGGCACTTCCGGTTTCTGCTCTGACTCCTGCCTTCGTATGCTCCCAACCCCCGAGGTGTCTTCCCTGACGTAGACCTCTACCGACTCTCCGACCCCCGCGCCGAATACACCGAGACCGCCGGTTAGTCGTGTCGTTCGACCCGCGCCCGCCCCCGGTCCGAACACGCCACCCCTCACCCAGTCGAAGTAGTTGGTATCAAGGGCGCATACCTTCAGCGCATAGGTCCAGGGCATGGGCTCGAACAGGTACAGGAATACCATCTGCGGGATCTTGAACCGAGACGTGTCGTAGTTATCGCCAGTCGTGTCGTTAGGAATCGCGAGGTCGTAGTACACCGTATCCCCGGTCTCGAGGAAGCTCTGGAACGACATGTAGTACCCGGCGCAGTTGCGGCTTCGAGTCCAGACCATCGAATCGCTCATCGTCACGGTGTCGCCATTACGCGGGAACAGAATTCGGAAGGAGTCCGGCACCACTGTCTGACCGTAGACGGTGTCAAACCCGTCCTTGGCAACGCGAATCCCGAACGTGTCGCCATACGCCGGGTTCGGGTGAACCTGCTCGCTATAGAAGATGTCGCGTCGGTAGTGGACAAGGCCCCACGTGTCGGCTCGTCGCCAGATTACGCAGTTGACATCGGCGAAGATGGAGTCGAACGGCTCGTCAATCGTGTAAGTCCGGTTGATGTTTGCGTATGTATAGACGTGGCCAGCCTCAACCAGACTGTGCACGACAAGTTGCGGTTTGAATTGCTCGGATGGCCTCACCTCGCAGGCCGCAAGGAGCAACCACAAACCGCAAGCAGTAAGCAGCAGTCCGCGGCGCGGCCAAGCCCGAATATCGAAACTAGAATGACGAATCAAGCTCGAATGACCAAAGACCGAAGCGGGGCTGGCCGTCGTCCGTGCATTCGGACCTCGGGTTTCAATCGTCATTCGGACTTCGGAATTCGTCATTTCCTAGAACCTCACCTTCACTCCGATTGTCGGCAGAATCGGTATCATCCCAACACTGTGGCGCACCGGCAGCCCATCGCCGCCGATGTCCCAGTAGTAGAGCAGAACGTTCCTGGCGTTGTAGATGTTCGCGATGTCAAGGAACACAGAGATCTCGCCCCACGGCTTCTGCCAGGTCCGGGTCGCGCCCAGGTCCAGACGATGGTACAGCGGATATCGGAACGCGTCGCGCGGCCCGTTGATGAAACCCCATTCCGGACGCCGGAACCAGTTCGGGTCGGACGGGCGAAACTGGTACATCGGGTAGTAGCCGACACTGCCGGAATAGGGCAACCCGGTGCCGAGTGTCCACTTGGCCGAAATGTCCGTGCCCCACACCAGGTGGGGGAAGGTAAGCACGACGTTCGCGTTGTGCCTTCGGTCGTAATGCGGATGGTAGACCTCGTCGGCGATTCGGCGCCGCGTCCACATATAGGAGTAGCTTATCCAGCCGTTCACCCAGCCCTCGGTCTTGCGCAGCATCAGGTCCGCGCCATAGGAATACCCATCGGCCGTAAGCAGCGATTCCGGCGGCGTGAAGTAGTCACCGTAGCGGGTCTCAAGTAGATTGTCGTAGTCCTTGTAGTACCCTTCGAGCGAAATGACAACATCGCGTTTCAGCCACTGCTCCGCGCCGGCGATGAAGTGCAACGCGGTCGGCAGGGCCTGGTCCGCCTGCACCGGTGTCCACATGTCGTAGATCGAGAACACGGCGTCAGTCGAATTGAGCGTCACCATCGGCTGAGTGAATCTGCCCAGACCGAGATTGAGCGCGGTGTTCTTCGCCGGGTGGTACTTGAGCCCCAGCCGCGGCTCCAGCGCGAACCGCCGGCCCGTGGTGTAGTAGCTCAAACGGAAGCCGGGCTTCAGGAAGAGCTTGCCCGGACTAACCTCCCATTTCTCATCCACGTATGCGGCGAGCGGCCAGAGCGTGAGCGCCGTGTCGTAGCCGGCCGTGTCATAGGCAAACGCCATGCCGCTGCGCGTGAACCGACCGTCGAAACCGAGGTCGAGCGTGTGCTGGTCCGCGGCGTACCAGGTCATGTCGCCCTTGAGCGTCAGGTCGGTCAGGTCCGTCTGCATCTTGATGGTGTCGGGCGTCCCGAAGTTGACGTCGAAGTTGGAGTAGAAGTTGCTCCACGCGCCGACGACTTCACCGTACAGAATCGGCGTGAACACCCGGTTCCACCGCAGCGAAGCTCCGCGGTTACCCCACTTCAGTCTGGCCTTCAGCCCGTCAGGATTCGCCGGGTCCCAGAAGTCGAGCACGTCCTCAGCGGCAAGCCCGGTCAGTGTGAGCCGCGAATCTTTCCGCAGCTCGTAGTTCGCCTTGCCCATCAGGTCATAGAAATAATAGCCGAGCCCGTCAATCCCGAAGCCCTTCAGCAGCACGTCCGGCAGGTAGGTCCGCCTGCCGGCCAGCAGGAATGACCCCGGTGCGGGGCCGGCGACTGTTGAGTCCGAACTCGGCGTGGAATCGCTCATCCTCGGTCCCGAGAATCCCTGCAGAAAAGTGCGGACATCGTCCTTGGTCAGTGGTATCGGTCCCTCCACCAGCCCCTGCGCCGCAATCATCGAGGCCGAGGCGTTGCCGGCCAGCCGCTTCGAGTTCCCCTCCTTGGTCGTCACATCCAACACTGAACTCAAACGGCCCCCGTACTTTGCCGGGAACCCGCCTGCAAGCAGCGTGACATCGGACACGGCGTCGGCGATGAACGGCGAGAAAAGGCCGAACAGGTGCGACGGGTTGTACACCGTAATGCCGTCCAGAAGAATCAGGTTCTGGTCCGGGCTGCCGCCCCTGATATACAATCGGTTGGAGAAATCCGAGGTCGATATCACTCCGGGCAGCAACTGAATCGTCCGGAACAGGTCCACCTCACCGCCCACTCTGGGAATGAACTCAAGCTGCTTGGCCTCGAGCCTGACTGCGGAGATTTGGACCTCGCGTTCGAACCGCGCCCGGTCCGCGGTCACCTTCACCTCCTTTACCTCGATCGACCCGGCCGAGAGCTCAAGCGTCGCGCTCACCGTCTGGTTGGAGCCTACTGCAACGGCCCGCCGCTCGGTCTTGTAGCCTACGAAGGACGCGACCAACTGGTACTTGCCCGGCGGCACGTGCCCGATGTAGAAGTAGCCATTAGCGTTGGTCGCCGCGCCGAGCTCGGTGCCGTCGAGATAGACGTTGCAGTAGGCCAGCGGCTCGCCGTCTGCCGCGTCCCGCACGAATCCATTGACGGCGCCCGGGTCAGCTCCGTATGCAAAGTGGAAAGTGGAAAGGCACAACGCCAGCGTGAGGGCCGCCGCCATCCTCGACCTGGACATTCCCCATCTTCGGGCCTGAATCGTCATTCGGGTTTCGAACTTCGGACCTGCGCGCTACGCGCGCAGCGCCTTGGCCAGCTCCTTCCCGAACTCCTTTGCCTGTTTGTGGAGCATCGCGTCATTCTTCAGCTTTGCCCCGTCCGGGCACGAAGCCACCACGTGCTGGCCCAGGTACTTGATGCCGCCAAAACGTGCCAGGCGGCTGAACATCTGCACGGCGAGGTCCGCTCCGTCGAAGGCATCGCCGCCCGCGGTCAGCACGAGCGCCCACTTGCTGCCCTTGAGCAGGTCCTCGCCGGTCAAAAGCGCGAAGCAACGGTCGAGCGCCATCTTGGTCTGGGCGGTTACGTTCCAGCAGAATATCGGGCTGGTCCAGATGACGAGGTCGGCGTCAACCATCTTGTCATAGAGTTCGACCATGTCGTCGTCCTGCGCGCACCCGGCACCTTTCTTGGTCTTCATGCAGGTGAAGCACTCCCGGCAAGGGTGGATATTGAGCTCGCAAAGCCGAACGCGTGTCACCTTGTTACCTTTGCCCATGCCGGCCAGCACCCAGTCGGTTACCACGCTCGTGTTGCCCGTCCTCGGGCTGCCCTCAAACACCAGAATCTGGTTCATCCGGAACTCCTTTCTCCGCGGTCAGCAGATCCGTTTCATGTACCAGAAACCTTATCAGCGGCGCTCGGAATGGTCAACTGCGGAGCAACGCGGAGAGGAATGGCCTCTTCGCAGGGCTGCATCGGGCGCCCCAGCTTCGCCGGACGCCGCTTGACTTTGGCACCTGCTCCGCTAACGTGAACCCGAATGGACGAAATCAAGCTCCGCTATGGCGTGAATCCGCACCAGTCCCATGCCCGCGCGTTCATCGGGACAGTCCACGCCGGGACAGGTCCCTTGCCGTTCAAGGTCCTCGCCGGCGCGCCCGGCTACGTGAACCTGCTCGACGCGCTCAACTCCTGGCAACTGGTCCACGAGATGAAGGAGCTGACCGGTCTGCCCTCGGCCGCATCATTCAAGCACGTCTCACCGGCCGGTGCCGCCACCGGCAAACCACTCTCACCGGAACTGGCCGAGTCCTGCTTCGTATCCGGCGCCGAACTTTCCCCACTTGCCGCGGCATACGTCCGTGCAAGGGGTGCTGACCGGCTCGCCTCGTTCGGCGACTGGATTGCGCTCTCCGATACGGTCGATGAGTCGACCGCAAAGGTCATCAGCCGCGAAGTCTCGGACGGCTGCATCGCACCCGGGTACGAACCTGCCGCGCTCAAACTGCTCAGCGCCAAGAAGCACGGCACCTACCCGGTGCTCGAGATGGACGCGTCCTACCGGCCTCCCGAAATCGAGGCCAGGCAGGTCTTCGGCGTCACACTCGAGCAGGCCCGCAACAACGCGGCTATCACGCCGGCGCTGCTCGACAAGGTCGTCACCACGAGGAAGCAGATTCCGGACGAGGCCCGCACCAACATGCTCGTCGCCACGCTCGCCCTCAAGTACACTCAGTCCAACTCGGTCTGCGTCGCGTACGACGGGCAGGTAATCGGCATGGGCGCGGGCCAGCAGTCGCGCATCGCCTGCACGCGCATCGCCTGCGCCAAGGC
>CAZAKP010000048.1:0-18198 GCA_964485845.1 uncultured bacterium | reverse complement strand
TGATCAGGATTGTACTCTCGGAAACGTTGCGCGCCCATATCAGTTAGACGCGCAAGGCATCAGTCCGTTCTAGAGCCCGGGCTCCGACAGGCTCCTAGAGCATTTTGTGCGGTACAGTGTTATCATCCCCGCCTACAACGAAGCTTCTTCACTTGATGAGCTGTGCCGTGAATTGGCCGCGGTGCTCGATGACCTGGGCGAATCACACGAGGTTCTCGTTGTGGACGACGGTTCGTACGACGACACGCCGAGCGACCTTCAGGACCTGGCCGGGCACTATCCCGCAGTCCAACCTGTCCGGCTGCGCCGCAATTTCGGCAAGTCCGCCGCCTACTCGGCGGGATTTGAGAGGGCACGTGGCGAAGTCATCGTCACAATGGACGCCGACCTGCAGGATGACCCATCCGAACTCTCCAAGCTGCTGGCGAAACTGAATGACGGGCACGACCTGACCGTCGGCTGGAAGCAGGGGCGGCTGGAGAACGAACCAACCAGGACAGTGCCATCGCGCTTTTTCAATTCACTGGTCCATCTGACCTTCGGACTGCGTCTGCACGACTCGAACTCTGGGTTCCGGGTCATGCGTCGAGCTGTGGCGGCGAACATCGAGCTCTATGGCGAGCTGTACCGTTTCATCCTTGAACTCGCGTACCTGCGCGGTTTCAAGGTAGCCGAAGTCGGAGTTGCCCATCGCCGACGCAGGCATGGCCGGAGCAAGTACGGCCCCACGCGATTCTGGACCGGCGTCCTCGACTTGGTGACAGTCCGCTTCATCACCGGCTTCACGCAGAAACCGCTCCATTTCTTCGGAGCTGCGGGGCTGTTCCCACTGCTGCCCGGGCCCGGGCTCGAGGTCTACGTGCTGGTACGCAAGCTCACCGGTGACCAGTTCCGCGAGCACATCGCCGCCATCATCGTGGGCGTCCTGCTTATTGTCGTTGGCATCCAGCTCGTAGCCACAGGACTGATCGGCGAGATGATCGCCGCTCAGACACGAACGCGCAGACACGAAGCTCAGGAACTCGGTAGAGGGCAGTAGTGAAGCGAGAGCATTCGAGATGCGCAAGTCTGTAGCTGCGAGCGACCGAACGCCGGACACTACCAGCTACACGAAGTTCCAGACTCGAAATCCGTTGGCTCGTTTCTTTTTCGACCGGTTCTACGAAGTGCTCAGGCGGATGGTAGCGGAGCTACAACCCGAGTCGGCACTGGATGCCGGGTGCGGTGAAGGAGAGACGTTGGAGCGACTCCGCGACCTCTTGCCGCGCGAAGTCCACGGTTTCGACCACAACCCGGCATGCGTGAAGTTCGCGTCCGCTCGGCTCCCGGCGTACCGGTTCAGCACAGGCGACGTCTGCCGTATCGAATATGAGGACAGGCGGTTCGACATGGTGTTGTGCCTGGAAGTGATCGAGCATCTGTCTGACCCTGGACTCGCGCTACGGGAGCTGGTCCGGGTCAGCCGCAAGGATACCGTCATATCAGTGCCGAACGAGCCGCTGTTCAGGCTGACGAACCTGGCGAGGGGAAAGTACCTGCGACGTTGGGGCGACCACCCAGAGCATTGCCAGCACTGGAACAGGAGCAGCCTAACAGAGCTACTGACGAGGTCGGCTGAAGTCGTGGAGGTCAAAACCAGCTATCCGTGGCTGATTGCCCGTTGCCGCAAGAGGGGATAGCGGCCCCGCGGCTACACCAGGTAGCAAGTGCAGACCATCGGACCGGACCACTCTCGATCCGCAACCTTCGCGCAGTATCTCAGAGCTGCCGTGACCTGCACCACCGATGGCTCGACGCGTCGGTGCCTGGCCTCCAGGATACGGAACGCCTTCTGCTGCAGCACGACCTCGTAGTTGTCAGTGATGTGCTTCTCCAGCTCGGGAAACTCCCGGGTCGTGTTCGCACCCTTGGGCCACCGGTGCAGGCTCGAACCGAGTACATCGATGATGAAGGCGGGGCTGGCGTCGCTCAGTTCGGCCATGAACTCCCGGCGCAGGCGTTGAACGTAGGGTCGGTCTGTGTGATGGTAGAAGTTGAAGTCGTACAGGAACCGGGTGGCCAACCTGGCACGGGCGATCAGCAGACCGTGCACCGCTCCGTCGACGTTGTCCAGCGGCTGAACGGTCTCTCCCGGCCTGAGCCGTTTGGTCAGGAAACCAGCCACCTCATCCGGCATGCTGTGCTCGCGCGGCCCGCTCTCCCCGACGGCGCGGAGCAAACTCATCGTGGAAAGCACAAGCAGCAGGGTCAGCGCCGCAAGCCAGGGAGCAAGTGCCACCGGACTCGGCCGCTCCGGACGCGGTAGCCGGATCGCCAGAAACGCTGCGCACAGGACTATGTAGTGGAATGGCAACCAGTGATAGCTGAGGAGCTGCCCCGACAGCGCGGGGTAGATCGCCGACAGAATCACGAGTCCGCACAAGACCGGCATCTGCGGCTTGAGTCCCGGCACGCGCCGGATTGAGAAGATACCGAGCAAAGCCCACGGCAGGAGGGAACTCACCAGCCCGTTTGACACCGAGCGTCCGATGTAATAAACTCGCGCCAGACCGTGGATTGGCTCAATCGCACCGGCCATGTAGGCGTACATCGGCCAGAAGTTGGTGGCGATATCAAGGAAGGGCCTGAGCGCGCCGACGGCCGAGAGCCACGCAGACGTCACGGCGACCGGCGCCAGGAGCCCGGCCGCAGCCGCGGTTACCAGGCGGCTCCGGCAACCCGACCTTGCGGCTTCACGAAAGAGCACCGCCATCGCCGGCAGCCCGAGGATGACGAAGTTGGGTTTGACCAAGACAGTTGCCGCGGTCAGCAACCCGACGAGCAGGCCGCGCAGCACCAGCCTGCGGCCTGGGAAGCCGACGGCGAGAACCAGGGCGACGGCAAACGGAACCAGGGCGATGTACTCGCGCTGCATGCTCACGTATGGTCCGGCCGACAGATAGTAGAGGGGAAATGCCAGCGCGGCGCAGGCCGCCGCGAGTCGGCCCGACGGCCGCACCCACCAGAAGGTGATGACTGAAAGTGCCGCAAGCAGGATGAGGTCGAATGCCCGGAATCCAAGGTCCGACCACCCGAACACCTTGCCCATCAGCGCCATGACGGCATACGTACCGGGCAGGTTCATGTCCCAGAAGTCGCGATAGGGAACGGCGCCGTTGTCGATCAGGAAGCCCGTATAGGCCATCAACGGCGAATCCCTCGTGTAGCGCCAGCGCAGCGATGCAGCCGCAGCTACAACCAGCGCGGCCAGTGCGACACCCAGGACCGCCGCGGTCAGAATCCTGCGGCCTTGTGCCGGACCCATGGAACTGGTGGCGCTGTCCGACGTGCGTGACCGGTCACGGCCGCCGGGGCGGGATGCTGGCTCCGGCACTTCAGTCATCCGTGCTCAGCCGCTAGGGATTCAGTCGCTACCTGACCGAACGCCGTGAGACTCCGTCTCCCCCTGTATGAGGTCCGCGACTCTCCGACACCGTCCGCGTCGAGAGCCTGCCGCGCTCTCAGTCCGGGAAACGGGCTGCGGAACCGGGCTGAACCTAGCACTGTCCGGTTGCCGGACGGGCAGATCCGACCGCGAGTCTGACGGCTGGCTCTGCGAGACGATGACGTTCTCCTCGTAGAGTGGCAAACAGCAGCGCCCCGACCAGAGCGTAGAGAGCCGTGGCCCCTAGGAAGAGCAGCGCCACGGCGGCGGCGGACGCCTCCGGCATACCGAACCGGCCCATAAGGATGACGAAACCGTTCTCCCGTACGCCGAGGCCCCCGATTGAAACCGGCAGCATCGCCGACAGGGACACCAGCGGTACACAGACCAGATATGACAGAACGGACGCGGGCGACCGGACACTCGACCCCAGCAGGAACCAGACGAGCGAGTAGACCAACCAGAGCAGTACGGAAAGAGCAAGTGTCTTCAGTACGAGCCGCGGTTGCGTGCGATACTGACGGACTCCGTCAGCGACCCGGACCAGGCGTTCGCCGAGGCGAAGGAAACGCACCCGACCGGCCAGTCTCGCCAGACCGGAGTATGTCGGCTCGAACATCAATGCCAGCAGGAACACGCTGATGACGGCCGTGGCCGGACCGGCAAGCGCGACCAGCCCCGGTGAGCCCGTACGGGCCAGCAGCAGAAGCGAGGCCAGGTCGCAGATGATGAGCAGACCGCCGACGCCCAGAATTCGGTCGGAGAGGACGGTCGCCAGCGCGGCCTCGACCATGCCGCCCCGGGTGGTATACCCGACGCGTAGCAGGTCACCCCCGACAGATGTGGGCAACACCGTGCTGAGAGCGTAGCCGGCGATGTTTACGCGAAGCACGAAATGATAGGGAAGTCTCAGGCCCTGCGCACGCAGCAGCAGCAACCACCGGAAGCCGCCGATAGCCAGCGGGGCGGCCATCACCAGCACTCCGGCCGCCAGCAGACCGACCCGTGCTTCGCGAATGAGCTCGAAGGCATGCCGGACGTCGGTCCGTTTCAGCAGGAGGAGGATGAGGATAACGGCTGAGCAGATGCGAATGGCCACCTTGGCCGCACCTAACAATGGACGTGTGGACCGTGGCTTTTTCACCATTAGCAGCAGCCGGCGGTTGGCGCTGAACTCGGGACTGGAAGCCTGAGACCGCTTGTCGCTGCTCGACGGCTGCAGGCGGACATCCTTGAGGTCAGCCGGTTCTCGTCCCACAAGAAGCCCGCGCCGTCCGCTTTGCGCGAATCGGCGCGGGCAACACTCACGGTGCCCCGCATTTGCTGCGCTCTGGGGCGTCGAACCCTGATCAGGCTTCGGCTACTGCTCGATAGAGTACGAAGCCTTCTTCACGCTGCGGGCCACGATGCCCTTGACCAGCCTGAACGCGAAGAACATAACGATGCAGACGAAGACCACAATCACGACGTACTCAAGCATCGTCTGGCCGTCTTCGTTGCGGAGAAGGGATTTGGCGATTCCGCTCACCTTACGTGTCATAGAACAACCCCTTTCGGTGCCTCTTGTTTGAGCTGCGGCGCCGACCGCCTCCAGTAGAGGTCGCAGACTTGCGAAATCCGGACCTGGCGGCCCCGCAGGCAGACCCTGAATTCATAACTGCGTCTTCACCTCGACGGTAGCTCCGTTTGGGCGACACATCGACGATATTATGGGCGGAGCCCCCCTCGATGTCAATGGTGCGAATCGCACATATTCAAAACCTAGACCCCGAGCCTCAGGCTTCGCGCCGGACTCCGGGGCCCGTGGCTTGTAGCTTGGTGCTGGCGTGCTTCTAATAGACGCGCAGCGCCAGATTCTCCGAGTCTTCAAACAGTGTCCCGTACTCCTGGGCATAGCGGCGAGGGTCGAGCTCGTTCCACTGACCCTTGTCCCGCGCAAGATACCGCTTGTGAACCACGATGTACTTCACGTGCGCGGCGCGAAGCTGCTCTTTCTGCGCCGACAGGTCGTCGTATTCCAGTGTGTCAATCAGAGAAGGCGAGGGCTTGCGCGAGATGTAGCCTTGCACGATCGGGAATCCGTGGAGTGTCTGGTACATCATATACCTGGCTCGGCGCGACCAGGTCCCGCGTGGCAGGTCCAGTATGCCGAAGTCCTTCGTCTTCTCCTGCGCCAGGATCGCCGAGTAGGCGGGCGGGAGACGCACCGCCGTCGTCTGCCGGCACGGCGTCCAGAAGTCTGCGAATATCCCCAGCGCAAGCAGCGCCGCGACCCACGCTCGATTGCGCAGGAATCCTTCCCGAAGCTGACGGGAGAAAGCGATGGCAACGAGGATACCCAGGAAAAGGTAGGCGTAGGCCATCGCCCGGTTGGGAGCGCGGGCCTCGGACAGAATCGGGATGTACTGGATCGCCGCGTACGGGAGAGCAACGGGAACGGGCCAGCCGGCGAAGTGAATGTCCGCCCCAAGTGCGAGCACGACAAAGTACAAGAGCCCCAGCACGTACCGGGCTGCCTGCTTCACCAGCACACGGCTCGAAGCAAGCAGGAACACCACCGTCACGATACCCAGGTACCCGGCGCTCTCGTTTCTGAAGCCCGAGTAGGCGCCGTTCAACTGCGCGATGGATTGAAGGCCGGCCACCCAGTGGTAGCTGTGCGGCACGAGTAGCCCGAGCAGGTCAACAACGTAGACGTCGTAGCCCCACGTGCTGACACCGGGAGTCCGGGCCGCGTAAAGCAGCATGCGCACTGCCAGCGGTGAGATGATGACGAACGTGGCGCCCACGACCACGAGCGAGGAGACAAGGGGCCCGGGCATGACCAGCCGCTTTCGTCGGTAGGCGGCGACGCCGTAGCACCCGGCCATACAGAACAGGGCGAATACCATGTAGTACCAGGAACAGAGAGTATTGAGGAGAAAGAACGCACTCGCCAGGACGACGTTTCTCTTTGAACCGTTCTCCAGCATCTTAAGGTAGTAGAGGACAAAGAACGGCACGAACTGCAGCGAGGCGATTTCGATCTGATGCAGGGCGTGGGCGAAGTGCGTGGGACTGAAGGCGAATATGAACCCGCCGAGCAGCGCCGCGGCGGTGTTCTCCGTGAAATGCCGTACTAGCAGAAACGCGCCGACCCCGGCCAGCACGAACGTCGAGAGAATCAGCAGGTTGTATGCCGCTACCGGCGACAGGGGCCATCCGACCGTGGTAGCGAGAATGACGTTGTAGAGAGAAAAGGGGTGAAAGAGGAGATTGAAACCGCCGGGCCAGTAGATGTGCGTTGTGTGCAGGAAATCCAGTCCGCCCCGCAGCGCGGTACGCGCCCACCAGATATCCCAGAGGTGCTGCATGTTATCGCCGGGCGGGCCGATCAACTGGGATCCAAGATTGAGGACTACGGTGGGGAAGTAGGCGAACGTCAGCACCGAGTAGACGAGGAATGCGCCCGCCACTTCCCGGAGTCTGACGCCGGATCGGGTCGGCATGGCGTACGCGGCATCAGCGTCCTGCCGCAGCAACCGGCGCACGATGAGAACGAGGAAGAGGTAGAAGAAGTAGCTGAGGAATACCGTCACCGCGAGCAGTGTGACCTGCTCGTCAACCCGGGCCAGATACTGCCCGAGCGGCAGGGACTTGCCGGAATAGGAGGCAGCCAGAAACCGGTGACCAAAGAGCGCGTAGCCGCCCAGGCATACGACCAGACACGCGAGGAAGACCCCGGTGACCTTGAGCGGCTTACCCGACCTCCGAAACAGGGTCAGTTTCACTCGACATGCCTCGGCACCGGGGTAATGACTGCATCCCGGTGCTCGAGCCGAAGCGGCGGGACCCAATAGAGCGTGGCGTTGTCCCTTTCCCTGAGCTTCTGCCAGGTTGCAGGCACGCTGTCGAGGAACTCGGGCGGCACAAAGCTGGTGTTGCCGCTGATGCGGTCGACTTCGTTGCGGTTGACGAAGACGTAGACCCCGGAGGGCAGTTCGGACAGCTTCATCGCCTCGAAGCTGTGCGTTGACTCGGCCTCCGGAAACTCCCAGAAGAAGTCCAGGGCAATGGCAGTGTGCGGGTCGGTGTAGAGCCGGTCGGTCGGCTTGAGAATCCGGGATATGTTCCGCGACGCCTGCGAACGCCTGCCCAACCCTGTCTCAACGCCCCAGGCCACCATTGCCAACGACATGCCCGCAAGGCAGAGCGAGATGATCACACCCCACAGCAACCTCCGGCGCTGCTGCGTCGGCGGTTCGTCCGGCCCGCGCGGCCCGAGCAACGACCCAAGCAGCCCGGCACAGAGCAGGACGCCGGGGAACAGGACCGGGTACTGATAGCGCGTGGCTACCAGGTTCAAAGGGAAGTACCCCCTGATACTGGCCGAGGCGAACCCGAAGAGCAGGAGCAGCCAGCCGAACCACAGCCCGGGAAATAGGAATGCGCGCAGCTTTCGCGACGCGGCATAGACGCAGGTTCCCAGAGCCACCGCCGGTGTGAGGGCAAAGAACGGAGAGAACAACACCTCGCGCAGAAGCTGCCTGGCCCGATGAACGAAGCACGGACCGATGTTCGCCAGGGTCAGGACCGGCGTCATCCGGTCAGCCCCTGCTCCGGAGTTGTCGGCGAGTGTGTGAAAGCGATAGAGGAAGTCGCCGGTGTATTGCTGGTACAGCCAACCCTCGATTCCGACCGCGAGGCCGGCGACGCCGAGAGCCGCAACCATTAGCGGGACGTTGCGGCGGTCCCTGAAGACCAGCCAGACCAGGTACGCGCCGACAAAGGGCAGGACAAAAAGCACGCTCTCCTTGCACAGCCAGGACAGGAACAGGACGAACCCTGCGAGCGCACCGAGCACGGCCTTATGAAACGAGGCGCGCCGACGCGCACCGATGTATACCAGCAGGACGCCGGCGTTCATCCAGACCGAGGCGGGCAGGTCGGGCAGCAGTTGCGAAGCGTGCCGCGCGTCAATCGGCAGTAGCGCCATCAGTAGAGCGGCAATGAGCCCGGCGCGAGCGCCGAACATGGTCCGCGCCGCGAAGAACGCCAGCGCCACGCCCACCAGGGAAAGCAGGAACGGATACAGGGTGAGCGTCACTTCGCTGATACCGATCGTCTTGAACAGCAGCGCGACCGGCGCGATAATCCCTACCCTCACCGGGAACACGCGGAAGAACCAGAACATGCCTGCTTTGTACTCCCCGCCTATCATCATCTGGGCAAGCCGCGTGTACTCCGCGGCGTCGTAGGTCGTGTAGCCACGGAACGACAGGACGCGGACGAGCGCGGCCAGCACGAGTATCAAACAAAGCGCCAGCCAGGGCCGCCTCGCGTCGCGCTCGGCTGCCTCAGGAGCGGTCATGGACTCTCACCTGCCTGCCGCTGGTTTCTCATCCCGGACTGAAGCGCGGTAGACGGAACCATCGCCGAATCGTGCGACCTCTTCGATGTCCGCGACGCTCTCCAACTCCTGAACCGTGTAATAGCCCCGGAAGCTCCGCCTATTGAACCACACCAGCATAGCACAGCTCTCGGGTGGCCAACGACCAGGCAAGTCTCTCAGGTTGAATCGCGCTCTGGGGGGAAGTTCACTAGCCTCCACGCGACCCAGTTCCCACAGGGCATCCGTGGCATTGCTGTACCAGCGGGCTTCTTGGTCGGTGCGCAACTTATCCCTAACGTATGACATCGTCTCGCTCTTGCGCCATGTGTCCGAGGAGTAGGCTCCGGCGCCGTTATCCACACGACCAGCCGTCAGCCGCGCGAAATCCGCAACAAGAAAACACAGCCAGAGTGCCAGAAACAAAGACGGTGCCCTGTGCAGGAGGGCCAGACTGCGACGCTTCGTCGGGCCGAACAAAAGCGAGCCGAATTCGAGGAGGAGCAGCGTTGCAGGGACGTAGATCGGTGAGAGGAGCCGGTCGTCAATACCGTCAAGCTCTGTGGCACCGGACGTAACCAAGAGCACAATCGTGTAGACTACCGAGAACAACAGGACAGGAAGACGCGTGTCGAAGATGGACTTGAAACTGTGCAACACCCTGGACGCTGGTGCACCCGAAGACAGGACCCTGGTAGCCAGAACGGCGACCCATGCCAGGATGACCAGCTCTGAGGCAAGGCCAAGTGCATACCATGAAAGCACGACACCTGCTGCCTCGACCATGCCCACCGTAGTCGGCGACGTTGATCCCTGACGTAACCCAGCGGGCGTTCCGGTGAAAATGCAGTTATGCAGTATCCAGAGCGCGATTGGCGCGAGCGATACAGCTGAGGAAACGACGGCACGAGCAAGCCGTGTCCTGAGATTCATCCTGGGAGCGATCATGACGGTCACGGCGCCCGCGAGAACTAGTGTCAAACCTATGTAGCGTGTTAGGCACGCCAGCGCTGCTGAGAAGGTCATGAATACCAGCGACCGGCCTTCAGAGCGTTCCCAGTAGCGCTGCGCGAAGATGAGGTAGAGCAGTATCAGCGGAATGAAGAGACATTCCGACCAGGCGGTTGCGTACACGAGCGACAGCGGCACGGAGAACAGGACCGTGCAGAGTCCGAGCACACCGTAGACCGCATTGTGCGTGAGGTCGGGCCGGAACAGGTAAGCAGAAAGCCAGATCACAGCGGCGAAGAGAACGGCATTGACGATGTGCGCGAAGGCCGCAGGTTCCAGGCCGGTCACCAACTGGATAGACGCAAGCAGCATCGAATACAAAGGAGGCCAGAGGACCATGGGTTCTCCCGTACGGAAGACAAAACCCTTGCCCTTGGCGAGACTGCTCGCGGCGTCGAGATAGGCCGACGACAGCGAGGTAATGCCGGCTCCGTACTTGCTTGTGGCATGGAGCACCAGCGCGACCCCGGCCAAGGCAATCACGGCGACTGCCGTCCTCCAGAACCGACGTGGCCCCTTGGCAGCCAAGTCCGCACCCGCGTCGAGTGCCTGGCTCATTCGCCCCGGTCGCAACTTGATGTGGTCCTTGTTACCATGGTGCGAAACACGAACCTGGCCGCTCTGGAACGGACTTGACCGTCCAGACGCCGCCGCGGCCAGAGGGAAAGGACACGACCGTATCGAATACGGCTGGCGTCGGCCACGCACGCATGACCCGACTGATCACGCTGTCGACCGAAGGCCAATTGATCTCGTCCCGGTCGTAGTAGGCAAGCACACCGTACCTGGCCGTGACCGGAATCGCCCGTGCTCCATAGGTCACTTCGCGGATCCAGAGCAACCTCCGCGAATCGGCCGGCCCGAGCAGCTTCGCGAAATAGTCAAACCGAAGCGCCGACACCAGAACGACGTCCGCGCCGCCGTCCCGGACCAGACGCTTGACGGTATCGGCCACCGGGAAATAGGCGGAGACCCGCACTTCATCCATCCGGGCTCTTCGGATCGAGCCGACCAACCCCTGCGGCACAAAGACGGTGAGCGCCACGACCCCGGACGCTGTCGGTAGCAGCCAGCGCGGCGCCCGACCACCCAACAGCAAGAACGGTGCCGCGGTCGCAAGCAGGGTCAAGAGGACAGCCGACGGGTACATGAACCTCCCGAACAGCAGCACGTGACCGGACAAAGAAGCGAGCCAAGAGGCCGCGAACGGCAACGCTATCGCAAGACCGATCACAAGGGCCAGGTGTCCCGCCGACAGGCCCGCGCGTCCCGGCTGTACCGACGCAGGAGCAGAGCCCTGACGCGCGCGCCGCCGAATCCAGACGACCAGTCCGGCAGTGCCTGCGACCAGCGGGACATCACCCGCCACAGCGGACAACTGAACCATGACGTCACCCCAGAAACTGCCGGTGCCCGCATCAACCGGCACGCCGGAAGCGATGCGGTAGTGCGATGTGACGTGCAACGAGTAGAGCCAGTCACCTGCCAGCGCTCGGTCGAAACCCATCCAGACGAAGGGCGCAACGAACGGCAGTAGCAGCAGTACATGGAATCGCCGCCTTGTCACCAGCGCCGCAAGTAACGGCAGAGGGGCGAGCGACCAGGACTCGGGCCTTGTCAGGCAGGCCGCGAAGACGGCGAGCGTGGCAAGGCGGTAGCGCCCGTCGGCAAGCGCAACCAGCGTCAGCAGGATGAGTGCGATGTGAAATGGCTCGGTCCCACCGGTCAGGACGTAATACGTGCACTCGCCCCGAAGAGCAAACACAGCTACAGCGGTCAGCAGGCCGGGCCAGAAGCTGCCGGTGATTGCCTTGCCCAGGCGCATCGCTGCCGCTACGCACAAACCAACGATCACGCAGGTCACGATGTAGAAGGCAGTCCCGGAACCAAGCAACCCAGCGAGCAAGACGGGCAGGGGTTTGGGCGTATCGATGGGAAGCCGGTAATGTGCACCCAGCAGGTTCAGCCACATGAGCTGATATTGTCCCCTTTGGGCAAGCAGCCGGTAGTCAAGGCCCAATGCTGCCGGCAGC
Organism: uncultured bacterium; assembly: GCA_964485845.1. Taxonomy (GTDB): domain Bacteria; phylum Hydrothermota; class Tepidihabitantia; order Tepidihabitantales; family Tepidihabitantaceae; genus UBA2258. The sequence goes on along the minus strand of CAZAKP010000048.1, from coordinate 6,362 downwards.
AGCAGGTAGGTCGCTCCCGCCGCAACACCCGCGGCAACGTCCAATCTTCTCGCGAACCACCTGACCTTAGTACGTGCTCTCTCGAGCCCTCCTATCGGCGTCAGGGGTAGACTCGGCTGCAGCATGGAAGACTGGTCGTGTCCGATGCCCATGCCGTGTCTAGTACTGATTCAGCGGAATCTCGACCTTCTCGTCAACCGATGGGTACGACTCCGGCCGGTCGATGTCGTAGAAGTGGTAAGGGCGGTCAAGCAACGAGTAGTAGCTCCGGTCCGGCAGGAGCGCCATCGTCGTGTCGAAGTAGGCGCTGAGCACAATCCGGAACGTGTTGACCGGCGAGATTGAATCGTAGAGCTGAGCAGCCGGCTGCACTTGCCGGTCGGAAGGCGGCAGACAGGCCGCGTAGAGGATGGCGTGGCGCTCCAGCAACTGGTTACGGGCGGAATCGCCCCAGACGATAGTCTCTCTCAGCCCGTGGTCGGCCTGGATGAGGATGACCGGCGGGCGCGAGGACTGGGCCAGGATGCGCCGCACTGCATCCAGCAGGAGCCTGTCCAGGTAGAGCACCTGGCCGCCGTAGGAGCCAATGCTCGCAGGCAGCCCCGGCGCTCTGAAGACGAACGGCCGGTGCGGACAGAGGATGTGGGCGAAGACGAACACCGGATGCCGCCCGAGCCCGGCATCGGGCAGGTGCCGCAAGGTGTAAAGTACTCGCTCCCGGTGCCGATCGACCGACGACCGGTGCAGTAGAACCAGCACGTCTCGGAGCAGCGTGGTGCTCAGGAGCAAGCTGTGGAATTCGCTCAGTGACCAGGGGGGGGCGAAGTGGATGTCGGGGCCGGCCAGGTCAGTGCCGACATGGCTCGATGCAAACGAGGCGATCGTATAGCCCCACCGCCGCAGGAAGTCGACCAGTCGGCTGTTCTGGATCATCTCAATCAGTGGACTCGCATTATCGGACTCGGGTCCGAGTGCCTTGCCCAGACTGTCCAGGTAGGTGAAATTGAGCGACGAGGCAAGCGATAGGTGCGTCCCGGGATAGTTCGAGCGCGCCCGGTCGGCGACAAAGAACCCCAGACGACGAAGGTCGGTAAGAAACGCGCTGTCGTCGGTATTGTACCGCGACTTCAGCACGTCGGAGCGGAGGTAGGAGTCGGTGATGATGTAGTAGATGTCGGGATAGTCGCTGCCGGCTGCCTTAATGTCGGACCGGGACCCGCGCTCGATGCGCGGCGGGCGATAGCCGAACGCCCGCGCTCCTGCCACCAGGTCGACCGCGAGTATGCCGACCGCAGCCGAATTGAGCAAAACCGTGAGACCCCGCATCGAACCACGAGCCCGATTCTTCGGGCGCCGCGCTACAAGCCAGGTGCCGACGCCCATCAGTACCGCCCAGACCAGCAGGAGTTCCGCGCTGGCATAGACCGGTGGCACGAGCTTCTCCGCAATGTGCCCGTACGTGAAAAAAAGCACAAGGAAGAGCGTAACCACGAGTGCCGCGCGCTCGGCGCTGCGGAACAGAAGCCACACGATTGCCCATATAACCGCGGTCATGGCGAGCGAAAGCGCAATCGGCACCAACAGCTCGCCCGGGTCAATTGGAATCCTCGCGCCATTGTGGGCGTAGACAAAGAGAATCGGTGCGACCGCAAACAGGACGGGGTGGAAGGGAATCGGCCGGCGGAACCGTTGCCGGTCAGCCAGTTGCGCAGTCATCGTTGCCCGAAGTCGGGCGCGAAGGGAAACTGAGAGGTTGTGGCCGGCGTAAGATCAGCGGCCGCTGTCGTCACTGCTCCCGCGCTTGAAAAGACGTTTGATGAATGCCAGTACCCGGCGCCAGAAGACCCCGAGCGCGAACAGCCCGCCCAGCGCGGTACCGAGCAGCAACTGCAGCACGTAGCTCCCGGTGCCCGGGTCCAGATACGCCTGAGCGACCGAGGGCAGCAACAAGAGCGATAGACCCAGCAGAAGCAGAACCCTGTGCGAACGACCAGGCAGGATTTTCACGCGCCTACTTTAACCACGCTCGGCCCGTCAGTCAAGAGCCAACTGAGAAGTGGTCTGACACGGGAAAGGTTTCCGCCGACGCGGCGGATCGACCTCCAGGTTTTGCCGCGTCACCACTGGCGGCCGCAGCCCCGCGGCGAGGAACGGGAGATGCCAAATCGGACCGAGGTGTAGCGAGATCTGCTGATGTTCGAAGGATGCTCATCCCGTAACTCGCGCAGAATCAGGGCCTGATGCGTAGGTCTCATGTTCACGGTCGCTGCTAAGGGGGGCCTACCCGGGGCCTACCCGGGACTATCCGGGGTATAGTCCGGTCCGGCACCTGCGGACGCGATGAATGGGGCCGACGAGAGGTGGTTCAGAGTCTCGGGCCGGGTGCCACAGGAACACCTTCTGCATGTCTGGACCGGACAGGACTTCCTTGGTCGGCTCCGCTCGTCTCCGGCTGTCGCGACCGGCATGGCAAACGGAAGATAACTGCGAGGTGCATGCGGCGTCAGACCGGAGGTTCGTCCTGGCGCCTGCCTGCAGGTAGTGTTCAGGTCAGCTCTGGCCGCGCGCATCCGTTCACCTTAATTGGGGACGCTACCCATTTTCTGTCCGTCTGCCACTAAGATTCGTATTTATGGTATCTTAGGCTAGGAAGTCGGCCGAAAATGGGGCTCCGGGAATCGCCTTGGGAACCGTTCCCGGAACGGTTCGGACGGTGGTTTGGGCCGTGACCCCTGAATAGGCATCCGACGCGACTTCCGGGTGGACTTCGGGCGTCGTGTGCAGATGGACGTGGGAGGGCATTCGCGAACTGACTTGCGCCGGGATTCTGAGGCGCACCTGAGCTGCGGTTTTCAGGGCCACACCCGATGCCGTTCCCGGCGGGACTCGAACCGCGATTGCCGGGGAGACTTGCGGGAGGATTTGCACGGCGACACTTGCGGCTATTCGCGAGGTAAGAGGCGAGGCTTGCCGGTTCGGTCGATGAAGAACTCGGTGGCAGTGATGGATAGAGGTTAAGGTTGAGGGCGGAATCCAGTCGCGGTCGCAGCGAGCTGTGCGTTGGACGATTCCTTCGCCGGTACTATCGAGCGAACAGTGACGGTTACTTTGAGTCGGCGCGGCGAGTCGTTGACTGACCCAGGCATGAGGCTAGAATCACTTCTCCACGCATCATGACCGATGATTCGAATCCCAGTAAATCCTCCACGCCGGCTTCCCGGCCGGAAGCTGAGGCCTTGGCGAAGCTCGACGAGGACATCGCGCGGATACGAGAACGACTCGCGAGGGCGAAGAACGTGATGGTCATTACCGGCGCTGGCATCTCGGCCGAGTCCGGCGTGGCAACCTTCCGTGATGAGAACGGACTATGGAAGCAGTATAACCCACTCGACTATGCGACGCGTGAAGCTTTCAAGCGTGACCCGGTGAAGGTCTGGAAATGGTACGACGAACGCAGGATAAACACGGCGCAGGCAAAACCCAACCCGGCGCACACGGCCCTCGCCGCGATGCAGCAACCGGGCCGGCGCGTGTTCATCGTGACCCAGAACGTGGACGACCTGCACGAACGGTCCGGTTCGAAAGAAGTAGTGCACATCCACGGCTCGCTCTGGCGCATCCGCTGCGAACGCGACGGCACCGTGCTCGAGAACCGCGAGACGCCGCTGTCCGAGAACCCGCCATTGTGCATGTGCGGCGAGGTTATGCGGCCGGACATCGTGTGGTTCGGCGAGGAACTGCCGCGGCAGCCGGTCGAGAAGATAATCCACTACCTGCTCGAAGGCGGGATTGACCTCTGCCTCGTCATCGGCACCGAGGCAACCTTCGGATATATCGTGCAGTGGGCACTGCAGGCCCGCGAGGCCGGGGCCATGGTCGCAGATGTGAATCCTCACGACACCGGCCTCGGTTCCCTCGTGGATGTGCACCTGCGCGGGAAGGCAGGAGAGGTACTCCCGAGGTTGCTGGACTGACAGAACGAAGTCAAAATGCAGACTGCAAGATGCCAACTGCAAAATGGGAAACCGGACCTTGCTCCAACAGCCTGCAATCCGAAATGAGGTCAGTTTTGGGTGACTCTGAGTTTTTGAAGCTCTGCCGGGCTCGGAAGTCGGTGCGCCGCTTCGCCAACCGGCCGGTTGAACGGGAGAAGATCGAGCTGTGCCTCGAGGCTGCCCGGCGCGCGCCTTCCGTTGATAACATGCAGCCATGGCGATTCGTGGTTTTTGACGACCCGGAAAGCAAGAGGAGGATGGCCGAAGCGGTATTCCGCGGCATCTTCTCGGCGTCGAAGAGGTTCGCTTCGGCACCGGTAATCGTCGCACTGCTGATCAAAGAGAACCTGCTCGTTAATAAGGCCGCGGCTACGGTTCAAGGAACCCAATGGCAACTGTTGGATGCCGGTATCGGCGGCGAGCACTTCGTACTGGCGGCGGCCGAGCAGGGCCTCGGAACGTGCTGGATCGGCTGGTACGACAGCCGTGCGCTGGTCAGACACCTCGGCCTGCGCGGCAGGGGCTACAAATCCGTCGCGCTCATCGCGCTCGGATATCCGGCCGCGGACGTTTCCCCCAACGAACGACCGCGCAAGCCGCTCTCCGAAATCGCCTTCTGGAACGAGCCGCCGGCCCGCTAGGCACGAAGTCTACTACATCGCTTGTTCGCGCGTCCGGTACTAGTGTAGCTTCGTGGTACCGGTGCGGACCAGAATCGGATAGGGCTCTTCATAGATGGTTAGCCAACGTATCTCGTAGCGGTCGGCTATCTGAGCCCATTCCTGCGCAGAGGCTTTCAGCCCCCAGGCCTGCAGAACGATATCAGGTTCATGTCGCGCCACCATCGACGAGGGATCGAACTTCATGTGGCCTGGGTGAAAGAACGTCAGCGGATTCCTCCCATTCGGCGCCCGGTGTGCTGGCAGCCGCGCAATCACGGCGTCATTCAGCCCCAACACGTCTACCCACTGACGTTGCACGATCCATGGCACTATCCCGGCGGCTGCAACGGCGATCCTGGCATCATGCTCAGTGTGGTCATCCACCCATCCTGCCATCCGTACCAAATCCTTGTGCCACACATCGTTCTCCCATGACGTGACCAGCATCATGGTCCGGGCTGGGTTAGTCCATGTCAGACACATCGCCAGAATGGCCACCGCCGTGAGCAGCCTTCTGGTTGAAGGCCTGGCAAATGCGGAGGTGAGATCGGCCAGCGCCAGCGAGCCGACGACTGCCAGCAGGGGCAGCGCGGCGATGGTTATGCGACTACCGCCCATCATGGTGTGCCATGCGTCGCCACCGACGGCGATGGACAAGAGGACCGCGAAAGCGAACACGCCCAGAGGCAGCCAGCGCTCACGCCTCCATCTCCGCGTAACCGCCATGGTCAGCACCAACACAAGCAATGGCAGGCCGCGACCCAGCGCATCTCTGAACTCCATCCACGCACCGCGTGTTACCATCAACGGCCAAGGGTAGCCGGTGAGCTTCGCCGCCATAGTGTTCGTCGGTAACGGAAACCGGGTCAGGCCGATCAGGAGTACAAAGACGCCGACTAACAGCCAATTGCGCCTCAGCCAGTAGTAATAGCCCGCGACTATGCCGAGAGATACCGTTGAGAATTCCCAGCCCTGCGCGAACATGTTGACCAACGGCCAGCAGGCAATTGTCAGGACACCGGCTATGGTCTCGGCTCCAGGGCCGCTGAGCTCGCGCGCGACGCTCATGACATAGTACAGGGTAAGCACAAGTGCCAGGCCGTTCAGAACCTGGATCAGCAACGCCGTCTTGGACACGACCGGCAGGAGCTTCCAGGCCAGGGCTGACAACCACACCCAGAGAATGGATGAGAATCCACCGCCAGGCCCGCCCGGATACCAGGCAAGCTGTCCGACATCGGCCAACGTCCGCCCGTAGCACATGGTTATCATCACGTCGTCAGCCAGTAGGAAATAGCGCGTTCCGTCGATCACAAAAGAAAGCCGGAACACGTACGCTGCATAGTAGATGGCCGCAGCGGCAAGCAGCAAGGAACGAGCATATGGTGGCACCGGTTTGTCGGCGCCGGCGTTCCGCCGTGGTGGACGCATGTCCGTCATGTCCAAAGTGACACAAGAATACCTCAACTCGCGACTTTGACAAGCGGCAGAAAGTCCGGGGATGAAATTCCGACCGCAAACGGCCGAGTACCTGTGCACTTGTTGCGCCTCGTCCGGCGGCGATTCGACCTTCTTGACATTCTGCCTGTTTGCGGCAAAAATCAGAGCCATGGGTCGTGAGTCCTTCGCGGATAGACTGCAAACCCGTGTCGGCATGGCCGCAGTGCTGGCCGTGGTCGCCCTTGTTTCGATCGCCATCTACCTT
>CAZAKP010000047.1:0-18243 GCA_964485845.1 uncultured bacterium | reverse complement strand
CCTCGATCTCCCGAGCCCTCTTGGCCATCCGCTTCTGCACGGCCTCGACCCTAGGCTGCATCTCGTCCAGCCTCTGCTGTGCGCGCCTACGCATTTCGGCCATGCGCGGCTGCATTTCCTTCCCCCGCTCAAGCATCCGCGTCTGCATGGCCTCGAAATGTGGCCGCACTTGGTCGCGTCGCTGGCGGGCGCGTTCCATCGCTTCCCTCGCTCGTCCCTCCCGCTCAAGTGTGATGCTCGACTTCGGCTGTGACTGGCAGGCCACGGCCGCTATCAGCGCCGCCGCTGCGACCAACGTCCACCCTCGTGAAGTGCGCAAGCTCCTATGCACTTGGTCGGTCCCGCGGGGCAGACTCCTTGGGTTCGCCCTTCCGCTTGCGCCTGATGCCGAGTAACCAAGTCACTACTCCGCCTACCAGCAGAATGCCGACAGTATCCATAGACGTCCTTCCCGGGTCAGTATAGCTCTCAGTAGGCGCTCCATAGTAGCCGGTGGAAAGGTATTCTCGGTGCCCTCCAGCAAACATGAACACAGCTACCACCAGCAAAGTCACGCCGATGCAGATTCTCTGTGCTAGGGTCATGGTCTGTTTTGCCCCTTGCTGAGTTCCGCCTGACTCTCTAGGCGGTTCCTTCGTCGCTGCCGGGACCGAACGCGCCTTCTCGGTGGTCAATTCGTCTCGTGGTGACTTCACCGCGCTCTCAGTTCCCGGAGACGGCACGGCTGCCGCTGGCTTTGCCACCGCTGCCTGCTGCCGTGCCGCTTGCTCCTCTGTTTTCTGCCTGCGCTGAGCGTAGTCCAACGCCATGCTATTCACGCGCTCGGCGGATTCACCCAGTGCCTTCATGGCGTACCTCAACGCGTTGGCAGGGTAGTTGGTGTCACCATCAGGCTGGCCGTAACGACCGCTGGCTTGAATGGCTTTGGCGAACTGGACGACTAGCTGCGGCGTGTCTCCGAGACTCATCTTTCAGTACTCGCAAGGTTCACGCGGTTTCCTTGCTCCCCGGCAACTCCACGAGAGTAGCCACGAACCTGAATCTCCAAGCGCCTAACCGCCGCAGTCATAGCGTCATTCTAGAACGCAACTCGGAAAAGTCAACCGGCCAGGCGAAAAGGAAGAGCTTGGCCTACCGATGCAGACACTGAGGCCCCGGCACCGCCCCCGAACCCCTCAGGCCCTCCACGCGTCTAATGAGTAGATGGTTTTGACACACTTCGTAGGTCAGAAGCTAAAGTCAGACATAGCCTCGGGCAATCAGCGTCGAAAGTCCAGTTTCCCGAATGCCCGAGTTAGCCAGAGTCCGACCTAGCGCACATGTTGTGCAAGTGAAGTCTACCCTAGACGAATGGTCTGGTTTGAAGTCACAGGGCGACCGCGAGGCGCAACGCGGTCAGACTGCGTTCAGGAGCTACATAATGAGTAACTGCTGAGCACAACAGAATCCGCCGCCACGCAGCTTGGTAGCTCCGCCGCGTTGGCGGCTTACTCCGCTCCCGCTTGCGCCATCTTGCGGGAGCGAGCTTTTCAGGAACCCGCCAAGGCTAGGGCATGGTGCAGGTAGCCGACGGGCGCGACCATCAGGAGTGGGTGCTGGAGTTCATAGAGCAATACTGCTGGCAAGGACTAGAGGGTCAGCTTCTGCCGATTGTCCCCAATGGGAAGGTCCCGGTGCTGGGAGTCAGGTACGACAGGTCAAGGCCATGCGCGACGGCTGACTTCGGGCGAACCGAGATAACCGGGGAGTACCTGCGAGAATACTGCCTCAAGCACCCTTTGTGCAATCTCGGTCTGCGGACCGGGCAGCAATCGGACATTGTTGCGGTTGACTTCGACCGTCCAGTCGGTGACGAGACAAAAGCGGAGCGCTTTGCAGAAGTGCTGGAGCACGCCAGACACGGTAACGCTCTGCCAGGGGTCGGGCCATCAGATACAGCCTGTTACGAGACTGCTCGCGGGGTTCATCTCCTCTTCAGGCGGCCCTGTGCTATGAAGAGCATCAACGGCATGGAACTGGCGGAGCTTGGGCTGTGTGTGGATATCAAAGGCGAGGGCGGCATGGTTGTCATCCCACCTTCGGAGATCGACGGATGGACGCGGAAGTTCCTACGCGGGTTTCACTGTCTGAAGACACTCCCGCGCGACTCTGAGGTCGTCAGAAGGACGCTCATGGACGAGACTCTTGGTCGCGCTCCCGTTGGCCACAGGGCGATGCGGCGCTTGCCCAAGTTCTATGTCGATGGCTACCTGTGTGCCAAGGCCCTCACCGAGCGCGAGATTCCGAGAGGCCAGAGGGATACCACCCTCTTGGTTCACTATAGCGTCTTGCGTCGTGCAGGCAACACTCCAGAGCACTCCCAGAAGGTTGTGCGCGCCCTCAATGCTAGCTTGGGCAGTCCCATGTCGGAGGCCGACCTGAAAAAGTGCTTCGGTGAGTATAAATACGGCTGCACCAGTATCAGGCAGATGCTGCCGGACCTGCAGACCGTCTGCACTGACTGCAGGCAAAACCAGCGAACCGGAAGGGAGCTTGCTACCATGGTTAACCCAGTGGACATCGAGATGATTTCCAGAGCAAAGGTGCCAAAGATAGGCCTAGCGGCCTATCTGCTTGACAGGATGGGGCAATCGCTGACCCGCAGACAGATGGCCAGGTGCCTTGGTGTATCCGAGCGGGCCATGTATCAAGGACTAAGGAGGCTCCGCGTCGAGACAGGCATAGAGGTCTCGGCAAAGCGCCACGAGACCCGGCTTCAGGATGATGTCGAGGCCGCAGCATGAACTGCTGCTTCAGGGGCGGGTTCGGCAACTCAAGCACTTAAGGCCTGTGAACCGGATTATTTACTGTCCTAGGCTGCCGGGGGCCGAGCATGGGAGTCTAGAGCAAGAGTCAACGTCAGACCTTGACAGTAGTCTGGTTTTAGTATAATATTATGACGTCTAGGCAAAAAGGAGTTACCATGCGAATCTATCAGCGCGGTAACTCGCAGTATCTTGACCTAGGCGCTATAAACGGGAAGCGGACACGGCTGAGCACCGAGCGGCTGCTGAGACTGATACAGGTCCACGGGCTGCTCGACGCAAGGGTGCAGAGGCCAGTCCGCATGGAAAGAGCGGTGCAGGAGTACTTGCAGCGATGCTCATACGGGTGCGAGAACCGATACGGGAAGCCGAAGTCAGTGTCGCAGGCCAAGCGCGACGCCAAAGTCCTGAGCCAGTTCGCGGCCAGCTTTGCGGAGCGCAGCGTCCACGACATCACAGGGTCTGACGTGCGCAGCTACTTGGCGGCCAGAGGTCTGGAGCGTTGCCCCCTCAAAGGGACAACCATCAGGGTCTCGACCGTGAACCGCGAGATAGCCGTACTCAAGAGCTTCTTCGGGTTCTGCGTCCGCGAGCGACACTGCAACGAGAATCCCGCAGCCGACCTGAAGCAGAGAGCCGAGCATAACCTGAGAACGTCTTGGGTCGCTACGGAATCCGAGCTTGCGCGCTGGCGTGAGCAGTTGGACGGGACCGTGCGCGACATCTTCGACACTCTGGTTGGCACGACCATGCGCGCTAACGAGGTGCTGAGTCTGAAGCCGTGCGACTATGACCCCGTGCATCAGACGCTGCTGATTGCTCACCCCAAAGAGCAGCGGCCTGCCGAGGTGCCCGCCAACAGCCATGTCCGGTCCATCGTAGAAACCCGGCTGGACAAAGGCGATTGGCTGTTCAAAACGGAGCGGGGACAGAGATACACAGTCTGCGGCATTCGCAGCATCCTCTACCGAGCGCGTGACCGTGCCCAACTACGCAAGTTCACCTTGCACGACTTGCGGCGTACCGGCGCAACGGCAATGCTCAACGCTGGCGTGGACATCAGGCGAGTACAGGCCGTGCTCAGGCACAGAAGTCTGGACACGACCATGCGCTATCTTGGTGTTCGGCCTGAGGGGTTGAGCAGCGCGGTTGAGACGATATCAGGTCTCGGCACGACACAAACGCGGCACAGGTTAGAACCCGCTATCGTAAGTGCTGAAGCTACCGTAAGTTAGCGGCGTTTCATCGGATTTCTAATCCGATGGCCGGGGGTTCGAATCCCTCCAGGCGCGTTTCCCCGTGCGAATGGCTTCAGGCGTCAGTAAGTCTGAGGCTAGGGCTATCGACTGCGCAGGTACTCAGTCACTTGTTGGAGTGCTCGGGCGCGGTGGCTGATCTTGCTCTTCACCCCGAAGCCAAGTTCGGCGAACGTCTGGTCGTAGCCGTCCGGGACGAATATGGGGTCATAGCCGAACCCGGACGAACCGCGGGCGCTGTGGGCGATACGGCCCTCGCAGCGCCCCTCGAAGCAACGCTCTGTGCCGGCCGAGTCAACGATGCACATAACGCAACGGAACCGGGCCGTCCGTCGTTCATCCCGGACCGCAACAAGCTGGCCGAGCACCTTTCGGATTCGCTCTGCGTCGGTCGCTCCCTCGCCGGCGTAGCGGGCCGACTTCACGCCCGGCTCTCCCCCAAGCGCGTCTATCTCAAGTCCCGAATCCTCGGCGATGGTCCAAAGCCCGGTGAAACGGACCGCGCTGCGAGCCTTCTTGAGAGCGTTCTCCTCGAACGTAGCTCCGTCCTCCTCCACTTCCGGCGCCCCCGCGATATCGGATAGCATCACCACCTGCCAGCCCGTGCCCTCAAGCGCCTGCTGCATCTCGATGACCTTGTTCCGGTTGCGAGTTGCCAAAAGAAGCTTCATAACGCAGAGAAGACGAAGTCAGAAGGCAGTACGCAGCGGCACAAAGGCACGAAGCGGGCGGCGAGAAGGCTGGTCACAGAAAGCGCTTGCCTTGCGGCATGGCGGCGATATCGGCAAGGAGTTGCTTGATATCTTTGAGGTTCTTTTTGTTCGCAACCAGGACGGCGTCGCCGGCCCGGACGATAACAAGGTCCTTGACGCCGAGGGCAGCCACGATGCCCGAGTCCGAATCAACGATGCAGTCGGCCGACCCTCTTGCCACGAGCAGACCGTTAGCGACGTTCCCGGAATCATCCGGCTTGATGTGGCGGGCAAGCGCAAGCCAGGAGCCGACGTCGTCCCAGTCAAACGTGCCGCGCACGCAGGCGGCGTTATCCGCCTTCTCCATGACCGCGTAGTCGATCGAGATCGACGGCGCGTCAAGGTAGAGCTGTTCGAGGGCTGCTTTCTCGCGACCGGTGCCGATGGCCCTGCCGAACGTCTCGAGCTGGTCATGGAACTCCGGCATGAACTCATGGAACGCGGCGAGTATCGCATCCACGCGCCAGATGAACATGCCGCTGTTCCAGACAAAGTTGCCCGCGGCGAGGTAGGCGCGCGCCCGGGCCGGGCTCGGCTTCTCTTTGAACGCCTGCACCCGGCGCGCGGTCATCCGTGCTCTACCCGCAATCCGGTCACCGAGCTGGACGTAGCCGTACCCGGCATCAGGCCGCTCCGGCCGTATCCCGAACGTGACGAGCAACCCCTTGTCGGCAAGTTCCGCACCCAACCGCACCGCCCGGAGGAACGCGGCCCGGTCTTCGATGAGGTGGTCGGCAGGCAGAACCAGCATGCCTGCGTCCGGGTCCTCGTGCTTCAGATACTCGGCAGCAAGCCCGATGGCCGGGGCCGTGTTGCGACCCACGGGCTCGAACACGAGCCGCGCCGCAGGGCCGAGCTGCCTCCTGAGCACCGTCTCGAAGTCCGCCGGCGCAACAAACAACTGCCGCCCGGCGGGACAGAGCGGGCGAACCCGCTCGCTCGTCTCCTGGGTGAGGGAATCGCGGCCGAACAAAGTTATGAACTGCTTGGGCAGAGAGCGCCGGCTCTTGGGCCAGAAACGTTCTCCCCTGCCGCCGCACAGAATGACCGCGTACAGATTCATCATTCCTCCTCTTGCGAGACCGAGCGCAGGACGGCAATCACCACCAGGCCCCCGACCCGCGTCCGGATGGAGACGGGAATCCGCAGGGCATCGTCGGTCAGATACACCGTTCCAAGCGGACCGCCGGCGTTGGGCACCACCGCGACGCAATCAAAGGTTCCGGCCGGCGTGGTCACGCGTTTCGTGGCGCGGGCGACCGCAACCAGTTGGTAGTTGCGCCGGTCAACGTGCAGCGCCGTCTTCACGGTATCGCCGGGCACGAGCGGCAACGTCCGGAAGTAGTACCAGGTCGAGAGCAGGTCGCGCGCACCGGAATCGATGGGAAAGCTGGCGAATCTCCTGCCGTCGGCGTAGTCCGCTGTCAGCCGCTCGGGATCGTAGATCGCGTTCCATTCGGCCCGGTAGCGGGGCTCACGGGTGCGTTTGTACGACCGGAGCGTCACCATGTCGGAGACCCGGCACCATGTTTCCAGGCGGTAGTCGGCCCAGAAGAACCAGGAGAACGACCGCGTCAGCTCCAGGTCCGCACGGAAGTGCCAGCACTCATCGGTTCCGACCGTCTCCGGCTGAAGCGTCCGCAGCGTCAGCGTACCGATTGAGACCGGGCCATAGCGAAGCCCGTAGTCGAGGCGTTCACCCGGCACCGCGGCGATGGCGAGCGCGACTAGAATTGGCAGCATTGCGCAATCATAGAAGCAGCCACGCCATAGTCAAACGTGACGCGAACGCGGTGTGGTCGCGCCACGGTACGGAGCACTGCTATCTCACCTCCCGCCGGTCCATGACCGGGCACCGCCGTGCCGAACCCGTGTCTTTTTGCGCCCGTTTCGGTTGACTGTCTTGGGCCTGCTGGTAGAATCCGTCGATGGCTATCACCCCAATGGACATCCGGAAGAAGACCTTCTCGACCCAGCGCCACGGACTTACAAAGACCGAAGTCGAGGAGTTCATCGGTGAGCTCGCCACGGAAATAGAGAACCTCCGCAAGGAACGGGCGCAGCTCACCGAGAAAGCGGAAGAGCTGGCCAAACACCTGAAGGCCTATGAGGACACCGAGCAACTGCTGAAGGACACGCTGGTCACGGCGCAGAAGGCAACCAGCCAACTGCACGAAGAAGCCAGGAAAGAGGCGCAACTGCTCATCGACAAGGCGAAGCTCGAGGCCGAACGCATCAAACAGGATGCTACCCAGGAAACCCGGGGCGTCGCCGAGGAACTGCGCACCCTCGAAGCCAGGCGCACGGCCCTGAGCGACGAGGTCGCCGGGATAGCCAGGACCTACCTGGCGATGGCCGAACGGATGAGCCAGAGGAAGCCGCATGCTGAAGCAGCAGATAGCTCAAAGCGTCCAGTCGATAAGAACTAAGACCGACTTCCGGCCCGAACTCGGTATCATCCTCGGAACGGGCCTCGGCCAACTGGCTCACGACGTGGAGGTCGAGTCCCTGATTCCGTACGAAGAGATACCTCATTTCCCGATACCGACGGTTGAGGGCCACCGCGGCCGCCTCATTTTCGGCCGGCTGGGCGGCCGGCCCGTCGTCGTTATGCAGGGACGGTTCCACTACTATGAAGGCTACGAACCGCAGCAGATTACCCTGCCGGTGCGGATAATGAAAGAGCTGGGGGTCGGCACGCTCATCGTCTCGAACGCCTCGGGCAGTGTCAATCCGCAGATCCGCGCGGGCGAGGTGGCGGTCATCACCGACCACGTCAACCTGACCGGGCTTAACCCGCTGCGCGGACCGAATGACGAGTCACTGGGCCCGCGCTTCCCGCACATGGCGGCGTGCTACGACCCCGAACTGGTAAACATGGCAATGGCTGCCGCGCTCAAACTCGGCATCCGACTCTACCCCGCGGTCTATGCCTGGGTCACCGGCCCGAACCTCGAAACCGCGGCCGAGTACCGCTACATCCGCACCGTCGGCGCCGACCTCGTCGGCATGTCGACCGTACCCGAGGTAATCGTGGCCCGGCACGCCGGGTTGCGCGTGCTCGGGTTTTCGGTGATCACCGACATGGGCCTTCCCGACGCCATGAAGCCGGTCAGCCTAGCCGAAGTGCTGGCAATGGCCGCCAAGGCCGAGCCGAACCTGACCGCCGTTGTGAACCAGGTGGTGAGGTCGCTATGACTCAACTGCGCCGGTTCGCTTTCGCCTTGCTCGTGCTGGCTCTTGCCGGATGCCCGAAGCGGGCCGAGGTCCGACCAGCTCCGTCGGATGCCCAGCAGGCTCTGGACCAGGCAATCGGCGCGCTGGATACGAGGCACTATCGTCAGGCCGAGGACCAGTTCACCTACATAATCTTCAACTTCCCCGGCTCGCGCTATGCCTCGGATGCACAGTACTACCTCGCCGAAACCTATTTCGAAAGCAAAGACTACCTTCAGGCCCAGGATGAGTTCGACTTCTACCTGAAGAGTTTTCCCAACGGCCGGTTCCAGGAAGAAGCCACTTACAAACTCGCGGTCTCCTACCTGCGCTCGGCCCCCAGCCACGCCCGCGACCAGGCAAGGACGCTTGCCGCCCAGGAAACCATCAACCAATTTCTGCAGGAGTATCCCGAATCGCCGCTTCGTCCAAACGCCGAGAAGCTGCTCGGCGACATCGCCGAGCGGCTGGCGCTCCGCGAGTTCGATGCGGCACGAATCTACTACACTTCAGGTGAGTACAAGTCAGCGCTGGTCTACTACGACTACGTGAACCAGACCTACCCGGCCGAGCGCTGGCCCGGCATGGAGAGGTACCGGTTCGCGGTCAGCCTGCTCGAGACCGCGGACACCACCCAGGCACGCGAAGTGCTCAGCGCGCTCGTGACCGGACCGTACGAATCGGAAGTCAAAAAGCTCGCGCGCACGGCTCTCGGGCGCACCAGCCACTAGCGTGCTGGCCCGGATCGGCGTGTTCGGAGGTTCGTTCAATCCCTTTCACTTCGGGCACCTGCTGGTTGCGGATGATGTCCGACGTCAACTGCGACTGGACCGGATGCTGTTCATACCCGCCTTCCGGCCGCCGCACAAGCGCGGTCCCCTAGCGCCCTATCGCCATCGGCTGGCGATGACGCGGCTGGCCCTGGCCGGGCAGCCCGGATTCGAGCTGTGCCCGGTCGAGGAAGGCCGGTCCGGACCGTCCTACACGGTCGACACTCTGCGCGAACTGCAGTCGCTCTTTCGCGACGCCGCGTTCTACCTGCTGGTCGGCTCCGACCAGTACCGGGACGTTGCCGCCTGGGACCGACCTGAGCAGCTCACCCGGCTCGCCCGGGTCGTTGTAATGAGCCGGCCCGAAGTGGCACGGCCGCCGCTGTTCGGAGGCCACGACCCGAGGCGGGTGCTCTATCGCACCGTCATCCCGGTCGGAATCTCGGCCGCGGCCATCCGGGCAAGGCTTGCCAAAGGCCGTTCTGTCCGGTATATGTTACCTGTGCGAGTCGCCGACCACGTGCGACGGCACCGTCTGTACCGATGCCCGATGAGAAGAAAAAACCCGTAAGGGCAGTTGCCCAAAGGAGATCTGATGTTCGGAATCGCTCTTGGCCAGACCCCGGCTCCGGCTTCGACCCCGACCGCGGGCGGCGGCATGAACTCGATACTCGGGTTCCTGCCGATAATCCTGATATTCGCCGTGCTCTACTTCCTGATGATTCTGCCCCAGCAGCGGCGTCAGAAGAAGCACACCCAGATGCTCGAGCAGATTAAGCGCGGCGACCGAGTAGTGCTGGGCGCCGGGATCCACGGCATCGTGTCCAACGTCAGGGAACAGACCTTCCTGGTCAAGGTGGCCGAGAACACCGAGCTCGAGGTCGACAAGAGCGCGGTCAGCTACAAGTTTGGCACCGAAAAGTAAAATAACGGCACCAGCCGGCACCAACCGCCGCGTCGTCCTCTACGGCAACCCGGCGCTCCGAACCAGGTCGCGCCTCATCGACCGGCTGACCCCGGAACTGGTTCAGTTCTTTCAGGACCTCAAAGTCAGCATGCTCACGCAGGACGGGCTCGGCCTCGCGGCGAACCAGCTCGCGGAAACGGTCGCGGTTTTCGCCATCAACCCGAGCGGCGCCGACGTCGACCGTGAACCATACTGCATCATCAACCCCAGGGTCGTAGCCACCGAGGGCAAAGTCGAGGCCGAAGAAGGCTGCCTCTCCCTGCCCGGCCTCTTCGACTTCCTGCCGCGCCCTGAGTTTGTGCGGGTCGCCGGGCTGGATGAAAGCCTCCAGCCGATAACCGTCGAAGGAACCAGGCTCCTCGCCCGCGCCCTGCTGCACGAACTTGAACACCTGAGCGGGGTGCTTTTCATCGACCACCTCAGCGATTCCCGGCGCCGGCTGATCAACACCAAGCTCAAGGAACTGGAAACCAAAGAGAAGGAACAGTGCAGATAGCCTTCTTCGGGACGTCCGAGTTCGCTGTTCCGGCCCTGCGCGCTCTGATCGCGACGTCGCACAAAGTCGGGCCTGTGGTCGCGGCAACTGCCCGGCCCAGCGGTCGGGGCCGGAAGCTCGTCCCGGGCCCGGTCGAAGCGGAGGCGCGCCGGCTTAACGTCCCGGTTCTTACCCCGCGGAACCCGAACGACCGGGGGTTCATCGCCGAACTCAAATCCCGGAACCTCGATGCGGCGATGCTGGCGGCATACGGCCATATCCTCAAACCTGACCTCTTGAGTTTACCTCGACTCGGCTTCCTGAATATCCACCCATCGCTGCTGCCCCGGTACCGCGGTGCGGCGCCGATCCAGCGTGCCATCCTGGCGGGCGACCGGGAAACCGGGGTCACCATCATCGCCTTGTCCGAACGCGTGGACGCCGGCGACATCATTGCCCGGGAAGCGGCAGCCATCGGCGAGGACGAGACCGCCGGTGAACTATCGCAGCGGCTCGCGGAAGTCGGCGCACGGCTGGCCGTCGACGCCCTGGCGCTGCTCGAAGCCGGCCAAGTGAACCGTACTCCCCAGGACTCGGCCCAGGTAGTCCGGGCGCCGAAAATCAGCAAGGCCGAGCGCGACATCGACTGGGCGCAGCCGGCCCAGCAGATCCACAACCGGATTCGGGCGCTCTCGCCCGAACCGGGCGCAGTCACAACCTTCCGAAAGAAGCGCCTGGTCCTGCTCCGCTCGCGGGTGAGCCCGGTTCCCGAACGGGGCGAACCGGGTGAGGTGCTCGTCCGCCAACCGGGTCTGGTCCTCGCCGCCGGCTCAGGCGTCATTGAGATTGTCGAAATCAAACCCGAGGGCAAGCGGGTACAGACCGGTCAGGATTTTCGCAACGGCAGCCGGCCTCAGGGAGGTGAAAGATTCGGAACGTAAAGCGCCGCGGCCAGCGTCGGAGCCACAAACTGCGGGCGCTGGTCATCATCCTGCTTCTGCTCACCCTGGTAGTTATCCTGCTCAACTGGGTAGTCATGCCGCTTTTCGTCGGAAGCGGCCATGAGGTCGCAGTGCCCAATCTCGTCGGCCTCGACCGGTTTGCCGCCGAGGAATCGCTGCTTCAGGCCGGGCTCGTTTTGGGCGAGGTACGGAGCGTCTCCAACGCGACTGTCCCCCCGGAACGCGTCGTCTCCCAGCACCCCGAACCCGGGCAGTCGGTAAAGACCGGCCGCCGAATCGACCTCGACGTCAGCCGGGGCGGGGCCAGGCTCAACGTCCCCCACGTCGAAGGGCTCACGCTCAGTCGGGCCACTGCCCTGCTGACGGAATCCGGCCTTTCGGTCGCCGGGGTGGAATCACTGCGCGCGCCGAATCTGCCCCCGGGCCAGGTTATCTCAACCCATCCGCCCGCCGGCATTCAGGTAGACGAAGGCGAGCGCGTCTTCATCCAGATTGCGGCCCGGGCCGGCAACTTCCCGATGCCCAGCCTCGTCGGCCTGAACATCGAAGCGGCAAAGGGAATCGTCGCCTCACAGGGCCTCGTCCTCGGCGAGGTCAAACAGGCGCCGAGCGACGAACCTCCGGGCAGCGTGCTGGTTCAGTACCCCGAGGAAGGCATGACGGTCCGCGACCTCGACACGGTCAGCCTGATTGTCTCCACCAGAGCCGGACGAAGGTGATGGAAACCAAGGACAAACACGGATGGGCACGGATGGCTGAGAGCCGAAGGGATCAAGGGATCAAGGCATCGCGGGGTCGAGTCTTCGGACTTGGCGTCCTTGGCGTCTATTCCTTCCGCTTCGCGCTTCCGTCATTCGGGCTTTTTCCCCACTTCATTCGTCATTCTGACTTCGTCATTCGAACTTGCCCTCCATGAAGGTCTCCGCGTCCATCCTCGACTGCGACTTCCTTCACCTTGCCGATGAGTTGTCGGCGGTCGTGAAAGCCGGCGCGGACGCGATTCACCTCGACGTAATGGACGGCCACTTCGTACCGAACCTCAGCTTCGGCGTCCCGCTGGCAAGGGCCGTGCGCGGCGCGGTGAGCGTACCGGTCCATTCCCACCTGATGGTAAACGAACCCGAATGGCTGATTGAGAAGTTCCTCGCCTATTCCAACCTCGTCATCTTCCACGTCGAGGCCGCGGAAATGCCGGAGCAATGCATCGCAACCATCCACGGTGCGGGTAAGGCCGCCGGCATATCGCTCAATCCCAACACCCCGGTCGAATCCCTCCGGACCCTGGTCCCGGACGTCGATAACGTGCTCGTCATGAGCGTCTACCCGGGATTCGGCGGCCAGGAGTTCTCGCCCGAGGCGCCCGGCCGCATCCGCGAACTTGCCCGGCTCATCAGCGACTCAGGCTCCAGGGCAACGATATCGGTCGACGGCGGCATCAACCCGAAGAATTGCTCGCTCGTGGCCGAGGCCGGCGCCCACACCGTTATTGCCGGCAGTGCCATCTTCCGCTCCGGCGACTACGCCGCCACCATCAAGGCCCTGAAGGGAATCGGATAATGCAGAAATCAGCTACCAGAAACCAGAACTCAGAATGTCCGGCAGTTCTGCATTCTGGTATGTGCATTCTGAATTCTGACCTGTTCGAATCGGGGCAGCTTGTTTGACGCCCTGACCGACCGCTTCACCCAGCTCCGCCGGAAGCTTCTGGGCTACGGCCGGCTCTCCGACCGCGAAGTCTCCCAAGCCCTGCGCGAAGTCCGCACCGTCCTGCTCGAAGCCGACGTCAACTACAAGGTCGTCGGCCACTTCATCCGCTCGGTCGAGGCCCGGCTCAAAGAAAAGAACGTCGCCGCCAGCCTCAAACCCGGCGAACTCATCAACGCCACCCTCTACCAGGAACTCACCACACTCCTCGGCGGCACAAGCGCGAAGCTCGACCTGAGCGCAAACCCGGCGGTCATCAGCCTGGTCGGCCTGCAGGGAACGGGCAAGACCACCTTTGCCGGCAAACTTGCCCACAAACTCCGGAACCGCAAACCCCTGCTCGTCGCCTGCGACCCCAAGCGGCCGGCCGCCTCCGAACAACTCCGCTCGGTCGCAGAACGCGCCAAATGCGACTTCTACCCGGTATCGGACGACGTCGTGGCAACCTGCCTCGCCGCCCTCAAACAGGCGCGCGACCGCGGTAACGGCCTCGTCGTCCTCGACACTGCCGGCCGGCTCCACATCGATGACGGCCTGATGAACGAACTGGCCGCCATTCAGGACAAAGCCAAACCCAACGCCAGCCTGCTCGTCCTCGACGGCATGGTCGGACAGGACGCTGTTGCCCAGGCCGAGCAGTTCAACACCCGGCTCAAACTCACCGGCTGCTGCTTCACCAAGCTCGACGGCGACGCCCGGGGCGGCGCGGTGATGTCGGTGCGCCAGGTCACCGGCCTTCCCGTCTTCTTCGTCGGCACCGGCGAGCACCTCGAAGACCTCGAAGAATTCCACCCCGACCGGATTGCCTCGCGCATCCTCGGCATGGGCGACATGAAAAGCCTGGCCGACAAAGTCCAGGCCGCAACCGAAGGCCAGGACCAGCGCGCGGTCGCGGAAAAGTTCCTCAAAGGCAAGTTCGACCTCGACGACTTCCTCGGCCAGATCAAAGGCATCAAAAAGATGGGGAACATCTCCAAGCTCCTCGCCATGATCCCCGGGGCGGGCAACATGGAGGTCGACGACGGCGAGTTCGTCCAGGTTGAGGCCATGATCCAGTCCATGACGCCGGCCGAACGCCGCAACCCGGACATCATCGACGGCTCGCGCCGCCGCCGCATCGCGGCCGGCAGCGGCACCACGGTCACGGACGTCAACCGGCTGATAAAGGAATTCGCCCAGGCCCGGACCCTCGCCAAACAGATGTCCGGCGCCCGCGGCCCCCGCCTCCGGCTCCGCTAGCGGAAGACTGGTTTCCAGTTTCTAGTTTGTAGTTTGTAGTTTGTGGTTTCTAGTTGTCGGTTTCTGGATTCTGGATTCTGGATTCTGAACTCTGGACTCAGGACTCTGGACTCTGAACTATCCGGCTCCTCCCCCTGACCTGAGCTTTTGCCTTTTGCCTTCTGACCTGCGTCCTGGACTCTGAATTCTGGTCTCTGAACTCCGAACTATCCGGTCCCGCCCCATCTGCGTCCATCGGCGTTCATCTGCGGTTTTAGTTCCGGCTTCGAGTCAGAATCGCTGAGTTCCGGATCCTCCGTACCCGGTCCTCCTTGTGCCTTTGTGTCTTTGTGGTTAGTTCCGGACCCTCAGGATCCTATCCTCTTGTCTTGGTGTCTTGGTGGTTAATCCCGAATCCTGGATGCGCTTCGTGCATCAAGTCGGCACGAGCATCTTCACAAAGCCGTATACCTTCTGCTCCTTGAACGACGCGACCAGCTCGCCGTCCTTGTAGAAATTCACGTGCCCCTCCTCCTCCTCGACCCGGTCGGCTTCAATCGTAACCTGGGGCCGCTTCTCGCACTCGATAAAGACGTCGTAAGGCACAGCAACTCCTTTCAGGGCTAGACCCGGCGCGGAGCCGGACCGGCGCTCCCGCCGTCAGTGACTTAAGGCATTATGCCGGACATCCGCCGCCTGTCAATCTCTGCCTGCTGCCCGGTCGGACCCGAACCACACCACGCCCCGACTACCCGGAGTCACCACCGTCCTCAGTCCTCTGCCCGCGCTCAGCCTACCACTCGCCGGTCGAGGCATCGTCGGACATGTCCTCCGAGCCGTACGTGAGCGCCACACCAATCCCCAGGACCGGCTGCAGCTTCTGAGAGCCGGACAAGCCGAAGGTGACAGACAGCTCCGGCATCACCCGGAACCGGTCACCGAAAGACCCGCCGACAAAGACCTGAGGAAACCAGTCGGTGTAGGCGCGCACCGGCTCGCCGTGGGTCGTACTCAGCTCGTCGGTGTACGCGACCAACATTCGAGCGGCTCCGAAGATGCGCTCACTCCCGACCAAGAACTCCGGGTAGACCCCAAAGACGTTGGCCTCATTGCTTATGTCGGGCAGGCCCACAGCGCGGCTGTACGACCCGCCGACATCAAACGCAGCCGCGAGCGGGCCCCGCAAGAACTGCCACTTCACGTCAACTACCGCTGACAGAAACGGCAGCGCCACCTTGCCGCCGACATCGACGCCGTTGGCGAGCCCGTAGCGGAACAGGAAGTCGGCCTCCGGCAGCGGATAGCCGATGTCAGCGACCTGCAGCCCGAGACCGCCGCCGACTGCAGTGCCGCCCGGCGGCAGCGCCTGCGGCGACTGGAAGCTCGTCAGGCTCACGCAGCCTGCGCAGACCAGAACAGCGGCGACCAGAATCAAGTACTTCATACACACCCCGGTGCACGATTATCGTCCGCCCGCAGCCCTTGTCAATCCTGCGCGTCAGCCTGCGCGTCAGCCAGGAGCCCGAACGGCGCGGGCGGGAATCGGCAGTGGATTCCCGCCCGCAGTTCGCTTCGTCCTGGGCCGTCAGCCGTAAGCTGAAAGCCGCAGCCCGTCACGGCCCGACTGGCGCTCCGACGTTGAACACGTCGGTGCGGATGGCCTGAAGCACAGCTTCGGTCAGGCCTCTCTGCTTCCATTTGGCCACTTGCACCGCGGCTTCCAGCGCCATCGACTCGCCGGAGATGTCCTTGCGCGACAGCGCCCACATCTCCCGGCCGAAGCACAGGTAGAACGGATACTGGATGGTCGGCACTCCGGCTCCATCGCAGACCTGCTTCACCTGCAGCTCCATCGCCGCCAGCAGCGGCTGCACCGAGCTCACGTGTTCGAGCATCTTCGGCCGCTTCTTGTCGAGTATCGTCTTGATGGTCGTGGTGTCGTACGCGGCATCCCAGTTCTCGATCCTTCTTGCGGGGTCGGTCATGAGCAATCACCTTCCTTTCCGCCCGGTTGGGCTGAGTTGTTCGCTTTCTCATCACTCATCTCATAGTAATAACCCGAAAAACCGTCTTTTGGACAAATGGATGTGAAAGGAACGTCGCTCAGGTGCTCGGCAATCTCCGCCAGCCCCTGCCGCCGGCGATAGCCGATTACCCGACGAGTGGTGCCCTGCTCCGCGGCAATCTGGTCGTCGGTTTTGTCCTCGTAGAAGCGACCGCGGACGGCGGCGCCCTCAAGCCCGGTCAGGCGGTACGCCTCCTCGCGGACGCGGTTCACGATGAAGTCGCGTTCGGGTCCGAGAAAGTCGGTCAGCGACTCCCCCATGACGGTGTCGAGCGATACGTCCGGGTGGTTGATGGCGAGGTCGCGGACCTGCTTGAGTACGCTGGTGCGCGCCACGGTGTACGCCCAGGTACTGAAGGCGGAGCGTTCCGGCTTGTATTTGTCCAGGACCTCGATGAGATGCGAGGCGGCGGTATCGACGAAGATCTCCTCCCACTGGTTGAGATGGTTCCAGCGCCGGACCCACGGGAGAAACTCCTCGCGGCAGCGGAGCCAGAGTTCGGCCTGGGCGGCCAGGTCCCCGGCCTGCCCCCTCGCGATGAGCGTATCGACGCTCGGTTGTTCGGCTGCCCGTTCCCGGGCCAATGCGGATACGGCCATGACATCCTCCTTACCATTACCGGATGATGCCGGCTACCCACACCTCAAGGCCCGGCCGAGTTGTCGTTTACAGCTAACCCAGTGCGTCAGTATGAATGACGATTTGCGTGTTGTCAACCCCCTTTCTGCCCGCGGACTCAATCCGGGCCGGGTTCGGCCGGGGCCGGCGGCGTGAGGCAGAACAGGTTTTGCGCGATCTCAAGCAGCACCGGCCGCGACAAGCCTCGCAGCGTCCACTTGTCGGCCAGGACTACGAGCATCTTCTGCTTGCTCGCGGTCGAGTACTCCTGCCGCGACAGCTTGTCCAGCTCCCGCGAAAAAGAGTGGTAGGCAGTAAACATCATCGGGACGATGCCGGCGCTGCACAGTATCTGCCGCACGGCATCCACCAGCCAGGTCTGTTTTGAGGCAACCATGCCATAGCGCCTTACCCGCGACTGGATTTCGCTCTCGGAAAGTCGCCCGGCCGCGCCCAGCCGGAGTGTCACCTCGTAGTTCTCAGTCTGTCGAATCGGATTGTTGCTCATCATTGTCCTCCTTTAGTACGAACCTTTCGGGGCGCGCGGCTCCGGGTACATACGACCCAGCAGCCGCTCCCCGATCAGCCACATCAAATGCCCGGAAAGCCCCCGCACAAACCACTTCTGAACAACCAGCTTGGTGCTGCGCGGGTAGTCAGGAAACGGGGGCCGGTGGAGCGTTGCGAAGAGCTCACGCGCGAACGGCATATAGCACTCGCGTTGCTGCGTCGGCACGACCGCGCTAACCACCTCGCGCAGATATTCGCCCGAACGCCGGTGCCCCGGCTGCTTCGACGCTTTCCTACTCATTGCCGACTCCCGCCTTGAGCTCAGCCTCACCCTCGACCTCCTCCGTCGTCATCGCCCCTATCCGCTCATAGCTCTCGCACAAAAGCGCCTGCAGAAGCGCTGGGTCCAACTGATAGGCAAGCCACTTGCGCAGGCAGATTTCAAGCTCCAGCGCCAGGTCCCAGCCGGCCTTTGTCCGCAGCAGTTTCGACAGCTCCCGCAGATACCAGCGAAAGGCATTGTGCTGGACGAGTGGCAAATGACTGTCCTCCAGCACGATCTTGCCTATCTCCCACACGGCCGCCTCGGCCAGGTCGGAAGGCATCTCGTAGACCGACAAGGTCTTACGGCTGTGCCGGACCCGGTCAAGCAACTCTTTCGTCTTCTCATCCAGTTCGATCTGGCTCATGCCGTTCTCCTTTGAGGTAATCCATTAGCTGTCCTCATCTAGTAATAACCCGGTTTCGGCCCTTTTGTACAACAAAACGTTAAGAGGAAGGCGAATCCGCCGTCCAGGGGTCGCTGGGTCTACCCCTGCCCCCAGGCCTGACCGGTCTCATGGGAGGGGTCATCCCCCAGCTTATGGGAGGGGTCATCCCCCAGCTTATGGGAGAGGTCATCCCCGAGCTTATGGGAGAGGTCATC
>CAZAKP010000046.1:15117-18378 GCA_964485845.1 uncultured bacterium | reverse complement strand
CTTTCAGCCGCACCTGGTACCCGACAAACTTCACTTTCTTCCGGATCTCGGCGATCACGAACCGTTCGTAGGCCGGCGTGACCACGTTCGGCTTGGTCGCCCGCAGCCGGAAAGTCGGCGGCCGCGTGCCGACCTGGCTGAGCGCGACCGGACGGCAGTCGAATCTGGGCTGGTTCTTCTCGAGCAGCGGCAAAACCTCGTCGCGGAGCTTTGCCGCCGATACCTGCTGTCCGCCGCTCTCCCAGACCCTGCGCGCTGCCCGCACCGACTCGCTCGCGCCCTTGCCCTGCAGCACCGATGTAAACAGGACCGGCGCGTAGTCCGCGAAGCTCAGTTCATTTTTCACCCAGTCGCGCACCTTGTCCTTGAGTTTGGCCGGCACCGTATCCATCTTGTTGGCGATGACGACGAGGCCGCGGTTTCGCTCAATCACCAGATTGATGATACGCTTGTCCTGATTGGTCGGGCCGTCAAATGCGTCGAACATCACCAGCGCGACGTCGCAGTGCCGAATCTGCTCGATCGCCCGCGTGACCGAGTAGTACTCGACCGGCTCGCTCACTTTCGGCTTCCGTCTGATGCCGGCGGTGTCGAGCAGCCGGTAGGCGTGGCCGTCGAACTCGAACGACTCCTCGATGACATCGCGCGTCGTGCCGGGCGTAGCCGTGACAATCGAGCGCGAGTGGCCGAGCAGGTGATTCATCAGCGATGACTTGCCGACGTTCGGACGGCCGACGATGGCGAGCGTCAGCAGGTCGGTCCGTTTCACGCGCTCGGCCTGGGGCAGCCGTTTGAGAATCGCTTCGAGCAGGTCGTCAACGCCGGTGCCGCCTTCGGCCGAAATCGGGATGAGCGCGGTGCCGCCCAGCTTGTAGAAGTCGGATGTCTCGAACCTGCTCTTGATGTCGAGCTTGTTCACCGCGACGATGAACTCAAGCCCGGCCCGGCGCAGGCGGGCGGAAATCTCCTCGTCCAGCGGCTGCAGCCCGGCCGAACCGTCCACCACCAGCACGATGACCTTGGCCTGGTCGAGCGCGATCTGCACCTGGCGCTCTACCTCGCGGTTCATCTCCTCCTTCGAGTTCGGCACGAGTCCGCCGGTGTCAACGACCTTGAACCGGTTGCCGAGCCACTCCACGTCGCGGATGATCCGGTCGCGGGTGATGCCGGGCTGCTGCAGGGTGATGGACACCCGGCCGCCGACCAGGCGGTTAAAGAGCGTTGACTTGCCGGTGTTCGGCCGGCCGCAGATTACGACCACGGCGCGTATTATAGCACAAACCTCAGCGGAGAAGAAATCACACACGATGGCTGCGGCGGGCAGGAGCTCACTGGCTGGCTTGAGGCTACGCTCGGACGCAGGCTGCTGCCGGGCTAAGAGCCGCAGCTACCGGGCGGTCGGGGCAAATGGGTTACGCTGCCGGTCTCTCTGCCACGGTCGTCGGCTGCGTATCTGGTCAATCCGGTCCAGCATGTCGGCGATGCTCTCTTCGGCCAATCCGGCTTCCTTCAGCAAATCCTGCAACCGTTCTCGACCAAGCGAGTCATCGCACTTGGACAATCCGTAAAGCCCCTGGCGGATTCCATTGGCTGCTCCGGCCGCGAGGAAGAATGCCAGCGACTCTGCCAGGTAGGGTACCGCGCGGTCGGGCATGCGCCTGCTCACCAGGACAAGTCCGATGTTACCCAATTCGGTGGCAACACCCAGCCGGTACCCGATCTCGTGGGCCAGCGCCAGTGCAGACTCGTGGGACTTGAGTGCCCGGTCCGACTCGCCCTTGTCACGATACAGGTTGCCGATGTTGCACAGCGCGATTGTCGCGCCGAGCTTGTAGTTGGCCTTGCGTGCTATCTCCACTGCCTCCGCATAACGTTCCAGGGCCTTGTCGGGTTCGCCTCGGTCGCGGAGGATGCTGCCGATATTGCACAGACCGCCTGCCACACCCTCGTCGTCACCGGCCCGGCGTGAAAGGTCCAGCGCGTCCTCGAGCGACTTGAGCGCAGTAGCGGGCTCGCCCTTTTCGCGGAGCATGTTCCCGATGTTGCCGAGGCAAAGCGCCACGGCCGCGCGGTTATCGCTTTCACGAGCTATGGCTTGCGCTTCCTGGAAGTACTTGAGAGCGCGGTCGAGCTCTCCGTGCTCGTGGCGGATGACGCCGATGTTATTGAAGGCTGAGATTCTGCCCTGCGCATCGTCTTCACGCTCGGCAATGCGGGCCGCTTCCTCGAATTGTCGCAGTGCGTCGGCTAGGCGGCCCTGCATGTAGTGGCACACTCCAATCTGGGTGAAATACGAGGCAAGCTGTTTCTCGCCGGCTATCTCCTGCGCGGTCTGGAAGTGCCCAATTGCCTGCTGCCACTGGTACGCAGCCATGGCCACAAGGCCGAGTTCAAATGGCCGCCAAGCCGCAGGCTCCGAGTCCGAAAACCGGCCGACGTGCTCCGCCATCCGGTTGAGGTCGCGCGCTATCACGTCCAGTCTCCTTCTGACCAATATCGACCGCAGCCAGCGCGGGAATCTTCGGCGGTTGTGCAGGATTGCTCTGCCGGCCACGACGGCGACGACCACGACGACCATGGCTATCAGCAGCAAGGCCGCCGGATCGTTGTCTCGTAGAGGGATTCCGTCCATCGAGGGGATTATAACCGGATACGGTCACCGGTCAATGCGGCAGACGGTTCGTTTTGAATGCGTCAGCCATTGACGTCATTCGTTGCCGGCGACCACCTTGAGGACGGCCGCGAGGTTTGCAGGGACGGCAGTTGACGGTAGAATCGTGGTCGTGACGAATCGGAACTCGACCATCCCGTGCGAGCTCTGTCGTATTACGACCGGCGATGGCCTTGAACTCAACGGATTCTACCATTCGGGGGGGGCGAGGTACAAGGGACGGGGGACGAGGGTCTCGATTTCCGGTCCCAAATCGCAGGTCCCGAGTGCCGCCTGCGTGGTTCACGTCCACGGGTGGGACGGTAACTTCTACGAGAACAGGTTCATAGACCACGCAGTGCGCGCATGCGACCGGGCGGGAGTAGGCTTCGCGGCGTTCAACAACCGGGGACATGACTACATATCGGATATACTGAGGACTCAGAGAAGTGACAGGCCGCAAACCAGAAGTCAAAGGCAGAAGCCGAGGCTCGACTACGTGCAGGTGGGCGGAGTGCTTGAGAGGTTCGACGAGTGCTTGATAGACGTGAAAGCGGCGGTGGACTTTGCCGTGGCGCGCGGCTGGCGGAAGGTCTTCTTGCAGGGCCACA
>CAZAKP010000046.1:0-15017 GCA_964485845.1 uncultured bacterium | reverse complement strand
GCGGTGGACTTTGCCGTGGCGCGCGGCTGGCGGAAGGTCTTCTTGCAGGGCCACAGTCTCGGTGCGGTGAAGGTGACCTACTACCTTGCGCAGACGCACGACCCGCGCGTCGCCGGGCTGATTCTGCTTTCGCCGGCGGATACCATGGGTTGGATTAGAGAGAAACTGGGTCACGCGTTTCCCAAGGCTCTTGCTCATGCGCAGCGTCTGCTTGAAGCGAGCCGCGGAACTGAACTGATGCCGCTGCGGTTCTACGAGACACCGGTCTCGGCCCGCACTTTCGTGGAAGCGTACGGGCCGAGGTCGCTGACCGGTGTATTCAACATCAGCCGTACTGACCGGCAGCGCTTTCCGGAGTTGGCCGCAATCACAGTGCCGGTTCTGCTCGAGGTTGGGACCGTAGAGGAGTACTTTGTCGGATCGGCGCAGCGGTTCGTCGACGGGATTGCCGAGCGCCTTGAGCACTGCCCTTCGTTCACCGGTATCGTCATAGAGGGAGCTCCGCACAACTACCTGGGACACGAGCAGGCCCTTACCGACGAGCTCGAGGACTGGCTGCAGGGGAGAATTCGGGGGAAGGCATGACAGACATATTCACGTTGCTGCGGGAACGGGCGCTCGAACGAATGGCGAAGGCAACGCCCGAGGATTTCCTAGTCAGGGGTATCTGGAAGGTCGAGCTGGCGTTCAGGCCCAACCCGGCCGAGCGGACCTTCAAGTATACATTCTGGCTGGCGATGACGCGCGGACAGGGCTGCTGCTACTGCACCGGCGACGACCAGCGGGGCAGCGAGTTGGTCGGACACGACGTACGTGAACTAGTGGCCGACAAGACCTGCATTTCGATAGCAGCGCTCGATTCGCTCTACGCGACGCTGGAGCGACGGCCGGCGGCCACCTTCCAGTTGGTCGGGACGCCGATTGAGAAGACGGACGCTCGGACAGAGATCATCCTGCATGAGGCCGAACGTCTGGTCTCCGGTATCTGCACCAGGCCGGCGCGGGTGGTGAACGTCGGGCTCGTCGGGAACATCGTGCGTGACCTGGTAGCGCGTGGCTACGACGTGCGCGCGAGCGACATGGAGCGCGACACCGTGGGGACTAGAGTTCACGGTGTGCTCGTCGAGGACGGCACTCGGACCTACGACCTCGTTCGCGAGGCCGACCTTGCCATCGTCACGGGCATGACCATAGCCACGGATACACTCGAGCTCATCGTGGACGAGGCGAAGAAAGCCGGCACCAAGCTGCTGGTATTTGCCGAAACCGGAGCCGAGTTCGGTGAGGAGTACTGCCGGAGCGTTGGGATCGATACCGTTGTGTCCGAGCCGTTCCCGTTCTACATATTCCAGGGCACGAGCACAATCGAAGTCTACAGGAAGTGATGATTCAGGGATCGGTCGAAGTCAGGAGCCTGCAGTCAGAGTGAGGCCCGGAGCGGGGACCCGGGGACCTTCGAGTGTCTGAATGCTCCCCATGAGGCGATTCGAGGAGTTCTTTGTCCGCGATGGCGGGTTCGCTGCCGACGGCGTGCCGCTTGATGATATTACCGGCAAGTACCCGACGCCGTTATACATCTATTCGGCTACGGCCGTTCGTACCAAGTACCGGCTGCTGAAGGAGCACTTCCCCGCTTTCGACATCTGCTACTCGCTAAAGGCCAACCCAAACCCGGGGGTCTGCGGCATCCTGTGTCATTCCGGCGCCGGAGCCGAGGTCAGCTCGACCCGGGAACTGGCGACCGCTCTCGCCTCCGGGTTCTCGCCGCACAGCATTGTGTACGTTGCGCCGGCCAAGACCGCGGGTGACGTCGAGCAGATCTTGCGGGCCGGGGTTCACGCGATAGTCGCTGACGCGGTATCCGATCTCGAGCTCATTGAGGCCGCGGCGCGCAGGCTGGCAGAGAAACCCCGCGTACTGCTGCGCATCAATACACGTGAGATTCAGCCCGAGGCCAAGGAAGTGATGGTCGGCGGCCCGAGCAAGTTCGGGTTCGACGAGGAGCGGGTTGTCGAAGAAGTGACCGGGGTCAGGCTCGAACACGCGCGGATTGCCGGAATCCAGGTCTACTCGGCGAGCCAGGTCCTGGACAAGGCGTGGCTCGCCACGCACATCGAGTATGTGTTTGCGCTCGCGCGCAGATTCAGCCGGGACCTGGGCTTCCGCCCTGAAACGATTGACTTCGGGGGCGGGTTCGGCGTGCCTCAGCATGACCGAGACCATGAGCTGGACCTGACCGGGCTGGGAGAGGCCATTGCCTCCTCGCTTGCGTCGTTCCGTGCCGACAATCCCGAATGCCGGCTGCTCTTCGAGAGCGGACGCTATCTTGTGGCCGAGTCGGGCGTGTTCATTACGCGCGTAGTGCGGGTCAAAGAATCACGCGGCCGTGTGTTCGCAATCTGCGACGGCGGGATGAACGCTTTCGCGCGGCCGGTCTTCATGCGCATCAAGCATCCGGTTCGGCTGCTCAACCGGTTGGCCGAACACGCCACCGACCAGGTGGACGTGTGCGGGCCGATCTGCACTCCGCTCGACTGCATCGCCAGGGACGCTCATTTGCCAGTGCCAAAAGCGGGGGACTTCGTCGGTCTCCTGAATGCCGGGGCCTATGGCTGTTCGATGAGCCTGCTCGACTTCATGAGCAGGGGACGGCCGGTTGAACTGCTCGCCGACGCGGGCGAATTGCGGTCTGTCAGCAGCTAGAAGTCAGCGGATTATTCTGGCTCCAGCACGGTCCAGCGCCGGCGCAAGCAAGAGCGAATCGTACGGCACGCCGAGCCAGTCCTGCTCTTCCATGTAACCGGCCAACCGCGGTGGCACGGCATTCCTGAGCCGCAAGGTGAAGTACCAGTTCCAGATGCCGGTCGTGAAGGCGATGTCAGGCCGAGACGAGAAACCCATGCCGGAAAGAGCGACGCTTTCCAGTTCGGGCGACGTTCCCAGCCATCGGCACACGGCCGCGAGCGTGTTCCGCGTACGGATGTTCGCGTAGTGGCTCGCGACTGCCATCAATTCGAGGAACCGGTTGATGTCGTCGCCGCCACGGCGTATGGCCGAGTCGGTTGCGATGATGACGGTGCCCGGGTGGTCTTCGAATCGGCCGGGCGGCAATATGTCAGTCCGGGCGAGCCTCCGCCAGCCTTGATGTTCCACCCGGGCGGCTGAAGGCTCGGGCAGGAGCGCGGCATCGCATGCCCTGGCAGAGAGCCCTGCTGCCAGCGCGGCCAGGTCGTCAACCGGCACGAGTCTCACCTTGACCGACTCCGGGTTCGATGGCAGGCCGCGGACGTCCGTCGCGTACTTCAGGTGTTCGTATTCGAGGGCCTGCATGAATCCGAGTACTGCCATGGGGTACCGGCCGATGTACCAGACTACCGTCGGTTTCGCTCGCGCCCTTACCCAGTCGATGAACTCGCCCCAGTCCTTGGCAGGTACTGCGGAATCGGCCTCGAGGAAGTCTTCGGCCCGTTGAAGCGGCGCGACGATCCGGACCGGCAGCCCTTTGAGCACGGCCCCGAGCACTTCTTCGGACTCGAGTATTCCGACCTGAGCGCTGCCGGACAATACGGCGTCAAGTACCTCGGAGTCGGTGCGGAAGCCGGTCAGTTTGAGCGAGAGCGTGCTGCGCCCGCGGTCGAGCAACGAGTACGACTCGCGTTCGTCGACCTGCCTCAGGTTCAGCCCATAGCGGGCGCGGAAGTCGCTCGGATAGAGGCACGCATCAAACAGCGGCGCCGCGTGGTCGTCGCAGTGATAGGCGATGGAAAGCGACGGCATCGAACGGGCAGTCGCTGCCCCAACCAGCAGGGCGGCAGCAGTCACCAGGATTCTCAAGTGCCAACTCCGGATGAAGGCCGTCGGCTTTTACGCCGCAGTGTCAGAATGACAATCAGCGGCAGGGAGACCAGCGACAGGAGCAGCGTCGTGGTTCTCAACCACCCGAGTCGGGCCTTCACGCTCACGACATGGGACCCGGCCGGACAACGGATGCAGGTGAAATGATCCGCCGTTTCGAAGAAACGAACCGGCCTGCCGTCCAGGCGCACGTCCAGCTCGGAGTAGTAGCTGACCGCTACGCGCAGGAAGCAGTCGGAGCTGACCTGAAAGCCGGTAACGACGTCCTGGTGCCGAATCATGGTGCTGTCGATGAGCAGCCGGGGCAGACCGGGCAAAGACTCCGGCCTTGTGCCGGCCGGTGTCGGTATGAAGCTCAGGCGGTGGTCGACTTCATCAAGTGCCAGCGTGTCGAGCAGACGTCGCCAGTTCCCGGCAACGATCAGGCTGCGGTCAGGCACGAGGGTCTCCGGGGGCGCCGGCGCAATCCTGTTCCCGGCCAGCACCAGGCCCTGATGCGTCCGGCCAATGGCCAGCGGGGGATCGCGCCAGGCTGAGAAGAATCTCTTGTCCCAGTCCATCTCGTCCTTGAGCACGGCTGAAAATGGCCCGGCATCGGTACCGCTGGCGCTGACGAGCGTGGGCAGAGTAATGAAATGGCTCGCGCCCATGAGTGCAAGGGCCTTGCGCGTGTTGTCGGAGATGAGCCGGCGGGTTGTGTCTCCCAGGTCTCCGGCAATGTAGTTCACCCACGGGTACACGTAAAGCATTGAGCGCGGCGCGTACTGGTGATATAGACCCAATGGAGTGGCCAGACCGCCGTAGACGACGCCGACTGCGGGCAGGCGTCCGGTGCGGCGCACATCGTCTATCCTCGGTATCGGGAGGTCCAGGTCGATCAGCCGGGCATGCGGTTCGCGGCCGACAATCGGGTAGATCTCTTCACGCACGGCCAGGATTTCGTGTCGGTCGGGATAGCGGCCGCTCAGCCGCGGCAGGCAGTCAACTGCCACGACTCCGACTACGATCGCGAGGACCAGTTCGGGCCTGACCCGCCGCAGGGCCGGGACGCCTCGCAATAGCTCATACGTGCCTGGCACCAGGAGGGCGATAAAGAAGATGACGAAAAGCAGGAACCGTTCCGTCGGCAACCCGGCGGTAACCAGGTATTGTTTCTCCCTGAGCAAGGCCGGGCCGAAGGTCAGCACGAGGCTGATGGTCAGGCCAATCAGTGCCGGGACCTGAGACCGATAGCGGCGGCGAAGCAGCACGGCGCCGATGGCGGCCAGCAGCAGGATGACAACACTCAGTCCGAGGTACCATCCCGAGTACGCGCCCAGTCGCGGCCTGAGCCCGAGCAGCACCATCAGGTCGGGTATGCCCAGGTTCAGATGGGTGATCGGGAACCGGTGCGAGTTCTGCTCTACAACAAACGGGATTAGAAAGAAGGCCGAGACGCTGATGGCCGCCAAAGCTGCCATGCTCAGCGCCCGCCAACTGCTCACTAACCGCCGCGGACTCTTCGCAAGGCAGCACAAAGCGAGGAGCGCGAGCGCGAACACCGCGTACACTACGTGAGAGAGAACCAACAGGCCGACCCATAGCCCCAGCAGCAGGGCCTGCTGCAACTGCCCTCCCACATCGCGCTTCCCGTCGCCTCCGCGTAATACGTTTTCCAGTGCAAGGAAAACCAGCGGCAGCAGCACGTATACGAGTGCCTGCGGGTAGTTGGCGATGCGGCTCAAATACAGGCCTCGCCATGGGATAACCAGATACACGACGGCCCCGAGCGCCGGGCCGAGCCCCGCGTTTTCCTTCTTCCTCTCTTCTCCCGTCTCCCTCTTCAACAAACACAGGTACATGGCGATTGCGCTCAGCAGATGCAGCACGACGAGCACGATGCGCAGAGCCAGGAGCAGATCCCCGCGCGTGAGCAGCGTCAGCGGCCCGCTCAGCAGGTAGAACAAGGGAGAGTAGAACCTGAGTACGGGGACGCCGCAGTAGAACATGAAGGTGTAGAAGGGCGCGAATCCTTCTTTGAACGCGTGATAGACAATGCTCTGGCGGGCCAGATGGGCCCAGATATCGACGGACGTGGGATGACCGGGGGCAACGAACGGATAGCAGCTCAAGAGTGCCACCAGTGCCAGTAGCCCGACTGCCAGGCGGGAGGGAGCCACGGCGCGCCTCGCGCGAGTCACTTTGTGCGGTGCGGGCACGGGCTAATATAGCAGCGGCGTCAAGAAGGGTCAATTCAGAATGTGGAACGCAGGATCAAGATGCGGCGGGATGGTCCTGGCCGCTTGACTCCTGCCCGCGGCGGCCCATACTACCATGAGTTGAAAACGCGAAAGGATGCAGCATGAAAAAGGTAGCCGTGTTCGCATTCAGCGGAGACCCGGCGACTTTCGCCCACGCGATGCTGAACGTGATGGACATGAAGGACCGGGGCTACGACGCCAAACTCGTGGTGGAGGGCGATGCGACAAAGCTTTTGTCGCTCCTGCGCAACGAGACCAAGCCGTTTGCCGACGTCTATCGGCAGTTCCGTCAGCGCGGACTCATCGACCGGGTGTGTCGAACATGTGCAACGAGGAACGGCACCGTGCCCGTAGTGATCGAGCAGAACCTGAGGTTCGGGGATGATATGGCCGGGCATCCTTCGATGGCCGCATACATGGAACAGGGCTACGAGATAGTGACACTCTAGCGATGGCAAGTCCCTTCGATGCGGTCGCAGGCAGGTACGATTCCTGGTATGACGGAAAGGGACGAATGGCGTTCGAGGTTGAGCTGGCCGCCTTGCTCCCTTTGCTGCCGGACCTGCCCAGGCCGTGGCTTGAGGTCGGCGTCGGCACGGGACGGTTCGCCCAGGCGCTGGGAATACCGCTCGGCATCGACCCGTCGCCGGCGCTGCTCGAGAAGGCGCGCGCAAGAGGGATAGTAGTCCTGTACGGCGAGGGAGAGGAACTGGTGTTCCGCGCCGGCAGCTTCGGCACGGTATTTCTGCTGACGACCTGGGAGTTCCTCAGCGAACCGCTCAAGGTACTGCGCGAGTGCCGACGCGTGCTCAGGAAGGATGGCCGGCTGGTGAATGCCATTCTCGACCGTGACGGCAAGTGGGGGGCAAGCTACGCGCAGCGTGGCCGGCAGGGCGATGCGTTGTTCAGCCATGCCCACTTCGACCGGTACGAGGAAGTGAAGCGCCTCACCGAACAGGCCGGGTTTGAGGTCGTGAAAACGGTGTCGACTTTGTTCCAGGGCCCGGGCGAGACCATCGGCCCGGAAGAACCTCGCCCCGGCTTCGTGCGCGGGGCGAGTTTCGTAGTGCTGGTGGCGAGTCCGGCTACTCGATGACGAGTTTTCTCGTCGCGATACCGAGCTCGGAATCGAGCTTGAGAAGGTAGACGCCGGCCGGCATCGACCTAAGGTCGAGCCGGAATGACGAAGTCCGAATCCCGAATGACGAATGGACGAGGCGGCCCTGCGAATCGTAGATGCCCAGCGTCGCGGACCCGGAGCCGGCAGGAAGCGACCACTCGACCCTGACATCACCGCTGGTTGGGTTGGGCTGGACCGACAGGGCGATTGGCCTGCACGGCGGCCGCCGCTCCTCGGTGATGCCGACCTCGAGGTGTCCCAGTGAGTCGGTCTTTATCAGGAGAAGACTGTCGGATATCCCGGCCGAGTCGGATGACCCGGCGATGATGTAGCCGCCGTCAGGGGTCTGTTCGATGTCGGCGCCGGTCTCCCGACCAGAGCCGGGGAGAACCGCAGTCCAGGTAGTGTCGGCCTGGGCATCGGTCTTGATCAGCCAGGCCCGGGCCGAGTCACCCCAGTCAATGGCGCCAACGATGGCAAATCCGCCGTCGCTGGTCGCGCACATGGCCGATGCCTGAGACGCCGCCCCGGCCGGGGCGAGGCAGCGGGTCCAGACCGTGTCGCCGCGCGACGTTGTCCGGAGCATGTAGAGGGCATTCAGGCTGGTCAAAGTATCAAACTCGTAGCCGACTGCGAGGAATCCACTGTCCTGCATCTCATGGACGTCAGTGAGCATTGGCCCGACCGGGCCATGGTACAGCCTGGTCCAGACCGTGTCACCGTCCGGCGTCAGCCGGACGAGACGCAGGTTGACAGAGACATAGTCCTTGGCATCGCCGCAAAGGACGTAGCCTGAGTCGCGGGTCTGGGAAACGCCGCGTGCCCAGGAGTCGAACATCCGCGGCTCGTCATAGTAGCGTTTCCATTCTTCGTGCCCGTCCGCGGTCAGCTTGATGGCGCCCATGTCGTAGGCCGTGTCGGGAATCCGGCCCGCGACCAGGCAGCCACCATCGTAAGTCGGGATGAACGCCGAGATAGGACCACCCCACGCGGACCGGCATTCCCAGGTCGGGTCGCCCGCCGCATCGTACTTGCGGACGACGACCTTCTTCGCCGATTCGGCCAGCAGCGCGTAGCCGCCGTCCGCGAGGCGGCAGGAGAAACCGCCGCCGTTGTCGAGGTTGAGAATGGCCCGCACAGCCGTCGTTTCGCCCAGAGAGTCGGTTCGAGCAAGCACCGCCCCGAACACACTGGCGGAAGCCTGAAATCCTCCGCTCGCGACGTACCCGCCGTCGGCAAGCTGTGCGACAGAGCGTCCGACGTTCCGGGTGTACCACCGCCACTGGCGGTGGAACGTGGTCGCTGCCAGCGCGGGCAGCGCGAGCACGAACAGCGCTCTGGCGACTCGACCGGCAGCGACCATCAGAAGTTGACTGCTGTGCCTCAGCTACTCCGTCTTGACCAGTTTGGCCGACGTGCTGAAGCCGGGCGCCTGCAGCCGGCAGCAGTAGACACCTCGGCCTACCATCCTCCCGTTGTTGTCGGCGCCGTCCCAGACGACGCCGCTGGTTGCCGGTAGTGTTTTGACCAGTCGGCCGTCTGATGAGTAGATGCCCAGCTTCGGTTCCGCGGCATGGGGCAGGTTGAAGCTGATTCGCGCGGTCCTTGCGCACGGGTTCGGACTTGCCACCAAACCGACGCGCACGCTGCCCGTCGGTGGCTTTTCCTTGACCGCGACGAACTGCCTGGTCCGGTAGTGCTCGAGCGGGTATCCGGGAGCCAGGACGCGGCCGCGCAGGCCCGGATAGTCCGGAGCGTAGCGCACGGCGCGGAAGGAGTTCGACTCCCAGCCAATCGGGCCGTGGTTCACTGTGTCGCCCTGGGTCATGATGGTTTCGCCTGCTCTGACTTCCGGACACATGTAGCGCCAGACTATCTGGCTGTCCGCAGTGACCTCACGGAATCTCCCTTTGGTCCCTTCGGCGGTCAGCGTGTTGCCGTTGGGTAGACGCTGGGTGCCACCCATGTTGGGGCCGTAGAACTCGCCCGGTGGGTTGCCGATGTATCGCCAGCAGAGGCTCTCCGGGCCGAATGGATGTCCGGGTGCGGGCCTCGTGTACCAGCCGGTACTGTCGACCGGCGGAATCCACTCATCGACTGACGAGCCGTTGCCGCCTGGACGTCCCGTCCCGCCGTTGAAGCCGAGCATGTGGCCGGCGCCGGGCAATCCCGGGTCAATCCACTTGCCGGCATGAACCGAACCGTAGAACTTGCGGTCGGCATTTGTGCCGGCCCGGTAGGTTTGGGGATTGCCCCAGCGGTAGAGCAGGTCTCCACCCATGTTCTGTCGGCCGCCGGTATGGCCGGCCGCCTCCTGGGTTGTCGTCGAGTGGTCGATGACCCAGACCTCGGCAAAGCGCTGCACGGAGATGAGAATCTGGTCAAACTCGGCGTTGTAGTGAAGACCGTCGCAGTGAAGCCAGTCGTGGGTGTTGTCGACCGCGTAGTTGAGGTCGATCAACTCCGAGTGGTCGCCGACGACCCCATAGTTCGCTTTGGTGGAGTCGTAATCCTGGATGAGGTGGTCCCAGGCGTGCCATTCCCAGACGATGCTGTCGTAAATCGGGTCTACCTCGACGATGTGGTCTGGGCTCAGGCGGCCGTCGGTTAACTTGGCCGTGTCGCGCCCGGCGGCGATGGCATCGTCGCGCGACTTGTACTCATAGGCGAGGAAGAGCACGTGGCCGTTGGGCAACATGATTGCATCGTGATGCAGGCACTTGGTCGAATCCGAGTAGTTGTATCCCCAGACCTCGTTGCCGTCCCAGTCCATCATCGCCACGCGACCACCGTCCCAGAATCTGGGATTCTGCAGGTTGTCGATGTGCAGCAGCCTGCCGTCCGTGGTGAGATAGTACTGGGCTACTACCCCATAGGTTGGGTTCACCCACTTGTGGACCAGCCGGCCTTTGTTGTCCACCAGATAGACGTTCTTGGAACCACGGTTGGAGAAGAGATTGTAGCCCGGGTAGGCGCTACTGTCGTTCTGGAACAGGCCGACGGTCGTTGAGTCGGCCGAGAGCTCGCGAACGAAGCCGCGGATGGAGTCGTCGGTGCTGCGTGCGTCGTCCCAGGTCGGTACCCGCGCGCCCACCCACTCGCCGAAGTGAAGCGCGTTGGCGTCGTCCTGATTGTCCGGCTGTCCCGGGGTCCAGTTCAAGTAGCTCATCGGCTCGTCTGTAACCCAGCGCCAGCCACTGTCGGGTTCCGGAGAACCGGTCTCCTGGTACCCGCCGAGCCACGGGCCGGCCAGCCTGCGATTTGGCCGCTCGTACCAGTAGATGCTTGAATCGACCAGACTGAAGACGAAGTCGTTCTCGGCCTGCGACGTGATGGTGGTGAGGTAGCCGCCGTAGCCCAGCGCCGAATCCCAGGCGAGATTCCAGTTGATACCGGCCGGCGTGCTGATGGCATGATAGTAGTGGATGCTGCCGTCGGGATGAACCCAGGGTTCGGGTTGAGCGCCGGCCATACCGGCGAAGAAGGCGACCGCGGCGACCAGGGTCGCTAGAGACCTAGAGGACAAGCGCATCATCGTACACTCCTTCGTTTACAGAACACTCAGAACCAGACTGGCACTTGCTGCGCTGCAGCGCCGGAACCGACCTCGACGGACTCCACGCTGCGAAGAGTTTTTCCAGACAGCAGCCTCCCGTTCGGTCGACGGCGGATAACAGCAGCCAGCCTTTCCTGCGTCAAACGCCGCATGCGATGGAAAGGCTAGTCGATCACGAGCTTGCGCGTGGCTCGGCGGCGGTCAGATTCCAGAGAGACTACGTAGACTCCTGACGGCAAAGACCGCAGACCTAGTAGAAGTGATGAAGTCCGAAGTCCAGATGACGAATGGACCTGCTTACCGGTGATATCGTACACGGAAACGCTGGCCGTGGACCGGGCAGGAAGCGACCACTCGACCCTGACATCACCGCTGGTTGGGTTGGGCTGGACCGACAGGGCGATTGGCCTGCACGGCGCCTGCCGCTCCTCGGCGATGCCGACCTCGATGTGCCCCACCGAATCGGTCTTGAACAGCAAGATGCTGTCGCTCGGTGGGTCCGAAGTCCCGGCAAGTACGTAGCCGTCATCGGCGGTCTGCCAGATGGCAGTGGCCTCTTCCCGGCCCTTCCCGGGCAGGGCGCTGGTCCAGACCGTATCGAAGTCGGCGTCGAGCTTCACCATCCAGGCCCGGGCCGAGTCGACCCACGCGATTGTCCCGGCAATCGCGTAGCCGCCGTCGCTGGTGGTGCACAGCGCTTCTGCCTCGGTTCCGGCGCCCGTTGGCGAGATATAGCGGGTCCACTGGGTCGCCCCGCTCGAATCGGTACGCATCAGATAGACGGCGTCGAGCGATTGCAGCGTGTCGAACGCGGAACCGACGGCCAGGAATCCGCGGTCGGGCGTTTCGCAGACCGCCTGTAAAGACGGGCCGAGCGGGCCGGAGATAAGACGCGTCCAGAGGGTATCACCCGCGGAATCCGTCCGCACCAACCGGATGTAGGAACCCAGGTAGTCGGTCGCGTCTCCGCACAGGATGAAACCGCCGTCATGGGTCTCGGCCACGCCGTTGGCCCAGGAGCCCTGCACGAGGGGTTCATCGTAAGAGTGGACCCACTCCTCATTGCCGACGGAATCGAGCCGTACGAGCCCCATGTCCAGCGCCGAATCCCGGCCGGCCAGGAGACATCCGCCATCGCTCGTGGCGACAAGCGCGTACACCTGACCCCGGTGCTGCGAATCGTAGGTCCAGAGCGACTCGCCCGAGGGACTGAAACCCTGGGCATAGAAGTGGGAGCCGTTCCGAATGCCGGCCGCGACGAAGTCTCCTCCCCGCAGAGCGCATACGTAGCCGCTCCCGTGAGCAACGCCGAGCAAGTGGCGGACCGAGGTCGTCTCGCCCATGGAGTCGGTTCGGGCCAGGACGATGCCGTAGAGGGTTGTGTCCACCCAGGTCTCACCCGACACCAGATAGCCGCCGTCGGCGGTAAGCGCGACGGAACGGCCGACGTCCTGACGAAACCAGTGCCAGCGTTTCTCGAACGTGACCGTTGCCAGCAGCAGACCGGGAAGCGCGAGCAGCACGAGGGCTACTCCCAAACGGCGGGCTGAGCGTATCATCACGTTGCTCCTCTGTGGTTATTCAGTCTTCACCAGCTTGCGCGACGCGCCGAAGTCCGGGCCCTGGAGCCGGCAATAGTAGACGCCGCGCCCGACCCGGTTCCCGCTGTTGTCGATACCGTCCCAGACAATCCCGCTGGTCGCCGGCAGGGCACGCACGAGCCGGCCGTCGACCGAGTAGATGCCGAGTTCTGCCCGGACTCGGCCCGGGAGGTTGAAGCTGATTCGGGCAAAGCGTCCGAACGGGTTGGGACTGACTGACAGGCCAACCGGGACGCTGCCCGCAGGCGGCGCTTCCTTCACGCCGACGTACTGCTTCGTCGTGTAGAGCTCGACCGGATAGCCGGGCGTAAGGTCGTGGCCATCAAGACCGGCATAGTCCGGCGCGTAGCGTGGTGACCGGTGGACCGCATACTGCACCACGGTACCCTGGTACGCAGGCAGCGTGTCGTTAACCGGGTTGATATAGGTCCAGACCTTCTGGGTGTCCGGTCCAAGCTCGAAGAACCGGCCCTTGTTGCCCTCGCAGATCAGCGTGTTACCGTTGGGCAGACGTTGCACGCTGCCGAGCTGGGATGAATAGAACGATGTCGGTGGGTCGGCGACGTACTGCCATACCGGGGTTTCGGGACCGTACGGCTTGCCGGGCGGAGGCTCCTGGTAGTGGCCGGTGCTGTCGACGGGCGGGCTGAACTCAATGGCAGTTGAATACGAGGAGCCGGGCCGCTGCAGTCCGTTGTCGAACACGGTGATGTTGCCTGCGCCCGACAGCCCGCGCTCTATCCACGAAGTATGGTGCTGGTGATAGAACACCTGTTTCGTGGTGTCGCCGCGGCGGTAGGCCCGGGGATTGCCCCAGCGGTAAAGGATGTCGCCGCCCTTGCCGTAGCGTCCACCGGTATGGCCCGCCGCCTGCTGGGTCGTGGTTGAGTGGTCGATGACCCAGACCTCGTCGAAATCGCGGGCGCTGAACAGGATCTGGTCGAAAACCGAGTCGTAGTCGAGCGCGTTGGCGTGAATCCAGTCGGCCGCGCTCGGCGAGGCCTGGTCGACGAAGTTCAGGTCAATGAGCTCGGGGTGGTCGCCAACAACACCGTAGTTCTGCCTGGTCGAATCGTAGTCCTGGACCAGGTGGTCCCACATATGCCACTCCCAGACGATGCTATCGGTCGCCGGGTCAACCTCGACGATGTGGTCGGGCCATAGCTTGCCGGCGGGTAGCTTGGTCGTGTCGCGGCCCGCCGCAATCGCCTCGTCTTTGGTTTTCAGCTCCCAGGCAATAATCGCCACGTGGCCGTTGGGAAGCCAGATGGCGTCGTGGTGGCAGCAGTGAGTGCTGTCCGAGTAATTGTAGGTCCACGTCTTGTTGCCATCCCAGTCGATCAGGTTCACGCGGCCGCCGTTGAGGAAGTTGGGGTTGTTCAGGTTGGCGATCTGCGAGATCAGCCCGCTTGCGAGCAGGTACATCGCTCCCACGGTCTTGTCAGTCACTCGCCACCGGTGGATTGCCCGACCCTTATTGTCAATCAGGTAGATGGCTCTGCCCTGGTTGTTGGTGAAGAGTGTGTATCCCGGCGAGGCCAGCGAGTCCCAGTAGCGCAGTCCGATCGTGGTCGAGTCGGCGGAGAGTTCGCGTACGAAGCCGCGGATGGAATCGTCAGCGCTGCTTGCGTCGTCCCAGGTCGGCACTCGCGCGCCGACCCACTCGCCGAAATGGAGCGCGTTCGCGTTGTCCTGGTTGTCGGGCTGGCCCGGGGTCCAGTTGAGAAAGTTCATGGTCTCGTCGGTAACCCAGTGCCAGCCGCTGTCCGGTTCCTGCGACCCGAGGTCCTGGATGCCGCCGAGCCAGGGGCCGGCCAGCTTGCGGTTCGCTCTTTCGAACCAGTAAAGGCTTGAGTCGACAAGACTGAACACAAAGTCGTTTTCAGCCGGCGACGTGATGGTGGCGAGGTAGCCGCCATGGCCCTCGGCTGAATCGAAGGCCGCGCTCCAATTGATGCCGGCGGGCTTGCTGATGGCATCATAGTAGTGGATACTTCCGTCTGGATGAACCCACGGCTCGGGCTGAGCCCCGGCGATGCCGGCGAATAGTAGGACCACAATTCCGGTCGCGACGGACAGCGAAGACGAACGCATCATCGTATACTCCTTGGCCTGTAGGACACCAGAAACCGGCGCAAGTGATGCCCGACGGCAGCGCGGGGACCAAAGCGACGGGCTACAAGCGGTGAAAGAATCATTCCTGCACGAAACATCGCCCCCTACAACTGATTCTAGCGGCCGCCATTTCCCGCGTCAACCGTCGACGGACGCCAGCGAAACGGCTAGTCGATCACAAGTTTGCGGGTAGCCCGGCAGCGGTCAGATTCGAGACAGAGCACATAGACACCGGCGGGCAGTGACCGCAGGTGCAGCGAAAAGGGTGAGGGACGGATGACGAATGACGAGCCAACGAGGCGTCCCTGGGAATCATAGATGCGCAGTGTCGCCTGCCCGGTGCCGGCGGGCGATGACCATTTGACCTCGACGACGCCATTGCTGGGGTTCGGCGTAACGGAGAAAACGACGCGCTCGCGCACCGGCGTCGTCCGATCTTCCGTCACGCCGACTCGACCCAGCGAGTCGGTCTTGATGAGCAGCACGCTGCCGCCGGCGGAGTCAGACGTTCCGCCAATTGCGTAGCCGCC
>CAZAKP010000045.1:0-18426 GCA_964485845.1 uncultured bacterium | reverse complement strand
ACACTATCGCTGCTGAAGGGATCGGGAACCAGCCGCCAGTACCCGCCCGGGTATTCCGTAAATGAGTCTCGCCACGGGGCGTGGAGCCCGCTGTACGGCGTCTCCGGAAACCCCTCGAAGAGGCGGATGTACAACGTGTCAAGGCTCTGATGGCGCCACCAGAAGACACCACTCGAATCCCCGTTATATGCAGACCCCTTGGGGCCGTATCGCCGCACGAACTCGTAGATGTACTTGGCGTAGTAGTTGTCGTCGTTGATGCTGTCGCCATCACGCACCGGTTTCCAGAGGTTGATGGGAATCGCGCACCCGAGTGGTTGCCCGCCTCTTGAGTGCGCGCAGGTCGCCCACTCTGGAGTTCCCCTGAACGACATGATGGGCCGCACTCGATGGGTTGCGAAGCTCATCATCAGCGTATCCAACCAGCCCCAGACCCAGCGCGTGTTCCCGGTGCGTTGGATGATCGGCCAGAAGCCGTAGCCTATCTTGTCGTACTCGATCCCGAGCTCGGACTCGCGCCTGATGCAGCTATCCCAGCACCAGGATGGCGTGTACGGGATGGTCTCATAGGCAGGGTCGTCACTCCAAGCGACGTTGGAGTGCGTAGCGAACTCTGTGCCCACCCGTGCCTTGCCGAACAACTTCATACAGAGATCATCCTTGGGCGTCCGGGAACCGCCTCCTCCCTCCATGTGGCCGTAGGAATACTGGTTCGTGGTGTCCCGGAACCAGTTGATCTGCCCTTCCGGCCTCGTCACCACGACCTTGTATTCCTTGCCCCGCACGAACTTCTGGCCTGTCTGTGTCTCAAGCTCGAACTTGAGCCAGACGTATCCCATGGCCGGCGACGGAACGTCGTGCTTGCGCGCGATCCAGCCTGAACCGTCAGGATAGTCGTATATATCGACGTTGTAGCTGCTCCCGTTGCCACGGTCTCCGACGAAGCACCAAACCTCAGCCGCCGAATCGAAGTTGGCGATGAAAGTCTGGGCTACGTAGCCGTTCGTGGACGTCCAACCGCTCCACGGGTAGTGAGTTGGCTGTACCTCATAGGACTTCAGAAAGCAAAAGGCAACGGCGACTGCCGTCGCCAGAATACAGACGATTCTGCGCCTCACAGACTACCTCCTCTATTGTAGCTTTATCATGCGCAGGTGATATGCCCTATCGCCGACGTTCACCCGCACGATGTAGACCCCGGCCGACCTGCCCGTCAGGTCAAGCTGATAGCATGTCGTGCTGGAACCTCTCGTGGGAATGTCGGCCCTTCCGATTCTGTTGCCAGCTATGTCGAATAGCTGGAGATGAACCTCCTTTCCTTGAGTCCGTGATAGCTCAAGAGTCGCTTTGCTGCTTGTCACTGACCCAAGTAGTCTAACTGGAGTTGACGGCATCGACCGCGATGCTGGCTCCGCCACCGCAGCCGATGTTGTGTCGAACACGAGTACGCCAGCACCCCAGCACGCGGCGTAGACATAGGGCGAATCGCAGACGACTCGCCTGACAAAGTCCGGTGTGGCGTAGCAGGTCAGCAATGTCGGCGTGCGAGGGTCCGAGATATCAACCAGACCGAGACCTGCGGCCCCGACAAAGGCGTAGTTGCCAAGCACCCCTACGTCGTGACCCGCACCGGGCACGAAGACAGAACCTAGCTCGTATGTGTTGCTGAGATTCGCTACGCTGTAGATGTGCAGTGACTCATCGAAATCGGACACGTACAGAAGGCTGTCTCGCACGCAGCCACCCCAGGCATCTACTCCGGGCAGCATCTTAACGACCGCGGGATTCTGCGGGTCGCTCACGTCCACAATGTACATCCCGTCGTAGGCTCCTGCGACATAGGCCAGATCTCCCTGCAGCCAGAGGCCAGCTTCGTGAAGCTCGCCAGTCACGCAGCTCCCCACCAGTGTCGGCTCTCGCGGCCGGACGACGTTAACAACGTTGAACCGCAGCCGGCCAGCCAGATAAATGAGCGTGTCGCGCAGGACCATGTCGGCAGGGTCAGTCTCGACATA
This sequence comes from uncultured bacterium, assembly GCA_964485845.1. GTDB lineage: Bacteria > Hydrothermota > Tepidihabitantia > Tepidihabitantales > Tepidihabitantaceae > UBA2258. The sequence continues at coordinate 16,411 of CAZAKP010000045.1, read as the reverse complement.
GCCACCCCCAGCCATTTGCGGATGGGTAGGGTCTGACACAGACATGGACCTCAGCATCGGGATCGGCCAACCTCCAGCAAACGCGAAGCTATCTCGCCCCACGACCGACATCGCATCTACGTTGGCGCTGTCCAGTCCGCCCAACTCAGCAGGCGCGCTTGGATCCGTTACGTCCAGAATTCGCAGCCCTGCGGCACCATCAGCAACGTACGCGCGCCCCCAATCCAGCCAGACGTCCTGAGCCTTCAGCGCGGTCATTACGGTGGTGTCGTAGCTAGGCAGATTGAGGTTGGAGATGTCCATCACTGCCATGCCAACCATGTCGGCGACGAAGGCCCAGTTTGACGTCCAGTCGGCCCAAACTGCGAATCGATCCGACGGCGTCATGGTCTGCGAGATGACGTGTGGCCGTGTCGAGTCGCTGACGTCCAGGATGGCGAAGCCCCAGCCATAGTAGAAGCCGGATACGAAAGCCAGCGAGCCACTCAGGTGGATGTCGTAGCCGCCAACGCTGTCGGCCTCACCTAGCAAATGGGGGTTGGTGGGGTCGCTGATATCGATCACGTCCACCCAGAGCTGGTCTGGCGTGCCGTTCACCCACCTGGTCGCGACACAGATGGTGCCCCGCGCGTCAACTCCAAGAGCACAGATGCCGTAGGTGCCGACCCAGTGCGGCGATGTGGGGTTCGACACATCGATGAAGTTGAGCGCAAGGGTATTGGGCTCTCGTGCCACTGCGACGTCTGCCGTGGCCGCCATGACGTTGCCGCTGTCCGTACAGGTGCCGAGTTGATATGGACTTGCGGGGCTGCCGATGCTGTACGCGTAGAACGTGCCGCCGCTACTGAAGTAGAGGAACGTATCGAAGACAGCGAAGTTGCTGACTGCGTAGGGTATCACATTGCGGTACGCGGGGTCGGTCGAGTCGGCGATGTTCCATATCTCGATGCCGTTCCCGCCGGTTAGCAGGAAGGAATCATGGAGAGCGGTCTGTACGGGAATGAAGCTGAGTTGAATCTCGGAAAGGACGACCGGGCTGTCAGGCTCGGCGAAGTCGAGAAGTGCCACTTCGCTTCCCAAGGTCAACGCGACGAGGTCACCCCTACCGGTCACTTCATTCGACACGCCTCGGCCCCACTTGCCCACTAGCTTCAAACCCGTGGTCTCGGGCCTTCGATACTGGGTGTACCGTGAAGCATCCAGCCCATGCCTCTGCAGCCACCCGGCATGAAACTTCGCCGGCATCCTCCCCAGCGACTCCTGCACGGCCCGATACTCGCCGAACTCGGGCACGCGGGCCAGCATCGTTGATGCCAGCACGAAGCCCGAAAGCACCGTGGCGAGGAGTCTCACCTACGACCTCTGCGAGATTGTCAGTCTTGGATTCCAAGAGTCAAGTCCTGCGTTGAGAACCAGCTCCACCGACCCCTGCGCCGCCGCGTGTTCCCCGAACGACCTCTCGCGGCTCAGCGTTGCTGCCACGAGACAGAGAATTGCGAGGAGAACTGGCGTGTTCGGTCTCGGTCTCATCACACCAACACCTCGCCCCAGTCGACCTCGGTCAAGGGGACTTCAGATCTTCCTCAAGTCCGCGAACACCGCCGGTTTGACAACCGGCACGGCGAGGTCTAGAATCGAGCTATGCGTCTGGCGGTCGCGGTCCTGCTTCTCGTCGGCGTCGCTGTTGGGGCCGGATCGCGGCTCGTGTCCGGCGCGCCTCTTGACCAGACCTCGCCGGCGATAGCCTTCGACGGCACGGATTTCCTCGCTACCTGGCAGGACACGCGGGACATTCCCACCGATACCTCGGCCAACATCTACGCTTGCCGTCTGACGCCGTCGCTCGAGGTGCTGGACACTGCCGGTATCCTCATTGCGGGCACGCGGGAAGAGGACATGGTGCCGGCAGTCGCCTGGGGCGGGTCTGACTTCCTGATTGCGTGGCACCGCGGGTGCTGATTCCACCGCGATGTGCTGGGCGCCCGGGTGGCGCCTGACGGAGCCCTGCTCGATACCGGCACCATCAACGGCGCGGACGACGACCAGGTCGGTCCCCGGCTGGCGTTCGACGGTGAGAACTATCTTGCGGTCTGGCTCGACCGGCGAGCCAGACCTGACCAGGTGTACTATACTCGCGTCGCCCGTGACGGCGCTCCGCTCGACCATGATGGCAGGCGTCTGCTGCCCCAGGATTCCGCTGCCATCCAGCTCTCTCCCGTGCCGGCCTCCAACGGTTCCGGATACCTCGTAGCGTGGCTGGCAAGCAGCGCCGGCTACGTGGTCAGCGCTGCCAGGCTCGGTCGCGACGGCGAGCCGCTCGATTCGACCGCCATCCGGTTCACGCCGGACAGTACCTTTCAATGGTCAGTGGCCGTGGGAACCGACGGTGATAACTACCTCGTTGTGTGGGATGGCGAGATACCCGGCAATGAGAGCACGGCGCTCTGCTGCAGCCGGCTGAGTTCTGGCGGTACAATTCTCGACTCCGTTCCTACTGTCATTACCCGGTCGCTGGCTGATGTCGCCGAGTTGACGGTAGCGTACCTGGACGGTACGTATCTTGTTGCGTGGACCGACTGGCGCGGGGATGGCGATATCTATGCCTGTCGGGTCAGGCAGGACGGCTTGGTACTCGATTCCGGCGGATTTGCAGTCTGCAGCGAGTCAGGAGTGCAGCACCAACCGGCACTGGCCGCCGGTAATGACCGGTTCGTCGTTTGCTGGTCCGATTTCCGAGACAGCACATTCGACATCTGCGCGGCACGCGTCGATACTGCGGGTCAGGTCGGAGTCGGCAGCGAGGCGCCGACCAGGCTCACGGGCAGCGCCGCGCTTCATGCGCTGCCGAATCCCGCTTCTGGCGGGGTGCGGTTCGCGGCCGGACCGACGGGACCGATACGCATCTTCGACTGCGGCGGCAGCCTGGTCCGAGTCCTTGAAGGCCGAGAGTGGGACGGACGCGACAACGCAGGCAGGCTGGTCGCGGCGGGTTCCTACGTCGCCGTGGCCAGGCGTGCGTCCTGCAGCTTCGTGCTGTTCAGATAGGCAATCCGGCCGTTCGGATCTGAGCCGCTGGAGAGCGGCTAGCGGCCTTCGGGAAGATGGCGGAGGCTCGAAGGGAATTGCGATTGACGAGTGGCAATTGGCGATTGCAGGAGGCTTGAGAGCACCGTGCTTGAGACGCCGAAGTACGGGCGATAGGACCAGAGAGGATTAAGTCCGATTCCGCAGCCGCCGTATATGCTCACCGGCAGAAGATGTGAGATGACAAGGTCTACGCGGAGTTCAGCACCGACGCCAAGACGAGCGCGGGACATAGCAGATTGCAGGCTGTCGATTGTGGATTGCAGATTGGGTGAGGCAAGGCCGAAGTCGGTGAACAGGGCGGCGTTGATGTTCGAAAGGAACAGCGGGCCGGTGCCGATGCCGCGTTCTACCCAACAGAGCGGGGTCCGGAACTGGAGCCCGGCCGTGAGGACCGAGCGCGCCGGCTCAGACTCTTCCGTGTAACCTCGAACACCGAGCAACCCTGTCTCATCGTCAAGTGCAAAGGCATCGGCCGCATCCATCTCGAAAGCGGTGCCGACGGCCAGTTTGGTGCGAAGGCTCCAGGTCTGGGGCGGGTGACCCAGGTAGCCGTACCAGTAGGCGAGCAGGCGCGCCATGTCCTTGTCGGAGAACAGCGACCGCGATTGCGCGTCGGTATGGAAGCCGATGACCTGGCCATCAACCGGTGCGACATCGAAGCGGTACTGGTGGGCGTTCGAGAAGGTCCAGTCGAGGTCGGCTCGCGTACTCGTGTAGATGTCCCTCACACCCGATACCGTGAAGTCGAGGAAGCTAGACCGGCTGGTCTGGAGGAAAGGCAGGTCGATGTTGACGGCTCCGGCTTGTTGACGCAGGTCGAGGTCGGCCGCGGCGTTGATGACCGGCCGATAGCGGCGCAGCGAGTAGGCGGCGGAAACGAACGGAGAGGAATCGCTGAACCGGTAACCGGCCGTGAGTTGGTACTGGTGGAGTTGTAGAGCGTCCCAGCCGAGGGTGAACGCGCCGAGTTCCCCGAGACCCAAATCGTCTGACAGGGAGGCCCATGGCAACCAGAACGCAGGCAGGAGGGTGGGGAATGGACTGTAGTAGTAGAGCTGACCTGCCTTGGCGGAAACAGGAGACTGTCCCTCGGCTCGACGCGGGACACGATCCGAATCGTCCGACGATTCGGTCATGTCCCTCATAGCGTCTTCGAACTCGGGAGCGAGCTGCCAGTCGGCCGCTCTGATGTCTGTAACCGCCAGGTCATAGCCAGAGGGCGAGTAGCTGGTAACGGCAATCCGGCGATTGTCAGGGGAGATGGCTGGCTCGAACACGCCATACTGGACGTTCGTGACCGCGTACGTCTTGCCGGTCGCGAGCTGGTAGGCATACAGGTTGAAGATGCCCGTGCGGTCTGATGCGAAGTAGAGGAACTTGCCGGTCCGGGACCATGTCGGTGAGAGGTCGTTCGCGCGGTCATGAGTTATCGGAATCGTCCAGCCGGTCTGGCGGTCTACCAGTTCGATGTCGGCGTAGCCGCCCGGACGGCTCACGCCAACCGCTATCCACTTCCCGCTCGGCGAGAACCGCGGGCTGTGATATCCGGTGCGGTCTTCAGTTTCGGTGAGCCGCGATACTCGGCCGGTCTTGATGTCGAGGAGTTTGAGGTCATTCTGTCCGTTGCCGTTCGAGACGAATACCAGCAGCGATGTGTCCGAAGCGAAGTCCGGGTCGCGTGCCCGCTGGCCGTACGTAAGCTGGCGCACCGCGCCCGATGTCAGATCGAGGGTGAATATCTCTGTGTGCTCGTAGTAGTTGCCGACGAGCCTCAGTTCCGCGAATGCCAGCAGTCGGCCGTCGCGTGAGAGCGACAGGTTGCCCGTGACCGGGCCGCGGTGGAGCACGGTTGTCCGGCCGGTCGCGGTGTCGACCAGTTTGATGGCCGGAAACTCGCGGCCGGTCTGCGAGATGTAGAAGAGCTGGCTGCCGTGGCGTGACCAGATGGGAGAGCCGGTTGAGTACCCATCGTGCGTGACCCTTCGGAGCGGAGTCACCGGTTTCGCCTGAACTTGAGCGGCGGTTCGGTTCGCTTCGGCAACGATGTCGGCACCGGTTTCGCTCCAGGCACGGTAGATACGTCGGCCAAGCACACGCCGGGCATGAAGGTTCTCGAAGAACGGGAGTCCGCCGGAGCGGCTGTGGTTGTAGCGGTCCCAGATTCCTGAATCGGTCCGGGCGACGTACCCGTGCAGAAGAGAGCCGTAGAGGTAGGGCGCATCGCCGCCCGGAAAGCGCTGGAGTTCGTAGTTGCCGCAGCGGTCAACCGGCAGAAGCCGGCCTGAGTCAGCCGCGGCCCGGGCCATCATGTTGTACTCCACACTCCGAAGGCGGCCGAACTCGCCGAACCTCGTCTCGTTGTAGACCGCGTAGCCTTCATCGATCCAGGCCGGGGCCAGCGCGTTCGGCATGCTGATGCGGCCGAATACCTTGCGCAGGGCGGCGAAGAGCCCGGAAGTCTGGTCAATCTGCAGGATGTGCGAATACTCGTGGAGGATGAGGGAGCGCAGCCAGTCGCCCTCGTTTGTCTTGCTGCCAGCCGGCGGAGTCGGAATTATCGTGATGACGTTGTTCGGGAACGGCGCGGCCCAGCCGTTGAAGTAGTCGTAGAAGTCGGCGATGACAATCTGGGTCCGGGCGCGCGGAGCCCAGCCGACGGCCGGCGTGAGTGTCGCATGGACGCCTTCGGCGATGGCGGCGACCTCTTGCGCCAGCCCGGCGTGCTCGCTGTCCAGGCGGCCGCGACAGGAGAAGTGAACGTCGAAGTGCTGGGATTCGACCGTGTACCAACTCAGGCGTGGGTCAATGGCCACGCTACCGGGGACAGTAGCGCTCGCTGCTTCGGGACACGATCCGAATCGTCCGACGATTCGGTCATGTCCCCCGCAGCTCAGGCGCGGGTCAATGCTGATGCTGCCTGGCACCTGGGCGAAGAGGAAAAGGGGGAGGAGTAGAAAAGAGGGATAGAGGGACATAGGGATAGAGTGGCGAAGTCCTGGCACTCTATCCCTGGGTCCCTTTATCTCTATGTCCTTTTCCTAAAGCAGCGACAGCCGCTTGATGAGCATGGTTGCGTACGAGCCGGGCGGGAGGAAGAACGATAGTAAAATCTTATTGCGGCCGGGGTAGAGGTCGTCGGGCTCCGGCGAAGACGCCTTGAGGTGCTCGGGTGTGATGACGGCCCTGCGCGGGTATGCCTTAAAGAACACTCCGCGGATACGAAGCTTGATCTCCAACTGGTCGAGGGCCAGTCCTTCACGGGCCAGTACCTGGTTAGTGACTCGCGCTGCCCGCTCGCTCGCGAACTCCGCGTCCGGTCCCGGCGCCGGGATGACCAGCTTCGAGAGAAACTTCGCGTCGGTCGGACTAAGCTCGTCGTAGAAAGCGAGCGTGCCGAGCGAGTATTCGAGCTGTCGCAACGGAATCTTCATCTCGGCCAGCAGCTCGGCCAGTACTTCGTTCCAGAGCCAGCCCTGGTAGGCGTTGATGAACAGCTCAAGCATGGTTCGTGGAATGAGGTAGACGGCCGCCTTGAAGTCTTTTGGTTTGTCACACAGGTGCTTGATAGCGGGCTTGCCTTCGGGCGGGGCGAGTTCGAGAATTCGGGGCCAGTCGCCCCAATGCTCTTCGATTGTTGCCTTGCGGCGCCGCGTTTGAGTGTCGTCGGCGCCGGAGGGCGTGCCCAGCCAGAGCCGGAGCGCGCCATTGAAATGGCCGGCGATGAGGCGGCGGGCGATGAAGCCCTGGCCGTGGCGGGCCGAGCCGAGGCGCTGTTCGTCGTAGTAGTTGGGAAACCCGAACCGGTTGACCTTGGGCAGCGACGCGAGGATGGCAGATGCTTCTTCATCGGTCAGGGCGCGCAGCGTCACCCGGAACGAGTTGCCAAGCAGGACGTCGCGGCTTACGGGTTCGTCGGCCATACCGGCCAGGCGGAGCGTGTAGTTCTTTTCGACAATCTGCCGGGGCCCGTGGCCGGGCAGCGAGAGGTATTGGACCGACTGTGCGTAGCGGTCCTTCAGCCCGGCGCGGCTGAGCCGCCTCAGACCATGGCGCTGCTCAAGGTGGGTGATGACGTCGAGCGTGTTCCAGTACTGCTTCTCGAGTCGGTAGATGGAGTAGGCACCGGCCCGCTTCAACCTGAGCCTGAGCCGCTCCTCGACCCGGAAGTCCTCGGGCCGGGCTTTGAGCTTCATGCGGCGCGGAGGTTCTTCGCGACCAGCAGTGCTCCGATGACGATGAACACCATCCCGGCTCCCAGGTGAACCCAGCGAATCGGGAGCACCCGGGTGAGCGTATTGCCCAGCAAACAAGCAAGGAGCGAACTCGTGACCAGCGCGAGCGAACTGCCGACGAAGACAGGCGCGAGCGTGTTCTTGCCGGTCGCGAAACAGAGAGTGGCGAGTTGGGTCTTGTCGCCGAGTTCGGCCAGGAAAACCGAGCCGAAGGTCGTAGCCAATAGCCGCCAGTCCATCGTATACCTCCTATGCTGGGGTTGCCGAGATGGCTTCCACGTCCGCGACCTTGCCGGCCGGCGACACTGCAAGCTCACGGTCAATTCTCCGGGCGAGGCCCGCGAGTACGTTGCCCGGTCCGACCTCGATGAACCGCCTGCACCCAAGGTCCCTGGCGCTCGCGATGGTCGCGACCCAGCGGACCGGGGATATAAGCTGCCTGGTCAGGCACTCGCGTACCTGATCGGCGGCAGTGACCGGCTGGCCGGTGACATTGGCGATGACCGGGAAAGATGGCGGGCGAATCTCGAATCCTCCGAGAAAGTCGGCGAACTCCGCGGCCGACTCCTTTAGCAGCGGCGAGTGGAACGCGCCCGATACCGGCAGGAGCAGAGCCTTAAGCGCACCGCGCGACTTGGCCAGCTCGGCCGCGGCCTTGACCGCCGGTATCTCGCCTGAAACCACGGTTTGCCGGGGCTCGTTGTAGTTCGCGGGTACGACCACTCCGCTCACGTCCCGGCAGAGTTGCTCGACCGCCGCCGCGTCCATGCCGATTATCGCGGCCATCGTGCCCGGGTTCTTCTCGCCCTCGGCATACATCAGCGCGCCGCGGCGTTTTACGAGTTCCATCACCGAATCGAAGTCGAGCGCGCCGGCCGCGTACAGCGCCGAGTACTCGCCCAGGCTGTGGCCCGCGGCCATCGCCGGGGACAGCTTCGGCAGAGCCGCCAGCGCCGCGAGCGAGTGGGTCAGGATTGCGGGCTGGGTGTAGCGGGTCTGGCGCAGTTCTTCCTCCGGCCCCTCGAACGACAGCGCCTTGATCGGCAGTTCGAGTACCTGTTCGGCCCGCTCGTAGACGTCGCGGGATTGGGGGAATTTCGAGTACAGGTCGGCGCCCATGCCGACGAACTGCGAGCCCTGACCGGGGAAAAGAAGACCGACTGGGTCACTCATGGTTATGCCTTTCTGTTGGGCCTGCCGGCGCCGGCGGCGTACTGGCGGCCCGCTGCTTGCTGTCCAGCGTCAATCATACGGTTCGCGCCGGTGCTGTCAACGTCATGCCGGCTCCGCCAGGCCATGGACTGAGGACCATGCCGCAACGACAAGGCGGAGGGACGAGTCGGAAGGAGCGTCGACCTTTCCCAAAGCGGATTGTTTGACCCGCACGGATTTGGCCGGTATCATTCCCGCCACCCTTTGATGAAACGGATCGCCGCTGTCCTCGTTCTTGCCGGAGCCGTGGCGTGCGCGGTCACGGTCGGCTACGTCTCGATCGAGACGGATTCGCTGCCCGACCAGGTATTTCTCGATGCAACGTCGGTGCCGATGACCTCGGCGCCGGTGGTGGTTGAGGCGCTGCCGGGCAAACACTTTGTCAGCCTGTTCCCGCCCAGGACGGTCTACAAGGCTGCTGCCGATGAGGCGCCGGAGCAGTTCTGGGACAAGCTGCGCAAACTCGGTGCGATTCCGGAGGAGCCGGGTCTGATATCGAGCTACGAGGCCGGCTCGGTACGGGTCGGCACCGAATGGGTCTACGTGTCGCCGGACGACACCGTCAAAGTCAAGCTGTCGCACGCCGAGGTGCTCAAGACGTACCGCCACGACACCGGCTGCGTCGCGCGGACGTTCGTCGGTTGGACCATTGCTATCGGTGCGACGATGGTCCTTGCCATCATCTTCTCCCGTATCAACACCTGATTGGCAATTGACGATTGTCGAATGACGATCGTCGATTGTCGGTCCTGGAATCTGCGGTCACCTCCTCCCAAGAGCAGCGGGCGGGCAAATGCCCGCCCGCAGTTGGTAAGGACCGGCCTACCAGCGGTTGCCGCCTTCGCCGCCGCCGCGCGGTCCGCGGCCCTCGGTGCGGGCGCGGGCTTCGTTCACGGTCAACGGACGCCCGTCCATCTGGTGCTGGTTCAGGGCCGCGACGGCCGCTGCCGCCGCCTCGTCCGTAGCCATTTCCACGAATGCGAATCCGCGGGAACGCTCGGTGAACTTGTCCTTCACTATCTCAGCCGTGACTACTTCGCCGTGTTGGCTGAACAGCTCGCGAAGCTGGTCCTCGGTCGCGCTGAAGGGAAGGTTCCCCACAAACACGCGCTTTCCCATGTATCTACCTCCGAACAGGTTTACGCTTGGGGCTCGTTACGGAACTACGGGTGCGGGCACGTAGGACATACAGACCTGACTCATAGACTCCTGACCGACCACAAGCACTCTCGAGACCTCACGCTATTTGCCGGGTGCCAGGCCTCGTGGCATCCAGCGTGTCATGTTAACTTCCGGGCCTACTGTGTTAAGATAAATCGCCAGTGCCGAAAGTGGAGTTGTCAATCAGAGCCCGGGTTTTCCGAGTGGGGATTGGCGGGCTGACGTCTGATGGTAGACCCGTCTGATTCGCGCCGCAGCGGGCGTCGGGGTCATCCTCGTTCCTTTCCAGGGAGCTCTGCAGGTTGCCTGCGAAGCTATCAGGTGTAGCGAAATCTGCTAACATCCGATGATTCCTGCCCCGTAACTCACGCAGAATCAAATCCGGATGCGTAGGTCTCATGTTCACGGTTGCTGCTAAGGGGGGCCTACCCCGGGCCTACCCGGGACTATCCGGGGTATAGTCCGGTCCGGCACCTGCGGACGCGAGGAACGGGGCTGACGAAGGGCGGTTCAGAGTCTCCGACCGGGTGCCACAGGAACACCTCTTGCATACCTGGACTGGACAGGACTTCCTCGGTCGGCTCCACTCGTCTCCGGCTGTCGCGAGGGGCAGAGCATGGAGAAGGCAACTGCCGGGCGCATGTGGCGTCAGGCCGGAGGGTCGTCCTGGCGCCTGCTTGCAGGTGGCGTTCTGGCCGGCGCTGCCCGCGCCCGTCGTGAGTTCGACATCGCAGTGCAGCACGTTGGAGGCAAGACCGATTCATGTCTACTACCGTCTCGACACGCCGGAATTCAGGCAGGTGAGGAAGGTCGGTCGTCGTGCGCTAGCGCGCGGGGAGAAACAGGCAGCATGCGGCATACAGGTCAGGGGCGGGCGAAGAGCCCGCCCCTTCGGTTGGCAGCGGGCACAGGAAACGTCCCGGACGTCGTCTATATGTAGTGGTCAGGCCGTTGCTGACCACAATTCTGCCCTGGAGCGGACGGTCCACAGACTGCCTGGGGGGTAGCAGCGGCGGACCCAAGAAGTCAAAGACCAAAAGCTGAAAGTCAAAAGCCAACGCGGGGAACATCGAGCCGACCAACGCCGCGAACGGCTGTCCGAGCAGCGACCGGTGCGGCTTCGCGAGGAACGCGCGGTGCAGCTAAGGACTGAGGTTAAGGTTGAGGTTTGGGTCGAGTTCGAGATAGGACGTCAACGCCGCGGGCGATAAGTGACTGAGGCTGAGATCAAAGCCAACGTTGAGGCTGCGACCGGGCGGCTACTAGGAGTCTTCGCCGGGGAGGCGGAACTTCGCTACTCGGCGCAGGAAGACTGTGACGTAGTTGAGGAACGATACGACGACGAGTACCGTAACGATGGAGTCGACCGCGGATTTGTACTTCATAAGTCCCGGTACTTCCAGCGTGTAGAAGATAATCATCAACGCAAAGGCGCACCCGGTTATCTTGCCGACAACGTCGGAGGAGACGAACGAGCCTTTGGTCTTCATGATGACGCCGCTGCCCGCGAGTATCAGGAGGTCGCGCAGGATGACCGCGGCCGCGAGGAAGAACGGGAGGTTGCGGACGAACACGAGCGTCACCAGTACCGAGCCAACCCAGACTTTGTCTACCAGGTGGTCGAGGACCCGGCCGAGGTTCGATACTTGACCCAGTTTGCGAGCGAGGTAACCGTCGAGCGCGTCGGTGCTCCAGGACACGAGCATCACCGCTACCGCGGCCACGTTCTCGCGCTTGAACAGGAGGAGGAGAACTACCGGCAGCAGGACAATGCGGGATACGCTTAAGATGTTCGGGACAGTCACGATGCGGGCCGCGGTCGTGTGGCCGTTCCGGTTGGTTTCGGGTGGCTGGCCGTTCGGGTTGGGGGAGCGGTTTGTCATTCTAGCGGCTTATGGCCCGGCTCGAAATCCGCGGAGGGTTGCGGCCATGTCCCTTCACCGATTCGAGCATTTCCCGGGCGTGGGCAAGGCCGGCCCGGGTGACAGCCGCGCCGCTCGTCATCCGTGCGAGTTCTTCGATGCGCGATTCGGCGTCGAGCGGGCAGATGGCGGAGGTGGTCCGGCTGCCGCGGACCGACTTCGTGACGAGGAGGTGGCGCTCCGCATACTTGGCGATCTGGGGGAGATGGGTGATGCAGATGACCTGGTGAGCCCGGGCCAGTTGGGCGAGACGTTTGCCGACCGATTCCGCAACCCTGCCGCCGATGCCAACGTCGATTTCGTCGAACACGAGCGTCGGCACCGGGTCAGCCTGGGAGAGCACGCCTTTCAGGGCCAGCATGACCCGCGAGAGTTCGCCCCCTGAGGCAACCTTGCGTAATGGGCGTAGTTCCTCACCCGGGTTCGCCGTGAACAGAAACTCGACGGTGTCGATGCCGGTCGGGGTCACCCGGTAGTATTCGCCGCCGCGCTCACAGACCCCGTTCGGGTCGGATATGCGGCCCATGCTCACCTCGAGCCGGGCTTTGCCGAGTCCCAGGGCTTCGAACTCGCTGGTGAGCCGCTTTTCGAGTTCAGCCCGGGTTTTGTCGCGCTTGCGCGACAGGGCCGCGGCCCGGGACGAGAGGTCCTGCCTGGAAGCGGCAAGTTCCGTGGCGAGTTCCCCCCGGCGCGAGTCTCCACCTTCGATTGAGTCGAGTTCGTCCTTGAGTTTCGCTTCCAGGGCCGCGAGCTCGTCGGCCTGCATCCCGTACTTACGTTCGAGCTTTTCAATCAGGAACAGGCGGGCGTTGACCGCATCCATCCGTTCCGGCGAGAATGCGATTGACTCGCGGTAGCGTACAAGCTCGCGCCACAGGTCGTCGGCGATGGCCCTGGCTTCGTTCAGCACGGCGCGGCGTTCGACGAGAACCGGGTCGAGTTCGGAAAGCTCCGCGAGGGCCTTGCCCGCGAGTCCGAGCAGGCCGATGATGGAACCTTCCTGCTCCGAGAGCAGTTCTTCGAGTTGACGGGCAAGCGTGAATCTTCGCTCCGCGGTCTGGAGCAGGTCGCGCTCGCGTTTGAGTTCTTCGAGTTCACCGGGCCGGACCTGTGCTCCACTCAGTTCCTTGAGCTGGAACTGGGTCAGGTCGCGCCGAGCCCGGCGTTCGGCGAGCTTCTCGTCGAGCCGGGTCAGTTCGGCTGACTTCTCTCCAAAGGTGCGGAACCGTTCGGCGAAGCTTTGGCGCTCGGGACCGAGCCCCGCGTATTCGTCGAGGAGATCGAGGTGGACCTCGGGTTTGAGCAGCAGTTGGTGCTGGTGCTGGCCGTGGAGGTCAACGAGCCGGTCGCCGAGCCTCTGCAGGGCGGCGACCGTGATGCTTGAGTCGTTGGCGTAGGCCGCGCCGCGGCCGCTGCGCTCGGTGCGACGACGCAGCAGCAGCAGGGGAGGTTCTTCTTCCATCGCCGCTATTCCCAGCTCCGAGTATTCGCCGGCCAGCCGTTTGTCTACCTCGAACCGACCCTCGACCTGGGCGGTATCGGCGCCGCTGCGAATCATGTCCGCATCGGGCCGGTCGCCGAGCAGTAGCGTGAGCGCGCCGAGGATGATGGACTTGCCGGCCCCGGTCTCGCCCGATAGGACGTTGAGGCCGGGGCTGAACTCGACGGTCAGGTCGTCAATCAGCGCGTAGTTCTTTATCCTGAGCTCGGCGAGCATGAGCTAGCGCCAGGCCGTTGCGGTTCTCATCCGTGCCCGAGTTGGCTGCCGGTCCACTTGAGCTTGTCGCGCAGAATCTGGAAATAGGTCTTGCCTTTGGGGGTGACGAGGCGAATCGTGAAGCCGGCGCGGCTGATGCGGATGGGGCGGGCAGGCCTGATTGTCCAGCGCTCCTGGCCGTCCAGATTGAGCACGGCCGACTCGGACCGCCGGCTCAACTCGAGTTCCACCTTCGCGTCTGCGGGAAGTATCATCGGCCGCGATGCGAGTGCGTGCGGCGAGAGCGGAGTGAGCAGAATCGCCGCCATCGTCGGATAGACGACCGGGCCGCCGGCCGCGAGCGAATAGGCGGTGGAACCGGTCGGCGTCGCCACGACCACGCCGTCGCCCACAAACCGCGTGACCAGCACGCCGCCGGAACTTGCCACGAGTTCGATGGCGCGGCTGGCCGTACCCATGCTGACGGCGATGTCGTTGAGGGCAAAGCCGGATTTGCATCCGTAGCCGCAGGCAAGCACCATCCGGCGTTCCTCTGTGTGGGTGCCAAGGCAGAAAGCTTCGATGCCGGCCTGCGCCTCCTCCGCCGAGAACTCGGTCAGGAATCCGAGGGCGCCGAGGTTGACGCCCATAATCGGGACGTCGCGGTTGCCGACCAGTCGCGCCGCCCTGAGCAGGGTGCCGTCGCCGCCGCAGGCGACCACCAGGTCGGCCCTCTCCGCGAGCTTCGCCGCCGGGCGGCACTCGGCCTGGATGTGGAGCAGCCTGGCTGTCCCGGCGGAGAGCAGCGGGATGTGGCCGGCGGCGCGAACCCAGCCGGCTAGCTTCGGCACGAGATCGGCAGCCAAAGGCTTACCGCGGTTTACCATGAAAGCGATACGTTTGCGGCCACGAGTCACATTTCCTGCTTTCATCGCGTCTGGAAGACGTAGCGGATTCTGCCGGCGAGGTCGCGCTCGAGCGCGGCACTCGGAGCCAGCCTGCGCACAATCGCTGCCTGGGTAGGGTCAATCTCGATTGCCATCATCCCTTCGGGCCTGAGCCAGAACGGGCCGTGCTCCAGCAACATCGCGACAATCTTAGCCCCTTTTGGCCCTCCATCAAGTGCCAGCCGCGGCTCCCGCCGGACACTCCGGTCGAGTCGCGCCAGCCGCGGGGTCGGGATGTACGGCGGGTTTGAAATCAGCAGGTCAAGTCGTCCGCGCAGCCGCGCCAGGGCCGGGCCGGAGAGGCTGTCCGCCTGCACCAGCCGAATCCTTTCGGCAAGGCCGTGCTTCGACACGTTTCGCGCGGCGACGGCCAGGGCGGCCTTTGAAGAATCGACCGCCAGGACGTCCATCTCCGGAACGGCGCGCGCCAGGGCAATCGCCATGCACCCGGACCCGGTGCCAAAGTCCACGGCAGAGAGCCTGCGGCTCACTGCTTGCGGCTTACGGCCGGACCGGATTCTGGCAATGGCCCGCGCGACGAGGTCCTCAGTCTCAGGGCGCGGTATCAATACGCGCCGGTCTACGTAGACGTCAAAGTCGAGGAATGGGGCAGAGTGGACCAGGTACTGCGCCGGTTCACCTTTGCAGGAACGAGCCACGAGCCGGCGGAACCGCAGCGCCGTCCGGGCCGGGGCAGGGGTCCCGAGGTACAACTCATGACGCGGTACGCCGAGAATGTGCATCAGCAGATACTCCGTGTCCGAACGGCGGATCGAGCCGGCGGCTTCTTTAAGAAGCTGTGCAGCGTCTGCGGCTGCAGCGGGCCTTTTGTGGCTTTGAGTCCTGGCGGCTGAGCCCCGAGTCCGGGGAGCAGGTCCGCTCACTCGATTGCGGCCTCGGCCTTTTCCAGAGCGGCGAACAGCGCGTCGAGGTTGCCCTCGATGACCGAGTCGAGGTTGTGGACGGAAAGACCAATGCGGTGGTCGGTCAGGCGGTTCTGGGGGAAATTGTACGTTCGGATCTTCTCACTCCGGTCACCGGTGCCGATCTGCCCCCGCCGGGTCGCGGTCGTCTTTGACTCGTCCGCCAGCCGCCTGGCCTCGAGCAGCCGCGCGGCGAGTACCTTCATCGCCTTGGCTTTGTTCCGCTGCTGGGAACGTTCGTCCTGGCACTGGGCGACAAGGCCGGTGGGCAGGTGGGTGATGCGTACGGCCGACTCGGTCTTGTTTACACCCTGACCGCCGTGCCCGCCGGCGCGATACACGTCCACCCGCAGGTCTTCGGGGTTGATATTGAGATCGACCTCTTCGGCTTCGGGCAGCACCGCGACGGTGACGGTGGATGTGTGGATCCGGCCGGACGCCTCGGTCTCGGGTACCCGCTGGACGCGATGCACGCCGCTCTCGAATCGGAAGTAGCGGTAAGGTTCGTCGCCCTCGACGGCGAACGTGATTTCCTTGAACCCCTTCAGCTCGCTCGGCCGCGAGTCGAGGACCTCAATCTTCAGGTCGTGGTTCTCGGCGTAGTGCGAGTACATCCGGAACAGGTCACCAGCAAACAAGGCGGCTTCCTCGCCGCCGGCGGCGGCCCGGATTTCCACGATGCAGCCTTTGTTCCACTCCGGCGAGCGCGGACGCAGCACGGCCTCGATCGCGGCGGCGAGCGTTTCCAGGCGCTGGCCGAGGTCAGCAGCTTCCTTATGGGCGAGCTCCTTCATTTCCGCGTCGTCGGTTGCGTGAGCCATCTCTTCGGCTTCCCGCGCCTCTCTTTCGAGACGTTCGTACTCCTTCAACTGCTCAAGCGCGTTCGTTGCCGTCCGGAACTCGCGGGTAAGGACTTTCAGCAGCGGTATGTCGGAGGTTACCTTGGGGTCGCCGAGCTGGTTCTCCAGTTCGGCCGCGCGAAGCCGCATCGGCTCCAGCCTGCGCTTGAACTCAAATGATGGTGTCGGCATCGGGATTGGGTCTAGGGCTAGAGAAGGGTCGGACGCCGTCCGGCGACCAGTGTTCGCCCGGATTTGGGAATCGTCAATCGACAATCGTAAGTCGCCGAGCCGCTGGCCATGGGCCATTATCCCGGGCTTTCTGCCGCTGTCAACAGCAGCAGAGGGCAGGGATTGGGGGCTGGGGGGCCAGGGACTAGGGACTGGGGAGT